>CADEDC010000004.1:0-6585 GCA_902825985.1 uncultured Acidobacteriota bacterium | reverse complement strand
GATGGTGATGGTCGAACCGATGACACGCGAACGTGCCTCGTCGTTCGCTCTGCCGGCGCAGACGAACGACCTGGGCGAGTTTCGCCTCGCGGGCGTCGCGCCCGGTGAGTTCTACGTGATCGCAGGGCCTCGCCCGGCATCATTCGTGGCCAGCAGTGGCGGGGTTGGCACGCTCAGCACGTACTATCCCGGCACGACGGACCGCGCGCGCGCCGTGCCGATCACCGTCTCGGCGGGGCAGACGACGCCAGGCATCGACATCGTCGTCCAGAGCGGTGCGCTCTTCACGGTGTCGGGCACTGTCGTGGACGACACCGGTGCGGTGCTGTCCGATGTGACCCTCTCACTGGCGCCCCAGGCGGGCGGCGCCGGCAGCATTGGTGTGACGCGCGTCAACGCCGACGGATCGTTCACGATCACCGGCATCCAGCCGGGTTCCTATCGACTGATGAGCATGCGAATGCTCGTCACCGCGGCGGCCGGCGCAACCGGCACGCAGACGATCGCCCTGGGAGCGATGGGCACCGGCAAGGCTCCAACGGTCACGCCGCTCACCGTCACCACGGCCGACATCACCGGCCTCCGCATCGTCATCCGGAACGAGTAGCTGGCGTAACTCGCGCGACGCACCGAAGTGGGCGCGGTCGTGTACGACCAGCCTCGCACGCAGGGTCGTCGGCGCGGCGCGCGCGTATAATGCCGGTGCCGCGATGCTCGCGCCCACCCGCACTCCGCGAATTCCATCGGTCGCCCTTCGGAAGCGCAGCTGGCGAACGCACTGCCGGGGCGTGTGTTTCCTGGCCATGACCCTGTGCACGGCCACCGTTGTCGCAGTGCCGCGGGCACAGGCTCAGACCGAGGCGGCGGCCGGGCCCGCATCCGATCAGGGTCGGGCCGAGGCGTCGCTGCCGACGATTGTCGGACCGGCTCCGCCCGTCGCCCCCGCTGTCGTCTCGCGCGACGCCGAGGGACGCGCGACGCTGCGGGCGGTGAGGCTGACGGCGCCCCTCCGGGTGGACGGCGTGCTCGAGGAGCCGGTGTACGCCGCCGTGCCGGCGATCAGCGACTTCATCCAGAACGATCCGAAGGCCGGCGCACCCGCGACCGAGAAGACCGAGGTGTGGGTGTTTTTCGACGAGGACAACTTCTACGTCGCGGCGCGCTGCTGGGAGAGCGATCCCAGCCGGCAGATTGCCAACGAGATGCGCCGCGACAACACGTCGATCGCGCAGAACGACGGGTTCGCGTTCGGGATCGACACGTTCTACGACCGGCGGAACTCCATGGCGTTCGAGCTCAATCCGCTCGGCGGCCGCATCGACATGCAGGTCACCAACGAGCGCCAGATGAACATGGACTGGAACCCGGTCTGGATCGAGAAGGTCGGACGGTTCGACGGCGGGTGGACCGTCGAGGTCGCCATCCCGTTCAAGTCGCTGCGATACCAGCCGGGACGCGCGCAGGTGTGGGGCTTCAACGCCCGTCGCGTCAACCGGTGGAAGAACGAAGTCTCGTACATCACCAGGATTCCGGCGGCGATGACGTTGCGCGGCCACTTCCTCGCCTCGCTCATGGCCACGCTCGTCGGGCTGGAAGCGCCGCCGCCGGCGCGGAACATCGAGATCAAGCCCTACCTCGTGTCGAATCTCACCACCGATCGTGCCGCGACGCCGCGACTGTCCAACAAGGCGGGCGGCAACATCGGCGGCGACGCCAAGTTCGCCATCTCTCAGGGCATCACCGGCGACATCACGGTCAACACGGATTTCGCACAGGTCGAGGCGGACGAGCAACAGGTGAACCTCACCCGGTTCAGCCTGTTCTTTCCCGAGAAGCGCGACTTCTTCCTCGAGAACCAGGGCACCTTTGCCTTCGGCGGGGCGGTGTCCTTCGGTCCGACGGGTGGTGCCGGCGCCGGGCAGGGTGGCGGCGCGAACGCCGGCGCCGCGAGCGACACGCCGATCCTCTTCTACAGCCGCCGCATCGGCCTCAACGAGGGCCGCGCCATTCCGATCGACGCCGGCGGCCGCGCGACCGGGCGTTTCGGCCGCTACAGTCTCGGGCTCCTGAACATTCAGGCCGGTGACGACCCGACGTCTGGCACGCGGTCCACCAACTTCACGGCAGCGCGCATCAAGCGCGACATCCTGCGCAAGAGCTATATCGGCGCGATCTTCGCCGCACGCTCGCGTGCCGCGAATGGCGTCGGCAGCAACGAGGCGTACGGCATCGACGGCACGTTTGCGTTCTACGACAACCTCCAGATCAGTACCTACTGGGCCGAAACGCGCAGCGACGCTCGACGTGGCGATGATGCCAGCTATCGAGCGCACCTGGACTACAACGGCGATCGCTACGGCGTCCAGATCGAGCGCATGGTCATCGAGCGGAACTTCAACCCGGAGGTCGGTTTCATCCGGCGCGGCGACCAGGAGCGCAGCTTCGGTCAGGTCAGGTTCAGCCCGCGGCCGAAGCGCAACCGGCGGATCCGCCGCTTCTTCACGATGGGCTCGATCGCCTACATCGAGAGCACGCGCGGGCGACTCGAGACGCGCGACATCGACAGCGAGGCCGCCATCGAGTTCCAGAACGGTGACCGTCCAGCGCTTGCCTATAGCCGAACCTACGAGTTCCTGCCGCAGCCGTTTGCGATCGCCACGAACGTGACGCTGCCGTCCGCCGGCTATCTCTTCGACAACTATCGTGTCGCCTACAACGTCGGACCGCAGCGCCGGATTGCCGGGCTGTTCGCCTTCGAGTACGGGTCCTTCTACGGCGGCACCAAGACCTCGTATGCGTGGTCGCGGGGCCGCGTGTTCCTGTCTCCGAAGTTCTCCGTCGAGCCGCGGTTCTCGGTCGACACCGTGAAGCTCGCGCAGGGGGACTTCATCAACACGCTGCTCGGCACGCGCGCCACCTACTCGGCGACCCCGCTCATGTTCGTGAGCGCGCTCGTCCAGTACAGCTCGGCGGCGCGCACGCTCTCCGCGAACGTGCGGCTGCGATGGGAGTATCGGCCTGGCAGCGAGCTGTTCGTCGTGTGGAACGAAACCCGCGACACCTATCCGACCGGCCTTCCCGAACTGTCCAACCGGTCGCTCATCATCAAGGTCAATCGACTGTTCCGTTTCTGACGACCCGACCGCCCGGCGACGCCGGAGCGGCCGCCGAAGAGATCGCGCCGGGGGAGGGTCAGGGCGGGACCGTGGAGTCTCGCCGGGCGCCCCGTCAGCGACGCGCCAGGTCGAGCATGACGGTGATGGGCAACGCCGGCGGGTTCGGGCCCGGCGGATTGGCTACGATGAAGAAACGGTCACCCGACACGTCGAACCAGCCTCCGGCGACGCCCACCCGCAAGTCGGCGCTGAACAGCGCACTGGGCGCGCTCGTGGTGATCGCGCCCTCCCTGTGAACCTTCGCGCTCAGTACGCTTCGGTCGTTGATGAAGAACAGCTCCCGGCCATCACGGCTCCAGCGCGGCGCTTGCCCCCCCTGAGTGGAGACCTGGCGCTTGCCGCCGCCGTCGGGAAACGACCGCAGGTACACTTCGGAGCGACCGGTTTCATTGGACTGATACGCCACCAACCGTCCGTCTGGTGAGAGACGTGCTTCCCATTCGTCGAAGTCGGAGCGGAGGTATGGAACACGACGGCGGTCCGGCAACTCGAGAGACCAGATGTCGCGATGTGGTGCGATACCTTCGTGATAGAGGATGCGGCTGCCGTCGTGCGACCAGTCGCTCGGAATCCTGTCGGGGCCGGGTGGAAGCAGCGGGTCATCGTGATCGGTCCCCACCTCCTTGATGTGCAGGTTGCGAATCCCATCGGGCCGTCCCGTGAAGGCGACCCGCTTGCCGTCCGGGGACCACACGGCCCTGGTGTTGTGCATCCCATCGAATGTGAGCCGGGACGTCGAGCCCCGGCGTCGATCGATCAGCCAGAGGTCGCCGGTGCTCGTCTTCAAGTCGTGCTTCTCGACCGCCAGCGTCGAACCGTCCCGAGACACACTCGCCGTCTGGTAGTCACCTGGCTCGCCCACGGCTTCGAGGATGCGGCCCGCCCGATCGACCATCACCGGCTGACTGGCGGCCAGCAAGCCATTGGCGCGAAAGACGAGCACGCCTGAGGCTGATACTTCGTAGGACGCGCGCCCATCCGTCGCGATGTATCCCAGCGAATCGGCAACGGCCACGGGATCGCCGAAACGCTGAAGGGAGCGCGGGTCGAAGCCCTGCGACATGAGCCGACCATCCCGTAAGTACAAGAGGCGATCGGGTGGGGCGAAGCGCGCCTTCTCGCTGGCCTCGAGCACGCGTCGTGGCTCGGCTCCATCCAGCGAACCGACATAGATGCCCTTGCGCGCCGGCACGGCGCGGTCCAGGTAGAGGAAGTGACGTCCGTCGGACAGGAACTGCGGATAGACGTGCCCGTACTCTTCCGGCTGGTCGATCGTAGTCACAGGTACGGCGGCGCCACCAGACGCCGCCACGCGGAACAGGCCGCTCTGGGTGTTCGGCGCAAAGAGAATCACGCCGTCCGCGTTCCACGTGCCCCCCAGACCGCCCGACGCGTCGGCGAGCGTCGTCACCGTCCCCTCATTCACAGCGATTGTCTTCAGCTTGCCACCCGCGAAGAAGCCAACGAGGGCGCCGTCCGGAGACCAGAAGGGCTCTCGCGCACCGTCAGTGCCGGCGAGCGGCCGCGCCGTGAACGAGCGGATGCCGCGGATCCAGAGCTGAGTGCGGCCCGCCTGGTCGGTGGCATCGAACACCAGCCGCTCGCCGTCCGACGAAATCGCCAGCGCCGGCGTTCGGTCGCGCACGCCGAGCCCAAAGGCCGTCCCCTCGGGAGGCAGGATCACGTATTGCGACGGGCCCATCGATGTGACCACGTCACCGCCGCGGGTGCCAATCAGGACTGCCGTCACCGCCACTGCCAGCGCCCCTGCGCTGGCGACCCTCCAGAACGACCACCCTCGTGCCGGCGCGGACACGGTGTCGCCGTCGGCGTCGTCGAGGTCCGTGAGCGCGTCGCCGACATGCCGAAGCCGATGTGTCACGTCCTTCGCGAGGCATCGGCGCAGCACGCGTTGCACGCGCTCGGGCGTCGTGGCCGGCAGCAACGACCAGTCGGGCTCGCGACTCAGCACCGCGGCGATGACGTCGGACCTCGTCGGACCATCGAACGCGCGGCAGCCCGTGAACATCTCGAACAACACGCAGCCGAACGCCCAGATGTCCGTGCCCGTGTCGGTCGCCAGGCCACGCGCCTGTTCGGGGCTCATGTAGGCGGGCGTCCCCGCGCCATGCCCGAGTCCCGGGTGCGCCTGCGTCGACATCGCCGCCGATCCCGGGCTTTCGCCGGTCCCGTCGAGCATCGTCGCAAGGCCGAAATCGAGCACCTTCACCATGCCGTCGGGGCGCACCGCGATGTTCGACGGCTTCAAGTCCCGATGCACGATGCCCTGAGCGTGTGCGGCCTCGAGCGCCGCGGCCACCTGCCGGGCGATCCGCAGCGCCTCCAGCGGGATCTGGCCAGCCGCTCCGGCGTTGCGAAGCGCCAGGGCGTCCTCGAGGGTGCCGCCGGTGACCAGTTCCATCACCAGTGCGTGGCCCGCCGTCCATGCCTCGATCCCGTAGACCGTCGCGATACCGGGATGATTCACGGCAGCCAGCAGGCGCGCCTCCCGTTCGAGCCGGCTGCGGCGGTGCCGATCGGCAGCAATCTCGTCGGGCAGCACCTTGAGCGCGACGTCTCGCCCAAGCCGCGGATCACGCGCGCGATACACTTCGCCCATCCCGCCCGCGCCGAGGAGCGAGACGATCGTGTAGGGACCGATACGAGTGCCTGGAGAGAGCGTCATAAGCGGCGACTGCCGTCGCGAAGGGCGCCCGCGGTGCCGAGCTGAAGGGCGCGGCCTGGTACGAATGCGATCTCCTTACTGCGTCGAATCGCTTCGTCCTCGAACGGGAACGCACCCAGCGTCACATCGATACCCACTGCGCCCTTCGTCTGCAGCCGCGCGCGCCGCGTGCGTGCGAACTTCACGCGCTCCTGGAATGCGCGGTGCGACCCGATCGAGCGGCAGCAGCGCGTCGACGAACCGCCCCGCGCTGCCGGATCCCGTGAAGCCGGTAGATGGCGGAATCGAACATGGGTTCAGCCTTCAGGTGCTGGTGGAACTCCGCGTCGGTCACAGCGAGATGGTAGCAGCGCGGCTCGCCGCCGGCCAGCGGCACGAACTGGGCGCCGGCCGGCATGAGGATAGGCGGAATGAACACAAGGTGTCCCTGGACCCGGCCTATCCGCCTTCAGCCGAACTCGGTCATGCCGGCGGCTCGGACGACGCCGTTCGCGCGCGCACCCGGGACTGCGTCACGGTCGAGCCGTCGGCACCTGACGCACGAAAGACTGCGACCACAGGGCCGAAGGTGCAGCGGTCCCGGTCGCGCACCGCCACTGCGCCGGCAACGCGCGTTCCGCCAACCGTCGTGCCGTTCTTGCTGCCCAGGTCCTCGATCCGAGCGTCGTCGCCGGTCACGGTGATGCGAGCATGCCGGCGTGACACGCCGGCATGATCCACGTG
>CADEDC010000003.1 GCA_902825985.1 uncultured Acidobacteriota bacterium | reverse complement strand
GATGGTCGTGTCGTCGGGGGTGAGCGCCGCCGCCGGCGAGGCCAGGCTATAGGTGAGGGGCCGGGGGGTCACCTTCGGCAACCCCGCCGACAGGGACGCGTCGGCGGCGCAGGCGACGACCGCGCCGTAGAACGGGACCTTGTTGGCGAAGTCGACGAACGCCTGCTGCAGTTCGCCGAACCCGCCGTAGTTCTCCAGATGCTCGTGGTCGATGTTCGTGATCACTGCAATCGCCGGAAACAGGTGCAAGAAGGACCGATCGCTTTCGTCGGCCTCGGCCACCATCAGTTCACCGCGCCCCAGCCGCGCATTGCTGCCGAACGCGCTCAGACGCCCGCCAATCACCGCCGTCGGGTCGAGGCCGGCGCGTTCGAGCACCAGCGCGATCATCGACGTCGTCGTCGTCTTGCCGTGCGCCCCCGCCACCGCGACGGCGTAGCGCAGCCGCATCAGCTCCGCGAGCATCTCGGCTCGCGGGATCACCGGTACGCCGAGCCGTCCGGCTTCGACGACCTCCGGGTTCGCCGGCTTCACGGCCGACGACACCACGACGACGTCCGCCGCTCCGACCTGCGCCGCCGCGTGCCCGATCCGCACCTCGATGCCAAGCGTCCCGAGCCGGTCGGTCACCGGCGAGCGCTTCGCATCGGACCCGCTCACCACGTACCCGAGGTTGGCGAGCAGCTCGGCGATGCCGCTCATGCCGATGCCGCCGATCCCGATGAAGTGCACGTGGCGCGTCTTGCCCAGCACGATGTCGTCCGTCAGCTCGCGAGCGCCAGCGCGCGATCGACGATCACGCGCGCCGCGTCCGGCTTCGCCAGTCCCCGCGCCGCCGCCGCCATCTGCTGGCGACGGGGGGCGTCGGATGCCAGTTCGAGGATCCGCGCCGCCAGCCGTTCGCCGCTGGCCTCGCTCTGCAGCAGCAGTTCCGCCGCGCCGCCGCCGGCGAGCGCCTCGGCGTTCCGGCGTTGATGGTCGTCGGTCGCCGTCGGCAGCGGAATCAGAATCGCCGGCTTGCCGGCCGCCGTCAGCTCGGCCAGCGTCGTCGCGCCGGCGCGGCAGACGACGAGGTCGGCGACGCGCAGGCGGCGCCCCATGTCGAAGAGGAACGGCTCGACTTCCGCCTGCAATCCGGCGCCGCGGTAGGCAGCGCGAACCGACTCGGCGTCCCGCTCACCGGTCTGGTGCACGACGTAGGGCGCCGGCCGTGCCGCGGCCAGGGCCGGCGCTGCTTCGCTCATCGCCACGTTGATGGCGTGCGCGCCCTGCGATCCGCCGAACACCAGCACCTGCACGCTGCCCCGGTCCGCCGCCGCCAGCGGTCCGGCGGACTCGAGGAACTCCGGCCGCACCGGGTTGCCGCTCACGAACGCCTTGTCGCCGAAGAACCGCTGCGACGACTCGAACGTCACCGCCGCCGCGCGAACCACCGACGCCAGGAGCCGGTTGGTCAGACCGGGCACGGCGTTCTGCTCGAGCAGCATCGTCGGGATGCGGCGCACCGCCGCCGCCAGCACGACCGGCCCCGAGCTGTAGCCGCCGACGCCGATGACCAGGTGCGGCCGGCGGGCCGACAGGATGCGCCAGGCGTCGCCGAGCCCCAGTGGAATCATCAGCGCGCCCCGGGCGCGAGCGGCGAGCGACTTGCCCTTCAACCCGGCGCTGCGGATCAGATCCAGATCGAACCCCTCGCGCGGCAGGACGCGGGCTTCGATGCCGCGGGCCGTCCCGGCGAACGAGACCCGCGCCTCCGGGCGGCGCCGGAGCAGCTCACGGGCGACGGCAATCCCCGGATACAGGTGTCCGCCCGTCCCGCCGCCGGCAATCACGACCCGCAGGGCCTCAGCCGTCATCGGTTCAGGCCTCGGTCGACGCGTGTTGCGACACGTTCAACAGCACACCCATGCCGATCAGGTTGATGAGCAGCGACGACCCGCCGGAGCTGACCAGCGGCAGTGGAATCCCCTTGGTCGGCATCAGGCTGAGGACGACGCTGATGTTGACGAGCGCCTGCACCGCGATCATCGTGGTCAGGCCGACGGCGATCAGCGAACCGAACGCGTCGGGAGCGTTGGACGCCGCCTTCATGCCGCGCCACGCGATGATGCAGAAACAGATGAGCGTCAGGATGGTGCCGATCAGCCCGAACTCCTCGGCGATGACCGAGTAGATGAAGTCGGTGTGCGGCTCGGGCAGATAGAACAGCTTCTGCACGCCCTGCGTCAGTCCCTTGCCGGTCCAGCCGCCGGTGCCGACCGCGATGAGCGACTGGATGATCTGGAAGCCGTCGCCCTGCGGGTCGGCCCACGGGTCGAGGAACGTCATCAGCCGGCGGATCCGGTACGGGCTCGAGATGACCAGGAACGCCACCGCCGGCAGCGCCAGCAGGACGGCGCCGGCGAAGTAGCCGTAGTTCAGCCCGGCGGCGAAGATCATCGCGGCCGCCGTCAGCGCGATCATCATCGACGTGCCGAAGTCGGGTTCGAGCAGAATCAACGCCAGCATCGGCAGCAGGACGATGCCGATCGGCAGGAGGGCGTGGCGGAACTCGTTGACCCTGCTCAGGCGGCGTTCCAGGAACCAGGCGACGAAGAAGATGGCGCTCAGCTTGGCGAGCTCGGACGGCTGGATGCCGAGGCCGCCGACCGAGAACCAGCGGCGCGCGTTGTTGATCGGCGCGCTGAACAGGACGGCCACGAGCGCCAGGACCACGAGCCCGAGCGACGACCAGACGAACAGCGGTTGCCGGTAGGTCCGATAGTCGATGCGCATCACGAGCGCGAGACTGCCGAGGCCGAGCGCCGCCCACATGACCTGCTTGCGCAGGAAGAGGTTGCCGTCGCCGAAGCGCGTTCGCGCCAGGACCTCGGACGCGCTGTAGACCATCACGACGCCGAGAAAGACCAGCAGCACCGTGGTGATGAACAGCACCTTGTCGGATTTCAGCTTGCGCGCCATAGTGTGTTGACTGCTCTGAGCGGTCAGCGGTCGTCAGCCGGTCCCGGTGGAGGCACCAGCTTCACAGGCCGGGGTAGCCTGCGTTCCCAGCAGCCGATCCTGCATCGCGAGGACCGACTGACGACTGCTCACCGCTCAGCCGGCAGCTCCCTCCGTCGCATCGGGCCGACCCGGTCGGCCCGCAGATCCGATGACCCGTGCCACTGCTTCCTTGAACCGCCGTCCGCGATCGGCGTAGTCGCTGAACATGTCGAAGCTGGCGCAGGCCGGTGCCAGCAGGACCACGCCCGACGGCCGGACCAGCGCGTATGCGAGGTCGACCGCGGCGTCCATCGAGCCGGCGCGGTGCACCGGCACCACGTCTGCGAGCGTCTCGGCGACGAGGTCGGCCGCCTCGCCAATCGCGACGACCGCGGTGGCGCGCTGCGTCAGCGGCTGACGCAACAGGCCAAGGTCGCCACCCTTGAACCGGCCGCCGATGATCGGCACGAGGCCGCGGTCGAAGCTCTCGATGGCGCGCCGGGCGGCATCGACGTTGGTCGCCTTCGAATCGTTGACGAAGCGGATGCCGGCTGCCTCACCGACCAGCTCCATCGCATGTTCGAGGCCCCGGAACCCGTCGACCGCCGTCGTCATCGCGTCCGGCGGCACGCCGACCAGGCAGCCGACCGTCGCCGCGGCGAGCACGTCGTCGACCAGATGGGCGCCGAGCAGATGGACCGCGGACAGCGGCAGCAGCCGCCGGGTGCCCGCCGCGCCGCGCGACACGACCCAGCCGTCCTCGAGCGTCGTGCCGAACGCCGGCAGGCCATGTCGGCTGAAGTGCTGGAGCCGCGCGCGTCCGCGACGGGCGAGCGACAGCACCAGCGGATCGTCGGCGTTGATCACGGCCCAGTCGTCGGCCGTCTGGTTCTCGAAGATCCGTGCCTTCGCTGCCGCGTAGGCCTCGACGCTGCGGTGCCGGTCGAGATGATCGGGCGAGATGTTCAGCATCACGGCTATCCACGGGTGGAACGTCTCGACCTGCTCGAGCTGGAAGCTGCTCGTCTCGACGACGTGCAGGGTGTGAGGCGTCGAGCGTTCGATCTGACCGCTCAGCGGCGCCCCGATGTTGCCGCCGACGGTGACGTCGAAGCCGGCGGCGTCGAGCATGCGTCCGGTCAGTGCCGTCGTCGTCGACTTGCCCTTCGTCCCGGTGATCGCGATGACCCGGCCGGGGAGGAAGCGCGACGCGAACTCGATCTCGCCGAGCACCGGGACGCCGTGCGCGCGGGCGGCGGCGAGGACCGGCAGCTCCGGCGGCACGCCGGGGCTCAACACCACGAGATCGGCGCCGGTGAACGTCGGCTCCTGATGGCCGCCGAGCTCGAGCGCGATGCCGGCGGCGCGCAGGCGATCGGCGTCGGCGATCGCCGGCCGCAGATCGGACAGCGTCACCTGCGCGCCGCGGCCGATCAGGAACTCCGCCGCGGCCGTGCCGCTGCGCGCGGCACCCACCACCGCCACCCGGCGCCCGGTCACGTCCAGTGTGTGTTTCGACATCCGGGTCGTCATCACCGCAATTTCAATGTCGTGAGGCTGAACAGGGCGAACACGATGCCGAGAATGACGAACCGCGTGATCACCTTGGGCTCGCTCCAGCCGATCAGCTCGAAGTGATGATGGAGCGGTGCCATCCGGAACACCCGCTGGCCGGTGAGCTTGAACGACGTGACCTGGATGATCACCGACAGCCCCTCGATGACGAACACGCCGCCGACAATGCCGAGCAGCAGTTCCTGCTTGATCAGGATGGCGACCGTGCCGAGCGCGCCGCCGAGCGCCAGCGACCCGACGTCACCCATGAAGATCTCCGCCGGGTACGAGTTGAACCACAGGAAGCCGAGCGACGCGCCGACGAGCGCGCCGCAGAACACCGTCAGCTCGGCCGACTGCGGAAAGCGCACCAGCAGCAGGTACTCGGCGAACTCGCGGTGGCCGGTCACGTAGGCGAGCGCGGTGAACGTCGCCGCGGCGATCGCAAACGTGCTGATCGCCAGGCCGTCGAGACCGTCGGTGAGGTTCACGGTGTTCGACGACGCCACGAGGACGAAGACGGTGAACGGCACGTACATCCAGCCGAGGTCCGGGATCAGGCGCTTGAAGAACGGGAAGATCAGCCGGGTGTTGTAGTCGCCGCTCTGCGCCAGCAGCAGCAGGACGACGCCGACCGCGAGGCCGATCGCCACCTGCCAGCCCATCTTGTAGCGCGGCAACAGGCCGTGGTGCGAACGCCGGACGATCTTCAGGTAGTCGTCGAGGAAGCCGACCGCGCCGTAGGACGCCGTGGTGAGCACGGCGATCCACACGTAGGCGTTCGTCAGATCGGCCCACAGCAGCGTCGGGCCGAGTGACGCGGCAAGAATGAGCAGGCCGCCCATCGTCGGCGTGCCGGCCTTCGCCTTGTGCGAGGTCGGCCCCTCCTGTCGGATGACCTGACCGATCTGGAACTCCCGGACCTTGCGGATCATCCATGGCCCGAGCACCAGGCTGATGGCCAGCGCCGACATGCTGGCGGCGGCCGTCCGGAACGTGATGTAGCGCGTCACGTTGAGGACGCCGAACTCCGTGTGGAACGGGTAGAGCAGGTGATACAGCATGGCCGGCGCTACACCACACCCGGGTTGCTGCGCCGGCGGGCGAGCCCGTCGCGCGCCACCGCCGCGTCATCGAACGGCAGCACCTGGTCGCCGATGATCTGGTACGTCTCGTGGCCCTTGCCGGCGATCAACACCAGATCTCCCGGTCGCGCCAGCTCGATGGCGCGGACGATGGCGGCGCGCCGATCGACGATGGCGAGGATCCGCTGGCTGCTGTCTTTGCGGGTGTCCGGCGTGATCCCGCGCTGGACGTCCTCGATGATCCGCGCCGGATCCTCACCGCGCGGGTTGTCCGACGTGATCAGGATCAGATCGCTCAGGCGGCCGGCGACGGCACCCATGAGCGGCCGCTTGGTCCGGTCGCGATCGCCGCCGCAGCCGAAGACGGTGATGAGACGGCCGCTGGTCAGCGGGCGCGCCGTCTCCAGCACGTTGCGCAGGGCGTCGTCGGTGTGCGCGTAGTCGACGATGACCGTCAGGCCGTCGGCCGCCGCCGACACCACTTCGAAGCGGCCGGGAACGCCTGGCAGGGCGGCGATGCCGTGTTCGATGGCGGCGAGCGGCAGGTCGAGTGCGACGGCGGTCGCGACGGCCGCCAGGACGTTGTAGACATTCGGCCGGCCGACGAGCGACGAGCGGACGTGCAGCGCACCGCGCGGCGTCCGGACGTCGAACGCCAGGCCGTCCAGTGAATAGGACAGCGGGCCCGGGCTGACGTCCGCCGGACGGCTGACGCCGTACGTCATCGGTCGGCCGCACGTCTCGATCAGGGCGGCGGCGCGTGGATCGTCGGCGTTGATCAGCGCCGGAGCCGAGCGCGGCAGCATCTCGAACAGCCGCCGCTTCGCCAGGTAGTACGCTTCCATGTTCTCGTGGAAGTCGAGGTGATCGCGCGTCAGGTTCGTGAACACCGCGGCGGCGAAGGTCATGCCGTCGACGCGGCGCAGCGACAGGGCGTGCGACGACACTTCCATGGCGCACGCGGTGCAGCCGCCGTCGACCATCTCGCGCAGCAGCGCCTGGACGTCCGGCGCTTCCGGCGTGGTGTGTGTCGCCGGCCGGACCTCGCCGCCGATGCGATAGCCGACCGTGCCGAGCAGGCCGCTCGGCAGCCCGGCGGCGTCGAACACCGATGCCACGAGATGCGCCGTCGTCGTCTTGCCGTTCGTGCCGGTGATGCCGACCACCTGCATCTCGCCGCTCGGGTGACGCTGGAAGCCGTCGGCGAGCAGCGCCAGCGCGAGCCGGCCGTCGTGCACCTGCACCCAGCGGTCGGCGACATCGCCTGGCGCCGGCTGTTCGGCGACGACGCACAGGGCGCCGCGGTCGAGCGCCTGACGGGCGAACCCGGCGCCGTCGGTGCGCAGGCCGCGCAACGCGACGAACACGTGGCCGGGCGAGACACGCCGCGAGTCGTAGGCGATGCCCGTCACCGTCTGCGCCGCCAGGCCGTCGCCGCCCTGCGGAGCGCGGGCGACGAGGCTGCGGGCGACGAGCAGGGCGAACAGGGCCGACCAGGTCATGGCTTGGCCGTCGTGTCCTGATCGCGGCGGGCCTGCAACCGGCCGAGTACCAGACGGACGTCGGTACCCGGCGACACCGGGGCTCCCGGCGACGGCACCTGCGCGATCACGAAACCGTCGCCGACCAGGCGCGGGGTCAGCCCGACCTGCGCCATCACCCGCATCGCGTCACGGGCGCTCATCCCGGCGACATCGGGCACGCCGTCGGCACCCGCCGGCCCGCGCGCCGCGGTCGGGTGGATCTGCGGCCGGGCCGGCGGCGCCAGCGGCGCCCGGGCGACCAGCACCGGCGGCGCGCCGTCGATCGACGGCGGCACCCCGAGATAGCGCAGCGCGTCCTCGGCAATCCGCTTGAACACCGGCGCCGACACCGTGCCGCCGTAGTAGGTGCCGGCGTGCGGCGAGTCGATGACGACGATGATCGCGAGTGCCGGATCGCGCGACGGCACGAACCCGACGAACGAGGCGTTGTAGTCCTGCTTGGAGTAGCGGCCGTCGACGAGCTTCGCCGCCGTCCCGGTCTTGCCGGCAACCGTGTAGCCGTCGATCTGGGCGGTCTTGGCGGTGCCGCGCTCGACCACGCCCTCCATGATCGTCGTCAGCGACGCCGCGGTCACCTGATCGATGACGCGACGGACGGCCCGGGGCGGCACCGGGTAGCGCAGCTGGTTGCGGTACACCGCCCCGACGACCCGCGGTTCCATCAGCTGGCCGCCGTTGGCGACCGCGCTGACGGCAGCCACCATCTGCAGCGGCGTCACGCCGACCTGGTAGCCCATCGACACCGAGGCGAGCGCGCTCTCGGTCCACTTGTCGGCATCCCACACGATGCCCGGCGACTCGCCGGGGAAGTCGGGCGACGACGGCCGGCCGAACCCGTAGCGTTCCACGTACTGGCTGAGGCGCTCGGTGCCGAGGCGGAAACCGATGCGGATGGCGCCGACGTTGCTCGACTTGACGATGACGTCGCTGAACGACAGCGTGCCGTACTGGTGATCGTCGTGGACGACGCGCGCGCCGATCTTGATGCGGCCGCCGGCGACGTCGATCGGCGCATCGACCGGCATCACCTTCTCCTGGATGGCGGCCGATGCGGTGACGATCTTGAACGTCGAACCCGGCTCGTAGAGATCCTGGACGGCGCGGTTGCGACGTTCGATCGACGCCGCCGCACGGTACTCGTTCGGATCGAACGTCGGCGCGTTGGCCATGGCGAGAATCTCGCCGGTCCGCGGATTCATGATGATCGCCGTGCCACCGCGCGCGCGATTGCGGGCGACGCCGGTCCGCAGTTCGCGCTCCGCCAGATGCTGCAGGTAGGTGTCGACCGTCAGCTCGAGCGAGGCGCCGACGGTCGGCGGCTTCTCGACGCGACTGAATGCCTTGCCGGTGGCATCGGTCTGGACCAGCGCGATGCCGCCGTGGCCCATGATCAGCTTGTCGTAGGTGGCTTCGATGCCGCCGAGCCCGTTGTGTTCGGTGCCGACGTAGCCGAGGACGTGCGCCGCCAGTTCGCCGTTCGGGTAGAAGCGGCGGTTCTCCTTCAGGATGCCGACGCCTTTCAGGTTCAGCGCCGTGATGCGCGCCGACTGTTCGGGCTCGACGAAGCGGCGGACGAAGGCGAACGCCGGCTTGCTGACCATCCGCTCGACCAGCGTCTTGCGCTCGCTGGCCGTGCAGTCGCGCAACGCGCCGCACAGTTTCGCCACCGTGCTGACGATCCAGGCGTCGCGGTCTTCCTTGATCACCTCGCCCGGCACGGCGTAGATCGAGTCGGCCTCCGCGCTCATCGCGAGCACGCGGCTGTGCCGATCGACGATGTCGCCGCGCTTG
Source organism: uncultured Acidobacteriota bacterium (assembly GCA_902825985.1). GTDB lineage: Bacteria > Acidobacteriota > Vicinamibacteria > Vicinamibacterales > CAVVIG01 > VFZL01. The sequence goes on along the minus strand of CADEDC010000003.1, from coordinate 149,426 downwards.
GCCGCCAGATCGATCGTGCGATTGTGCTGCCGGCTGGCCCGCGCTTCGAGGACCTCGTGCTGGACCACCTGCAGGTAGACCAGCCGTCCGCTGATGCCGGTCGCCCACAGGGCGCCGGCGATCCCGGCGACGCGCAGGCGGGCGGACATCAGACGACGCCACGCCGCCGCCTCGTCACGCGGCGCCGCCGGCGCCGCGGCGGGCCGGCGGGTGAACGGCCGCGTGACCCTCGCGAGCCAGGCCGTCACCGCCGCGCCACCACGGTCCGGGCCGGCGGATCGGCCGGCTGCACGCGCTCGATCACCACGGCGTCGGCGTGCGTCGGCGACACCAGGTGCAGCTGGCTGGTCGCCAGCGCCTCGACCCGCCGCGGCGCCCGCAGCGTTTCGTACTCGAGCCGCAGCTGACGCCGCTGCTCCTCTTCGCGCGCCCGGTCCTTCTGCACCTGGCCGATCTCGTAGCCGTGGCGCAGCAGTTCGAAATGCTGCCAGGTCCAGAACAGCAGCACGGTCATCAGCACGACGCCGACCGCGACCGACTGCCACAGCTCGCGATGGCGGGTGCGATCGACCTCGCGGACGATCGGATTGTTCCGGACATCCTTCTTGATGGCGTATTCGAACGGCTCCATATCCACTCCGCGATGGCTGAAGGGCGTCACGCGAGCCGCTCCGCGACACGGAGCTTGGCGCTCCGGGCCCGCGGATTGGCGTCGATCTCGTCTGGACCGGGCACGATCGGCTTCTTGGTCAGCACCGCGATCAGCGGCTCGTCGCTGTGCGCCAGCGCCCGGAACGTGTGCTTGACGATGCGGTCTTCCAGCGAATGGAACGTGATCACGGCGAGTCGCGCCCCGGCCCGCAGGCGGCGCACCGCGGTCGCCAGGAACGCGTCGAGCCCCTCGAGCTCGCGGTTCACCCAGATGCGCAACGCCTGGAAGGTCCGCGTCGCCGGGTCGATGCGCTGGTGGCCGCGATACGGGATGGCGCGCCGGACGATGGCGGCGAGCCGGGCGGTGGTGTCGATCGGCGCGGTGGCGCGCTGCTCGACGATCGAGCGGGCGATGCGCCGCGAGAAGCGCTCCTCGCCGAACTGGAAGATGACGTCGGCGAGCTCGCGTTCCGGCACGCGGGCCAGCAGATCGGCCACCGTGTCGCCCTGCGACATGTCCATCCGCATGTCGAGCGGCTCGTCGCGCTGGAAACTGAAGCCGCGGCCGGGCGCATCGAACTGCATCGACGAGACGCCGAGGTCGGCGAGCGCACCGTCCATGACCGCGATGCCCTCGGCGTCGAGGACGCTCGCGAGCGAGCGGTAGTCGGCATGCGCGAGGGTGACCCGGTCGGCCCACGGCTCGAGCGTCGTGCGGGCGCGATCCAGCGCCTGCCGGTCGCGATCGAGGCCGAGCACGCGCGTCGCGCCGCCTTCGAGCAGCGCCCTGGCGTGGCCGCCGAGCCCCACCGTGCAGTCGACGAACAGGCCGCCGCGCTCGGGATGCAGCTGCTGCATGACTTCGGCGCACAGGACGGGGATGTGCGCGATCAAATGCCGAACCCCGCGAGGGCCTGCGCGTCGGCGTCGGTGAACGGCTCGCGCTGGAGCTTGCCGAGGAACCGATCGTGGTTCCACACGTCGAGGTAGTGCACCTGGCCGAGGACGTCGACGTCGCCGGACATGCCGGCCGAGTCGCGCAGCCGATACGGCACGAGCACGCGCCCCTGGGCGTCGAGCTCACCGAGATCGCCGAAGTAGTTCACGCGGTCGAGGAAGCGGAGTCGCGAGGGGTGCGTCGACGGCATCGCCCCGAGCTTCTGTTCGATCTCGAGCCAGACCGGCATCGGGTAGACACGCACGTACTCACCAGTTAGGCTGGTGAGGAACAAGGTGCGGCCGTACTTCTCCTCCAGGGCGGCGCGATATCCCTGGGGCAGCTTGAGCCGGCCTTTGTCGTCAATACGTGCGGGCGAGTTGCCCCTGAACAAGGCGAATTACTCCACTTCTGACCAATAATTTCCCTCGAATAGTAGGGGACCGCCAACCGGACTGTCAACGCAAAACCACATCCTTCAGTGAGTTGCGCCTAATATTCGCTTTTTGTACGCTGTTTTCGTGGGACTGCCCTAAACTACCGCCCACCACGCCCACCGACGACAGGCGCCTCCGAGAGGCCGGACGGGCAGAGCGAGACCGCGCATTGACGGGCGATCGTGTGCCGTTCTTCCCGGAATCGGCCCGGAGCGATTACCATTAGCAGTTTGCGACGCCCAATCCTGCGCATGCGCGAGACCGGCCGCTCGAGTCTCCCACCGGCCCTGACGGCAAGGGGGCGGTGGTGAGCCGCTCGGCGCTGGTCATCGTCCCCACCTACAACGAACGTGGGAATCTGCCGACGCTCGTCGCCGGGCTCATGCTGCACCCCAACGTGCGGCTGATGGTGGTGGACGACCAGTCACCGGACGGCACCGGGGCCCTGGCCGACGAACTTGCGGCGCAGCATCCCGGCCGGATTCAGGTGATGCATCGGACCGGCCGCCGCGGCCTGGGCCGCTCGTACATCGACGGCATCACGCGGGCGATCGGCGAACCGGTGGACGTCATCGGCCAGATGGACGCCGATCTGTCGCACGACCCGGCACACCTGCCGCACTTGATCGGCGCCACCGCCGACGCCGACGTCGTCATCGGCTCGCGCTACGTGCCCGGCGGTGCCATCGTGAACTGGCCGAAGCGCCGCCAGCTGCTCAGCCGTTTCGCCAACATCTACATCCGGACGATCACGCGGCTCAGCGCGCGCGACTGCACGAGCGGCTACCGCTGCTGGCGCCGCGAGGCGCTCGCCGCCTTGCCACTCGATCGGTTCATCTCCGACGGCTACTCGTTCCTCGTCGAGATGCTGTTCGTCGCCAGCCGGCGGGGCTGCCGTGTCGCCGAGGTGCCGATTACCTTCGTCGAACGGCGGGTCGGCGAGTCGAAGATCTCGAGGGGCGTGCTGCTGGAGTCGGCGATCACCCCGTGGCGTTTGATCGGCAGCCCAGAGTCAGCGCGGAAGGCGCCGGCCGAATCCCGATGACCGACGAGGCATTGGGCTCTCGGCGGCTGGCGTCTCGAGCGCTCGCATATCAGGCGTTCTATCGCGGCCGGCGGGTCCTTGTCACCGGCGGCCTCGGCTTCATCGGCAGCACCCTCGCGCATCAGCTCGTCGCCCTCGGGGCCGACGTCGCGATCGTCGACTCGCGTCTGAAGGACGCCGGCGCCCATCCGCTCAACATCGCCGGCATCGCGGCGCACGTCGGCCTCCACATCGTCGATGTGCGCGACCGCGCGGCGATGAACGGCCTGGTGCGCGATCGCGAGGTGATCTTCAACCTCGCCGGCCAGGTGAGTCACATCGACAGCATGCGCGACCCCGAGCTCGACCTCGAGGTCAACTGCCGCAGCCACCTGGCGCTGCTCGAGGCCTGCCGCTACCACAGTCCGGGCACGAAGGTCGTCTTTGCCGGCACGCGTCAGGTGTACGGGCGACCCGATTCGCTGCCGGTGGACGAGTCCCACCTGGTGCGGCCGACCGATGTCAATGGCATCAACAAGGTCGCCGGCGAGTACTACCATCTGGTCTACAACAACGTGTTCAACCTGCGGACCTGTTCGTTGCGGCTGACCAACGTCTACGGACCGCGACAGCTGGTCCGGCACAACCGTCAGGGCTTCATCGGCTGGTTCATCCGGCTCGCGGTGGAGGGCGGCGTCATCCAGGTCTACGGCGACGGCGCGCAGATCCGCGACTTCGTCTTCGTCGACGACGCGGCGGACGCCTTCCTGCGGGCCGGCGCGTCCGATGCGTGCAACGGTGAAGTCTTCAACGTCGGAGGCAGCGAACCCATCAGCCATCGCGATCTGACGACCCTGCTCATCGAGACGGCCGGCAGCGGGTCGGTCGAACTCGTGGCGTGGCCGGCCGACAAGAAGGCGATCGACATCGGCAGCTTCTACGCGAACTCCGAGAAGTTCCGGCGCGCGACCGGCTGGCAGCCGACGGTGTCGTTGCGCGACGGGCTGCAGCGCAGCGTCGCCTACTATCGGACGCACCTGGCGGCCTACCTCGCCGACCCGGATGCCGCCGGCGTGCCGGCATGACGGCCCGCATCCCGTTCCTGCCGATGCAGCTGCGCGAGGACGGCGCGGCGGTGCGGGCGGCGGTCGCGCGGGTCCTCGACAGCGGCTGGTTCGTGCTCGGCCCCGAAGTCGAGCACTTCGAACGTGAATTCGCGGCGGCCAGCGGTGCAGCGCATGCCGTCGGCGTCGGCACCGGCACGGATGCGATTGCCCTCATCATCCGGGCGCTCGGGATCGGTGCCGGCGATGAGGTGATCACGTCGCCGCTGTCTGCGGCTTACAGCGCGCTGGCGATTCAGATGGCCGGCGCGACACCGGTGTTCGCCGACATCGATCTGGCGCGCCTGACGATCGACCCGGCCGCCGCCGAACGGGCGATCACGCCGCGGACGCGCGCGATCCTGCCGGTGCACCTCTACGGACAGCCGGCCGACATGGCGGCGATCGAGGCGATTGCCAGGCGGCACCATCTGGCGATCGTCGAGGACTGCTGCCAGGCGCACCTGGCGACGGCGAACGGGCGGCCGGTCGGAACGATCGGTGCCGCCGGTGCCTTCAGCTTCTACCCGACGAAGAACCTCGGTGCGCTCGGCGACGGCGGCGCGGTCGTCACGAACGACGCCAGCCTGGCCGCGCGCATCCGCCGGCTGCGCAACGGCGGTCAGGACCGCCGCTACGAGCATCTCGAGTTCGGCGTCAACACCCGGCTGGACGAGATGCAGGCGGCCATCCTGCGGGCCCGGCTGCCGCTGTTGCGCGGCTGGACCGCCACGCGACGGCGGCTCGCCGCCATCTACCGCGAGCAGCTGGCGGCCGCTCCGGTCATCGTGCCGCCGGAACTCGACGGCGGCCACGTCTATCACCTGTTCGTCGTTCGGGCCGGCGATCCGCCTGACGCCCGGCTGCGCCTGCGGCGGCACCTGGAAAGCTGCGGCATCGAGACGCTGGTGCACTATCCTGTAGCCATCCCGTCGCAGCCCGCGTTCGCGAACCTGTCGCCGGCGCGGTGTCCGTACGGGGAGATCGCCTGCGCCCAGGTCATCTCCCTGCCCCTGCATCCCGGGCTGGACGACGGCACGGTCCGCGAGGTCGCGGCTGCCGTGTGTACCGTCCGATAGCCGCGTCGGGCAGGCGACTGTCGACGCGACCGCGGAAAGGATCACGACTTGAGAGTGTTCATCACTGGCGGCGCCGGGTTCATCGGCTCGCATCTGGCAGAAGCGCTGCTCGCCCACGGCCACGAAGTGCTCATCCTCGACAATCTGTCGACCGGGTCGATCGACAACATCGCGCACATCAAGGGGCGCCCCGGCTTCGAGTACTTCATCGACACCGTCGAGAACGAGCCGCTGCTCGCCGAGCTGATCGACCGCAGTGACGTGGTCTTCCACTTCGCCGCCGCGGTGGGCGTCAAGCTGATCGTCGAGCAGCCGGTGCACACGATCGAGACCAACGTCCATGGCACCGAGGTGGTGCTGAAGCACGCCAACAAGAAGAAGAAGCTCGTGGTCATCGCGTCCACGTCGGAGGTGTACGGCAAGAGCAACGACGTGCCGTTCCGCGAGGATTCCGATCTCGTGCTCGGGCCGACGCCGAAGCACCGCTGGGCCTACGCCTGCAGCAAGGCGATCGACGAGTTCCTGGCGCTCGCCTACTGGAAGGAGCGGAAGCTGCCGGTGATCATCGTCCGTTTCTTCAACACCGTCGGGCCGCGGCAAACCGGGCGCTACGGCATGGTGATTCCCAACTTCGTCCGCCAGGCGCTGGCCGGCGAACCGATCACGGTGTTCGGCGACGGCACGCAGACGCGGGCCTTCACGCACGTGCACGATGTCGTCGGCGCGCTGATCACGCTGATGCAGACCCCGGCGGCGATCGGCCAGGTCATCAACATCGGCAATACGCAGGAAGTGACCATCACGAACCTGGCCGGCCGCATCCGCGAGCTCTGCGGCTCGACGTCGACCGTCAAGTTCATCCCATACGAGGAGGCGTACGAGTCGGGGTTCGAGGACATGCCGCGACGCGTCCCGGACCTCACGAAAGTGCACGCGATGATCGGCTACGAGCCGAAGCACGATCTCGACGACATCCTCGTGCAGGTCATCGACTACTTCCGCGGGAAGTAGCCACGGCCGGGCTTGGTACCCCGCGAGGCGGCGCGTATACTCGAAGCCATGCGCACCACTCTGCTCTCGGCGCTCGTCACCGGGCTGTCGCTGCTGCCGCTGGCGCCGGCGGCGGCAGACGTGCACATCACGATCAGCGACGGCTTCGTGTCGGTCGACGCCAAGGACGCGACGGTGCGGCAGATTCTCACCGAGTGGGCGCGCGTCGGCCAGACGCGTGTCGTCAACGCCGAGCGGATCGCCGGCGCGCCGGTGTCGCTGCGACTGGTGCGGGTGCCGGAAGCACAGGCGCTCGACATCCTGCTGCGGTCGGTCAGCGGCTACCTGGCCGCGCCGCGAGCCGTCCCGATCGACAACGCGTCACAGTTCGACCGTATCCTGGTGATGCCGACCAGCACGCCGCCGCGCGTCACGGCGGCGGCGGCGACGCCGGTTCAGGCCGCGGCGGCGCCCTTTCAACCGCCGCAGATGCCGAATGCGATGGACGAGGTCGAGATGGAAGACGCCGGCGTGCCGCCGCCCGGCTTGCCGGCTCAGCGCGGGCCGGTCTTCCCGCAGTTCCCGAATCCGATGAATGGCGCCCCGTCCGGGCCTCCGGGCAGCTTTCCGCAGCGCTCGCCGGCATTTCCCCAGACCGGCAGCCCGTTTCCGATTCCGAACGGCGGGCCGGCGCAGACGGTCAACCCGAACCAGCCGTTCCCGACCGGTACGGTTCCCGGCGCCGCTCCGGGTGGCGTGGTGATGCCGCCCGGCGTGTCGACACCGGGCATGGTGGCGCCGGCGCCGCAGTCCGGTCCGGGCGCCCCGCCCGAGCCGCAATAGATCCGACCGGGCGCCGATCGAGACACGCATGGCATTCATTGATACCGTGACCGCGGCGATCGCGGACGCGATGAAGGTGCAGGACGCCGCCAGGCTGAGCACGCTCCGCATGCTCAAGGCGGCGCTGATGAATCGTGAAGTCGAACGAAAGCGCGGGCTCGACGACGCGGAGTCGCTGCAGGTGGTGAGCGCCCTGGTCAAGCAGCGCAAGGACTCGATCGAGCAGTTCGTGAGCGGCGGTCGCCAGGATCTCGCGGACAAGGAAGCGAAAGAGATCACGATCCTCGAGACCTACCTGCCGCCGGCCATCGATCCGGCGGTGCTGCAGGATGCCGTCCACGCCGCCATCGCCGAAACCGGCGCGACGTCGGCGAAAGACATGGGGCGCGTCATGAAGGCGGTGATGGTACGCCTCAGCGGGCAGACGGTCGACGGCAAGATCGTCAGCGAGCTCGTGCGCAGCAGTCTCGCCTCACGGTAGCCTTGCTCAGCCGGCCGGCGGCAGCGGGCGCACGTGGATGCCCGCCCCGGCGCGGCGCGCGCAACGCGGGGCATGGAAGTTGCTCCGTCGGCGGCAGCCGCTCGTAGTGGACGTGATACGATCCGCCCTGTTCCATGCGCCGTTCCTCACCGTACGCATCAACGCTGTCGTTCGGACCCGGGCCGGTGTCCACCGCGCTCAAAGCATTGATCGGCGCGAACGTTGCGCTGTTCGTCGTCCAGATGATCGCCGGCAATGCGATCACCTACCTCCTCGGCCTGCGCCCTGAGGATGTCGTCACCGAGTTCCGGGTGTGGCAACTCGGCACCTACATGTTCCTGCACGCCGGGGCATTCCACATCCTGTTCAACATGCTGGCGCTCTGGATGTTCGGCGCCGAGCTCGAACGGCTGTGGGGCACCCGCGCCTTCCTGAAGTACTACTTCGTCACCGGTATCGGCGCGGCGGTGCTGACGGTGGGCTTCGCCTACCTGCTGTCGCCGGGCCTGCGCTCGTCCTATGTCGTTGGCGCGTCCGGCGCCATCTACGGTCTGCTGCTGGCCTACGGCCTCTACTTCCCCGATCGCCCGATCTACATGTACTTCGTCTTCCCGATTCCGGCGAAGTACTTCGTGATGATCATGGGCGCCCTGGCGTTCTACTCGTCGGTGTCGGATTCAGGCGGCGTCGCACACGCTACCCACCTCGGCGGGCTGCTGATCGGATACCTCTACCTGAAGAGCGGCTCCATCCACCCGTGGTCAGAGGTGAAGTACCGCTACCTGAAGTGGAAGATCAATCGGGTGCGGAAGAAGTTCGACGTGTACCAGGGCGGCCGCGCCGACGACTGGGACCGTCGCGTCCACTGATCAGACGGCCGGTTCCTCGTCCGGGACGACGGTCCATTCAGCCCGGATTGGACTGAACACATCCAGCTCGAACGTGTCTTCGAGGGCTTCGGCCTGGTGGCGCACACCCGAGGGGATGAGCAGGACCTCGCCCTCGCGCACCGTGATCTCATCGCCACCGACCAGGAACCTCAGCGCCCCCTGCAGGACGTAGGTCATCTGCTCGCTCTCATGCGCGTGCATCGGCACGAGGCAGCCACGCTTGATGTAGACCTGGACCAGCATCTCGCGCTCGCCACTGACCACCTTCCGCGACAGCATCTCGGTCACTTTTTCGAGCGCAATCTCGTCCCAGCGGTGCAGCGTGACGCCCTTTTCACCCATCGTCTCCCAGCCGCGACGAGCATATATCATCGGGAGCGGATGCTATAATTCGGCGGTTGATCATGGGTTCCAGCGTCGTGAACGGCGGGGCCACGGCCGCCACCGAAACGCGGGGTTCGGCGACGGCGCACGACGCCGGCGCCGAGGGTCTGCAGCGGGGTGAGCTCATCGCGGCGTACCGGGTGATGCTCTGCTCGCGCAAGCTCGACGACAAGGAAATCCTGCTCAAGAACCAGAGCCGGATCTACTTCCAGATCAGTGGTGCCGGCCACGAGGCGATCCAGGTCGCCGCCGGCCTCGTCCTGAAACCGGGCTACGACTGGATCCACGGCTACTATCGCGACCGGGCTCTGTCGCTGCAGCTCGGCATGACGCCGCTCGACATGCTGCTCGCCGGCGTCGGCGCCGAAGCCGACCCATCGAACGGCGGCCGGCAGATGCCGTCGCACTGGGGCCACCGGGCGCTCAATATCGTCGCCGGATCCAGCTCGACGACCACCCAGCTGCTGCACGCAGTCGGCTGCGCCGAGGCCGGCCAGATATTCAGCCGCGTCCCCGGCATCCCCGATGCCGCGCAGCGTTTCCACGCCGACGAGATCGTCTACACGTCGCTCGGCGAGGGCTCGACGAGCGAAGGCGAGTTCTGGGAAGCGGTGAACGCCGCCTGCACGCGCAATGCCCCGGTCCTGTTCCTGGTCGAGGACAACGGCTATGCCATCTCGGTGCCGGTCGAAGTGCAGACACCGGGCGGCAGCATCTCGAACATCCTCAGCGCGATCCCCGGACTGCACGTCGCCGGCGTCGACGGCACCGATTTCCTGGCGAGCCTGCGGACAATGCGCGAGGCGGCGGCGTACGTACGCGCCGGCAAGGGTCCGGCACTGGTGCATGCGCATGTCGTCCGGCCGTACTCGCACTCGCTGTCGGACGACGAACGGCTCTACAAGACCCAGGCCGAGCGCGAGGACGAAGTGCGGCGCGATCCGTTGACCCGCTTCGCGGCACTCCTGATCGCTGAGGGCTACGCGACGGCGGCCGATCTCGAGCAGGTGGCGCTCGACGTCGATCGCGAAATCGAAGAGGCGGCGCGGATCGCACTGCAGGCCGCCAAGCCGGCGAAGGATACGGCGGCGCACTTCGTGTACTCCCCCGACGTCGACCCCACGGCGGCGGCCTTCGAGGCAGCACCGCAGTTCGAGGGCCGGCCCGAGACGATGGTCGAAGCCATCAACCGGACGCTGCGCGACGAGATGGCGGTCAACCCGCAAATCGTGCTGTTCGGCGAGGACGTCGCCGATGCCAGCCGCAGCCACGTGCTCGGCGAGGTGAAGGGCAAGGGCGGCGTCTTCAAGGTCACGCACGGTCTGCAGCGGCAGTTCGGCGGCGATCGCGTGTTCAATTCGCCAATCGCCGAAGCCAGCATCGTCGGCCGGGCCATCGGCATGGCGATGCGCGGCCTCAAGCCGGTCGTCGAGATCCAGTTCTTCGACTACATCTGGCCGGCGATGATGCAGATCCGCAACGAACTGGCGATGCTGCGCTACCGATCCGGCAATCGCTTCTCGTGTCCGGTGGTCGTCCGCGTGCCGATCGGCGGCTACCTGCGCGGCGGCGGGCCGTACCACAGCCAGTCCGGCGAGAGCATCTTCGCGCACTGCCCCGGCCTGCGGATCGTCTACCCGAGCAACGCGGTGGATGCGGCCGGGCTGTTGCGGACGGCGATCCGCTGCGACGATCCGGTGCTGTTCCTCGAGCACAAGCACCTCTATCGACAGACCTACAACAAGGGTGAGTATCCGGGGAAGGACTTCACCATCCCGTTCGCCCGGGCCAGCGTCGTCCGCCCCGGCGACGACGTGGTCGTGCTGACCTGGGGCGCGCTGGTGCAGCGGGCACTGCTGGCGGCACAGCAGGCCGAGAAGGACGGCATCAGCGCCGCCGTCGTCGACCTGCGGTCCATCGCGCCGTGCGACTGGGAGGGTATCGCCGAGCAGGTGACGCGGACCGGTCGCGTCGTCATCGCGCACGAGGATTCGCTGACCGCCGGATTCGGCGCCGAAATCGCCGCCCGCATCGCGCAGGATCATTTCTGGCATCTGGATGCGCCGGTGCGCCGGGTTGCGGCGCTCGATACGCCGGTCGCCTACTGCCCGGATCTCGAAGAGGTCATCCTGCCGCAGTCGTCCGACATCCTGAAGGCCATCCGCGAGACCGCGGCCTATTGACCGGCCGGGCCCGCGCGACACTCGTCACGCTCGTCGCTACGTCGGTCTCGCTCGCCGCACTCGCTCCCGACGGCTTCGGGGAACGCGGTTGTCGTCCCGTCACCGCGATGCACCGGCGGCGGACCAGCCCGGCACGGCGGCGGCCGGAGCGGGCGACCGGGCTAACATGTGGACGTGATCGCGGCGCGGGATCTCACCCGTCGATTCGGTAACCGCACGGTCGTCGACGGCGTCACGCTCGCCGTGGCGCCCGGCGAGGTGGTGGCGCTGCTCGGCCCCAACGGTGCCGGCAAGACGACGACGTTGCGGATGCTGGCGGGACTGATTGCGCCGACGAGCGGCGAGGTCACCATCGGCGGCGTGGCGATGACGGCGCACAGCGGCAGCCGGCTGCGGCGTCGCATCGGCTTCCTGACCGAGGCTCCTGGGCTCTGGGATCGCCTCAGCGTCCGGGAGAACCTCACCGTCTATGGCGGCATCTACGATCTGCCGGCCGTCGACACCCGGGTGGACGAGCTGCTCGAGTCGTTCGGCCTGCAGCCGCACCAGGCGGCGCGAGCCGCCGAACTGTCGAAAGGGATGCGGCAGAAGGTCGCCATCTGTCGCGCCCTGATGCACGACCCCGAGGCGTTGCTGCTCGACGAACCGACATCGGGCCTCGACCCGGAGGTGTCGCGGACGGTGCGGGACATGCTCGACGCACGGCGAGGTCGTGGGTGCGCCATCCTGCTGTCGACACACAACCTCGACGAAGCCGAGCGGCAGGCCGACCGCATCGCGGTGCTGCACCATCGGCTGGTCGCCGTCGACACACCCGCCGCGCTGCGCCGGCGGCTGGCGACCGGACGGCTGGTCGTTCGGGTCGCCGCTGATGCCGCCACCTGGCTGCCGGCGGCGCGGGCGGTCGACCCATTGGCCCGTGCGGACGGGCCGACGATCACGCTCGCCGTGCGCGACATCGAACAGGACACGCCGCCGCTCGTCGCCGCCCTGGTCGCGGCGGGTGCGCCGGTTCTCGAAGTGCGGCCGCAGCTGCCGGCGCTCGAAGACGTGTACCTCCGCCTGATCGAGGACAGCCGATGAACCGCCGCCGCCTGGACGCGCTGTTGCGCAAGGAGTGGCTGGATCTGTGGCGCAATCCCGGCGCGTTGATGCCCGTGCTGGTCGTCGGCGCCATCTCGCTCGTGCTGCCGTTCGTCATCGCCGTCGGCATCCCGGCGTGGACCGACAGCCGGCTCGGCGACGACGCCGACCTGCTGCGCGTCAGCCAGGTGATTGGCGCCCCGACGCACCTGAATGACGACGCACGCGTGCAGTTCTTCCTGCTGCAGCAGTTCCTGCTCCTCTTCTTGTTGACCCCGATCACCGGCGCCATGGCACTGGCGGCGCATTCCGTCGTCGGCGAGAAGCAGGCGCGGACGTTGGAGCCGCTGCTGGCGACGCCGACGACCACGACCGAGCTGCTCGTCGCCAAGGTGCTCGGGGCGTTGTGGCCGAGTCTCGGCGTCGCGCTGGTGTGCCTCGTCGGCTACTTCACCGGCATGATCTGGCTGGCGCTGCCAGGCGTTGCCGCGGCGATGCTCAACCTGCGGACGCTGATATTGATCGGCGTCATCTCACCGGCCGCGGCGCTGGTCGGCCTGCAGGCGGCGCTGATCGTGTCGTCGCGGGTCAACGATGCCCGCACGGCGCAGCAGGTGGGGGTCCTGTTGATCGTGCCGATTACGGCGTTGCTGGTGGCGCAGTTCATCGGCGCCTTCTGGCTCTCGGCCGGTCTGCTCCTCCTCATCGGCGGCGGCCTGCTGGTCGTCTGGCTGGCGCTCGTGCTGGTGAGCGTGGCGCTGTTCAGGCGGGAGACCATCCTGACACGCTGGCGGTGAGCCGCGGCTGGCGCCTCCGGTTCCGCTTGACGTCGGCGCGACGACTGAATGAACATTCATTCAGAATGGCTTCAGCCGCCCCCGCGCGCCGCCGCAGCTCACCGCCGCCGCCGTTGCCGAAGCGCGACGCCCTCCTGCGCGCCGCCATCGATACGTTCGCCGACCGCGGCTTCTTCAACTCGCAGGTCGCCGACGTGGCACGCGCCGCCGGCGTCGCCGCCGGCACGGTGTACCTCTACTTCCGCAGCAAGGATGACCTCCTCACGTCGGTCTTCGAGCGGACGATGAAGGAGGCGCTGGACGAGGGCCGCGACGCGATTGCCGGCGTCGCCGATCCGGCAGAGCGGCTGCGGCGGTTCGCACGCGTCCACCTCGGCCGGCTCGGCCGCGACCGCAACCTGGCCATCGTCTTCCAGGTGGAACTGCGCCAGTCGGTCAAGTTCATGGAACGGTTTTCCTCGTCGCTGTTCCGCGAGTACCTGAATCAGATTCGCGCCGCGATCGTCGAGGGGCAGGAGGCGGGCCTGTTCCGTCGCGAGCTGAACCCGACCACCGCCGCCAAGGTGTTCTTCGGTGCGCTCGACGAGATGGCGACGAACTGGGTGCTCAGCCGCCGCCGCTACTCGCTCGTCAGCGACGCCGAGCCGGTGCTCGATCTCTTTCTTCGTGGAGCCGTGACGAGATGACCGCCAGCGCACCGATTCGATCTGCCGCCGTCCTCGGCGCCGGCACCATGGGCGCCCAGATTGCCGCCCACCTGGCCAATGCCGGCGTGCCGACGCTGCTGCTCGATCTCACCGAGCAGACGGCGCGCGACGGCCTGAAGCGAGCGGTGGCCCTGAAGCCCGATCCGCTGTTCACGAAGGCGGGGCTGGCGCTGATCACGACCGGCGGTTTCGACGACCTGTCGCGGCTCGGCGCCGTCGACTGGATCGTCGAGGCGGTGGTCGAGCGGCTCGACGTCAAACGCGACCTGCTGGCCCGCGTCGATGCGGCGCGCGCGCCGGGAACGATCGTCACGTCGAACACCTCCGGCATTCCGATTGCGGCGATTGCCGAGGGCCGCAGCGACGATCTGCGGCGGCACTGGCTCGGCGCGCATTTCTTCAATCCGCCGCGCTATCTGCGGCTGCTCGAACTGATCCCGACGGCGGACACCGACCGCGCGGTGCTCGAGCGGGTGGCGTGGTTCGCCGATCACCGGCTCGGCAAGGGCGTCGTCATCGCCCGCGACACGCCGAACTTCATCGCCAACCACATCGGCGTCTACGGCATGATGCAGGTGCTGCGGGCGCTGACGTCCGGCGCCTTCACCATCGAAGAGATCGATGCGATGACCGGCCCGGCAATCGGCCGGCCGAAGAGCGCGACGTTCCGGACGATGGACGTCGTCGGCGTCGACGTCCTCGGCCATGTCGCGCGGAACATGACCGAGCGGCTCACCGAGCCGGCCGCCCGCGACGCCTTCACCCTGCCGGCGCTGATCGAACAGATGATCGAGCGCGGGCTGCTGGGCGAGAAGGCCGGCCAGGGCTTCTACAAGCGCCACAAGGGCGCCGGCGGCGCCTCGGAGATCCTGACGCTCGACCCGTCGACCTTCACCTACCGGGCGAAGCAGTCGGCGCGGCTCGCCGCGCTCGACGCGGCGAAATCGATCGACACCCTGCCGGAACGGATCCGGACGCTGTACCTGGGCGCCGATCGCGTCGGCGCGTTCCTGCGCGCGACGCTCGGGCCGACGCTGCTGTATGCGGCACAGGTCGCACCGCACATCGCGCACTCGATCGACGACGTGGATCGGGTGATGCGCTGGGGCTTCGGCTGGGAGCTCGGGCCATTCGAGACGTGGGATGCCATCGGGATCGCCAACGTCCTCGCGTCGCTGCCCGGCGTCGTGCCGCCGGCGCTGGTCGCCGAGCGGCTGGCCGCCGGGCAGGATCGATTCCGCGCCGGCGATCTGCCGCCGGCGGCGGCCGACCTGCAGATCCTCAAGAGTGCGCACGATCGGCAGCGCGTCGTGAAGCGCAACGCCGGCGCCAGCCTCGTGGACCTGGGCGACGGCGTGCTCGCGGTCGAGTTCCACTCGAAGATGAACGCCATCGGCGCCGACACCATCAGCATGCTGCACGCCGGCGTCAAGGAGGCCGCAGCCAACTTCGCGGCCCTGGTCGTCGGCACCGACGCCCCGGATTTCTCGGCCGGGGCCAACCTCATGCTGCTGCTGCTCGAGGCGCAGGAGGGGAACTGGGACGAGATCGACCTGATGGTCCGGCAGTTCCAGGGCGCGACGCAGGCGCTGCGCCGTTGTCCGGTGCCGGTCGTCACTGCGCCCGCCGGCCTCGCGCTCGGCGGCGGGTGCGAGATCGCGATGCATGGCGACCGGGTACAGGCGGCGGCCGAGAGCTACATCGGCCTGGTCGAGGTCGGCGTCGGCCTCATTCCGGCGGGCGGCGGCACCAAGGAAATGCTCGCCCGCGCCATGGAGTCGGCGCCGGTCAGCGACGACCTGCTGCCGTTCGTCCAGCCGGTGTTCGAAACGCTCGGCTTCGGCAAGGTCTCCACGAGCGCCCGCCACGCCCGCGAACTCGGCTACCTGCGCGACGTCGACGGCGAGACGATGAACCGCGACCGCCTGATCTGGGACGCGAAGCAACTGGCGCTGGCGCGGGTCGCCGACGGCTACCGGCCGGCCGTGCCGCGGACCGCGATTCCGGTCGGCGGCCAGGGGGTGTATGCGGCCTTGAAGCTCGGCGTCCACCTCGCGTGGCGCGCCGGGCGCATCAGCGACCACGACGCCGTGATCGGGCGCGCACTCGCCAAGATCCTCGCCGGCGGTGACCTGCCGCATCGCACGACGGTCTCCGAGGACTACCTGCTGGATCTCGAGCGCGAGGCGTTCCTCGCGCTGTGCGGCGAACGCAAGACACTCGAACGGATCCAGCACACGCTGAAGACCGGCAAGCCGCTGCGGAACTAGGCCTGACACGGGCGGGATCTATCAGGATGGCAGTGGGGACGATGGACGTGATCGAACGCGGCGCCGGAATGCCGCTGGTGCTGGTGCCTGGCGTGCAGGGACGATGGGAGTACATGCGGCCGGCCGTCGACGCCCTGGCCCAGTACTTCCGGGTCATCACCTTCTCGCTCGCCGGCGAGCGGGCCTCCGGCCGTCCGTACGACGGCAGCCGCGGCTTCGACGGGCTCGCCGATCAGGTCGAGGCGGTGATGGATGCGAGCGGTGTGACGTCCGCGATTGTGTGCGGCGTGTCGTTCGGCGGCCTGGTGGCGCTGCGGTTCGCGGCGACCCGTCCGGCGCGGACGCGGGCGCTCGTGCTGGTGTCGACGCCGGCGCCAGGCTGGCATCTGCGGCCGCGCCACGATCTCTACGCCCGGGTCCCATGGCTGTTCGGCCCGGCGTTCCTCGCGGAATCGCCGTGGCGGATGCGCGACGAGCTCAGGGCCGCCTTTCCCGATCCGGCGGCCCGCCGACGCTTCACGCGCCAGCAGATCCGGACGTTCATGGCAGCGCCGCTCTCCGCGTCGCGGATGGCAGCACGGGCCCGGCTCATCGCCCGGCTGGATGCCGCGGCGCAGTGCCGGGGCGTCAGCAGTCCGACGCTGGTCGTCACCGGCGAACCAGGGCTGGACCATGTCATCGCGAGCGACGCCGGCTCGGCGTACGCCCGGCTCATCGGCAACGCCCGCGCGGCGGTCCTCGCCGGCACCGGACATCTCGGCCTCGTGACGAAACCAGGCGCCTTCGCTTCGACGATCAAGACCTTCGCCGATACGGCGCTCGTTGCGCCAGCCACCAGGACGACACACGATGCTGCGTGAGATACAGGGTCCGGCCGGCCGGCTCGAGGCGCTTCTCGACGAACCGGTGTCCGTTCCGCAGGTCGACGACCAGGGGCTGCTCCGGACCGCGCCGCCGCACGGGCCGCGGGCGGCGGTCGTCTTCGCCCATCCGCATCCGCAACACGGCGGCACCATGCACACGAAGGGCGCCTACCAGTCGGCGAAAGCGCTGGCCCGCATCGGCTGCGCGGTGCTCCGCTTCAACTTCCGCGGCGTCGGCCGCAGCGAGGGCACGTGGGACGAGGGGGTGGGTGAGCGCGACGATTTCAGGGCGGCGCTCGACGTCATGGCGCTGCGCCATCCCGGCGTGCCGCTGTGGGCCGGCGGCATGTCGTTCGGGGCATGGATTGGCATGACCGTCGGTGCCGAGGATCCGCGCGTGTCGACGCTGATCGGCGTCGCCCTGCCGGTCGACCGCTACGACTTCGGCGGCGTGCGCGACAGCACGAAGGCGAAATTTCTCGTGCACGGCGAGTTCGACGAGCTGTGCTCGGTTCACGACGTCCGCGCGTTCTACGCCAGCGCCGTGGACCCGAAGGAGCTCGTCGTGATCGAGGCGTCCAACCACCTGTTCGACGGCAAGGCCAGCCAGGTGGGCGACGCGCTCGAAGATCTCTTGTCGGATTGGCCGGAGGACTGAACATCATGCAAGACGCCGTCATCGTTTCCGCCGTTCGCACCGCGACCGGCAAGGCGCCGAAAGGCACGCTCCGCGGCACGCGGCCCGACGAGCTCGCCGCGGCCACCATGGCCGAAGCG
Source organism: uncultured Acidobacteriota bacterium (assembly GCA_902825985.1). Lineage (GTDB taxonomy): Bacteria > Acidobacteriota > Vicinamibacteria > Vicinamibacterales > CAVVIG01 > VFZL01. The sequence continues at coordinate 131,927 of CADEDC010000003.1, read as the reverse complement.
CTGCGGCGGGTGCCGGGCGTGCAGCCGTCCGACATCGACGATGTGATCGTCGGATGCGCGATGCCGGAAGCCGAACAGGGGCTCAACGTGGCGCGGATCGCCGCGTTGCGCGCCGGCATCCCGGTCACCGCGTCGGCGGTCACCGTCAACCGCTTCTGTTCGTCGGGACTGCAGGCGATCGCCTATGCCGCCGAGCGCATCATGTGCGGCGGCGCCTCGGCCATCGTCGCCGGCGGCACCGAATCGATGAGCCTGGTGCCGATGGGGGGCCACACCGTCGCCCCGAATCCCGCCCTCGTCGATCAGTATCCGGACGTCTATCTCAGCACCGGCCTCGTCGCCGAGAACCACGCCCGCGAACACGGAATCTCGCGCGACGAACAGGATACGTTCGCGCTGCGCAGCCATGAAAAGGCGCTGGCCGCGATCGCGGCCGGCCGCTTCGTCGACGAGATCGTGCCGGTGACGGCGCGGACGGTCGACAGCGCGAACGGCCGGCCGGCGACCACCGAGCGGCAGTTCGCCGTCGACGAAGGACCGCGGCGCGATACGTCGCTCGCGGCGCTCGGCGGGTTGCGTCCGGCGTTTCACGTGAAGGGGACGGTCACCGCCGGCAACTCGTCGCAGATGAGCGACGGCGCCGCCTCGCTCGTGCTGACGTCGGCGGCCTTCGCCAGGGAGCGCGATCTCACGCCGCTCGGCCGCTTCGTCGCCTACGCCACCGCGGGGGTGGAGCCCGAGCGCTTCGGCATCGGACCGGTGCCGGCGATCCGGAAGGTGCTGAAACAGGCCGGACTCACGCTCGAAGACATCGACCTCATCGAGTTGAACGAAGCCTTCGCCGCACAGGTGATTGCCTGCCTCCGCGAGCTGCCGATCGACCCGGCGCGGCTCAACGTCAACGGCGGCGCCATCGCCCTCGGCCATCCGCTGGGCTGTACCGGCGCCAAGCTGACCACCACGCTGCTCTACGAACTGCAGCGCCGGAACGGCCGCTACGGCCTCGTCACCATGTGCGTCGGCGGCGGTATGGGCGCCGCCGGCATCGTCGAACGGGCGTAAACCACGCAGAACCGGAGTGATCCGGTGGAGCGCACACCATGGCTATATCGACGGAATCACCCGCGACCGCGCAGCTGCAGGGCGGCGAATGGCTGCTGAAACCGAGCGACCCGGCGACGGTCTTCACGCCCGAACGTCTGACCGAAGAGCACCGGATGATCGCGCAGACCGTCACCGACTTCGTCAACAGCGAAGTGCTGCCGGTCCTCGATCGCCTCGAAGACAAGGACTGGAATCTGTCCCGACAGCTGCTCCGCCGCTGCGGTGAACTCGGCTTCACCGGCGTTGACGTCGCGGACGCCTACGGCGGACTGCAGCTCGACAAGGCGACATCGCTCGTCGTCTCGGAGCGTGTCGCACTGGCTGCGTCGTTCAGCGCGACGTTCGGCGCCCACACCAACCTCGCCGTGCTGCCGCTGTCGATCTTCGGCACCGAGGAACAGAAGCAGAAGTACCTGACGCGCCTCATCTCCGGCGACATCGTCGGCGCCTACTGCCTCAGTGAACCCGGCTCCGGCTCCGACGCGCTGGGCGCCAAGGCGCGCGCGATCAGACAGCCGGACGGCAGCTTCGTGCTCAACGGCGAGAAGATGTGGATCACCAACGGCGGCTTCGCCGATATCTTCATCGTCTTCGCGAAGGTCGTCGACGACGCGGGTGAGCACTTCACCGCCTTCATCGTCGAACGCGGCTTCGGCGGCGTCAGCAGCGGCAAGGAAGAACACAAGATGGGACTGCACGGCTCCTCGACGACGCCGGTGCTGCTGCAGGACGTCCGCGTGCCGGCAGGGAACCTGCTCGGCGAGGTCGGCAAGGGTCATAAGATCGCCTTCAACGTCCTGAACTTCGGCCGCTACAAGCTGGGCGCCATGTGTGGCGGCGGCGCCCGCAACTCGGTCGGCGAGGCAGCCCGCTACGCCGGCGAGCGGCGGCAGTTCGGCCAGCCGATCGCGTCGTTCGGCGCCATCAGGCACAAACTCGGCGAGATGATCGCCCGCACCTATGCCACCGAGAGCCTCACCTACCGCACCGCCGGCGTCATCGATGCACGGATCGCCGCGCTGCCGCACGAGGCGACCGATCAGTCGGCATCGCTGGCCGCCTTCGAGGAATACGCGATCGAGGCGTCGATCGCCAAGGTGGTCGGCAGCGAGACGCTGAACTACGTGCTCGACGAGAACATCCAGATCCACGGCGGCAATGGCTTCGTCCGCGACTACCCGGCCGAGCGGCACTACCGCGATTCCCGCGTGAACCGCATCTTCGAAGGCACCAACGAGATCAACCGGCTGCTGATCCCGGGCATGCTGGCGCGGCGCGCCGTCAAGGGCAACCCGCCGTTCATTGCCGCGGCCCGGGCGCTGCAGGACGAGCTGCTGGCGCCGCCAGCCGCGCCGGCCGACGACGATGGGGTGCTGGCGGATGAAACGCGCGCCGTCGACGCCCTGAAGAAAGCGGCGTTGATGGTGTTCGGCCTCGCGATGCAGACCTACGGGCAGAAATTGAGCGATCAACAGGAGGTGCTGACGTTCCTCGCCGACATCTGCAGTGACGTCTACAGCGCCGAGAGCGCCGTGCTGCGCGCCCGGGCGGCGGCCGCTGCAGCGCCCAGCCGCGCGACCCTGCACGTCGACGCGGCGCGCGTGTTCGTCAACGACGCGGTCGGTCGGGTCGAGACCAACACCCGCCAGGCGCTGGCTGCGATGACCCAGGGCGACACCCTGCGCACCATGCTGGCGGGCGCCCGGCGCCTGTTCAAGTGGACGCCGATCGATACCGTGACGCTGCGTCGCCGGCTCGCGGACGAGGCGGTCGCCCGCCGCGCCTACCCCTTCTGAACCGCATGGCGGGGCTGTCGAGGGGGTTGGGAGGCGGGTAATATAAGGATCGTGTCACGCACCCTGGTTGCCCTCACCCGTCTCGTCGTCGTGGCCGGAGTCATGGCCATCACCGGGGTGGCCTGCCGGAACGCCCCACCCGGAGCGATGGACTACGTCGGCAAGGTCGAGGCGGCCCGCGCCGCCAAGGATGCGAACTTCAGGGCGACCAACGACCCGGTCCCGGAAGACAAGAAGGCAGAGTTCCTGCCGCTCGCCTATTTTCCGGTCGATCCGGACTACAACGTCCCTGGTGTGCTGCGCCCGTCCACGGACAGCCCGACCATGATGATGCCGACCTCGACCGGGCAGCAGCGCCAGATGCGCCGGGTGGGCGTCCTGGAGTTCACGCTGAAGGGTCAGCCGATGAAGTTGACCGCGTTCGTCGAAGAGGGGGCCGCCGATCTCAACCGGCTCTTCGTGCCGTTCAGCGACATGACCAGCGGTACCGAGACCTATCCGGCCGGTCGGTACATGGATCTCGATCGCACCTCGACCGGCGTGTACGAAGTCGATTTCAACTACGCCTACCATCCATACTGCTACTTCAACATCACCTACGATTGCCCCTTTCCGCCGGCCGAGAACCGCCTGAAGGTGCCAATCCACGCGGGCGAGAAGCTCAAGTCGTGAGTCTGCGCGGCATCGTCTTCGACTTCGACGGCGTCCTTGCCAACAGCGAACCGCTGCACTTCCAGGGTTTTCGGGAAGTGCTCGCGGAAGTGGGCGTCGACCTGCCACGGGCCGAGTACTACGAGAAGTACCTCGGGTACGACGATGCGGGGGCGTTCGCGGCGATTGCCGCGGACCGCAGCCTGGCGTGGACCGATGCGCAGATTGGCGTCTTGATCGACCGGAAGGCCGTGCGGCTCGAGCGGCTCGAAGCCGAGCAGTCGGTGCTGTTTCCCGGTGCCGCCGACCTGGTGAAACGGCTGGCGGCCGACGGTCCGCTGGCCATCGCCTCCGGCGCGCTGCGGGCCGAAATCGTGCGCGTCCTCGAGAAGGAGCGGCTCGACGGCTATTTCGTCCTCATCGTCGGGGCCGAAGATGCCGAGGCCAGCAAGCCGTCGCCGGCGCCCTACCTGCGGGCGGTGGAGCGGTTGGCGGCCGTGCGGACCGGGTGGCCGGATCCGGCGGCCTACGTGGCCATCGAAGACTCCCACTGGGGTCTGGAGTCGGCCCGTGCGGCCGGACTGCGGACGGTCGCGGTGGCGCACACCTATCCGGCAGAGACGCTCGACGCAGACCTGACTGTATCGAATCTGGACGATCTGTCCTGGTCGCGGCTGGCTGAGCTGATCCGGACTGCCTGAAAACGATACGCTTTTCAGGCGTATCGCAGATTTCTGCCGAAATCCGCTGGTCTGCACATCACAGTACTGAAATTTGCTGCTCGTCCGCCGATAACGTACGCGGAGGATTCTCGATGCGCTTTGCCAAGTACTGGCTGGTTGTGCTGCTCGCGATCGTCGCGACCCCTGGCGTCGCGGGGGCCCAGAGCACCACCGGCACGATTTCCGGTCGCGTGTCCGATCCACAGGGCGGCACGCTGCCGGGAGTTGCGGTTTCGGTCGAGTCGCCAAACCTGCAAGGGGTGCGGACGATCGTCACGACAGAGAACGGGGACTACATGTTCCCCATGCTGCCGTCGGGTTCGTACGCGGTGAGCTTCGAACTGCAAGGGTTCGAACGCACCGTCCGCACGGTGTCGGTGGCGGCGACCAACAAGGTTCCGCTGGACGTCACGCTCGGGCTTGCGACAGTGCGCGAGTCGGTGGACGTCACGGCGCAGCCGGCCGAAGTGCTGGTGCGAACGGCCCAGGTTGCTCTCAATCTGAAACAGGACCTGATCGCGGCGCTGCCCAACACCCGTGACATCAACGCCGCCCTGCTGCTGGCGCCGTCGGTACACACCACCGGCGCGGCAGGCGGGGTGTCGATCTCGGGCTCGGCGTCGTTCCAGAACCTGTTCCTGATGAACGGCGTCACGATCAACGAGAACCTTCGCGGTCAACCGAACGCCTTGTTCATCGAGGACGCGATCCAGGAGACCACGATCGCCACCGGCGGCATCTCGGCCGAGTTCGGGCGTTTCTCTGGCGGCGTCGTCAACGTCGTCACCAAATCGGGCGGCAACACGCTGTCGGGGTCGTTCCGCGAGTCGTTCAACAACGACAAGTGGCGAACCCACACGCCGTTCGAGCAGACGACGATCGCCCGCGACCCGGCGGGACGCGACACCCGCTTGGACGATCTGGTGCCGCAGCACGAGTACACCCTCGGCGGACCGGCGTTGAGGAACAAGCTGTGGTTCTTCACGGCCGGCCGCATCCAGACGCAGGCGGAGCGCCGGACGCTGGCGGTGACCAACATCCCGTACGACTTCAAGCGGCCGACGCGCCGCTACGAGGGCAAGCTGACCTACTCGCCGGAGTCGAACCACCGGTTCCAGGGCACCTACACCACCGTCGTGGACAATCAGGAGAACTCGACGTTCAATGCGGCGTTGTCGATGGATCTGAACAGCCTCGGCACGCGCAAGCAGCCGCAGTCGCTCTATTCGCTCAACTACAACGGCGTGCTGTCGTCGAACCTGTTCGTGGAGGTGCTGTGGTCGCGGCGCAACTCGGCGGCGGAAGGGGTCGGCGCCAAGACCCGCGACCTCATCGACGGCACGCTGCTCGTCGACCGCGCGCGCGGCAGCTCGCGCTACTGGTCGGACACGTTCTGCGGCGTCTGCTCGCCGGAGCGTCGTGACAACGAGAACGTCAACATCAAGGGCTCGTACTTCCTGTCGAGCCGGGCGGCCGGCACGCATGCGATGACGTTCGGCTACGACAACTTCAACGACATCCGGAGCGCCAACAACTACCAGTCGGGCAGCGACTATCGCATCCTCGGCACCACCTCGGTGCTGCGCGGTTCGGGCGACGCCACGGTCATCTACCCGCAGTTCCTCGGCGACGGCACGACGTTCATCCAGTGGAACCCGATTCCGGTGCTGAGCAACGGCTCGAGCTTCCGGACGCACGGCGCCTTCTACAACGACAGCTGGCGCGTGAACGGCCGCCTGACGGCCAACCTCGGCGTCCGCTTCGACCGCAACCAGGGACGGGATCAGGAGGGCAAGCTGGTGACGACGACCGGTGCGCTCAGTCCGCGGCTCGGCGTGGTCTTCGATCCGACGGGCAGCCAGACGTGGTCGGTGACGGCGAACGTCGCGCAATTCGTCGATGCGATTGCCAACAGCATCGCGGACGCTTCGTCGACCGCCGGCAACTCGCAGGGCTTCGTCTACACGTATCGCGGACCGAGCATCAACGCCGACGCGACCGCCGGCACGCTGGTCGACACGCGCGCCGCGATCGCCCAGGTGTTCGCCTGGTACAACGCGAACGGCGGCGCGGACCTGCCGCTGGCGCAGGCGCCCAACCTGCCGGGGGTGAACACCAGGATTGGCACCGACCTGCGGTCGCCGCGGGTCATGGAGTACTCGGCCGGGATCAGCCGCCAGTTCAGCCGTGCCTCGGTCCGGGCCGACTACGTCTATCGCGACTGGAGCGGCTTCTACGTCCAGCGCACCGACATGAGCACCGGGCGCGTCAGCAACGCGGTCGGTCAGGCATTCGACGTCACGCTCATCGAGAACAGCGACGGGCTGACGCGTCACTACTCCGGCGCGACGTTCCAGGGCACCTATCGCTTCAAGGGCGGCGACGCCGGTGCGACGTATACGCTGTCGCGTCTGTGGGGCAACAACGACGGCGAGAGCCGCAACGCCGGCCCGACCGCCGCGACGGCGCTGCGATATCCCGAGTACACACAGGCGTCGTGGAACTACCCGACCGGTGATCTGTCGGCCGACCAGCGGCACCGGGCGCGGGTGTGGGCCACCTACACGTTGCCGTGGGTGTCCGGGCTGTCGTTCAGCGGAATACAGCTGCTCGAGAGCGGACTGCCGTACGGGGCGGTTGGCGGCGTCGATCCGCGGCCGTACGTGACCAACCCCGGCTACGTGTCGCCGCCGCCGGGAACGGTGACCACCTACTTCTACACGGCACGCGATGCGTTCCGGACCGCGGGTCAGAGGCGGTTCGATTTCGCGTCGACCTACAAGTTCGGGGTCAGGACCGGTGCGAAGGCGCTGGACCTGTTCTTCCAGGCGCAGGTCATCAATCTCTTCGACAGCTTCCAGCTGTGTGCCTGCGGTGGCACGGTGTTCCAGAACGGCGGCGCCGTCGACCTCTTCAGCATCGACCAGAGCGTTCGCACCGCGGTGGTGCCGGGCGGCGGCACGTTCGCGACCTTCAACCCGTTCACGACGGCAGCGGTCGAAGGCACGAACTGGGCCAAGGGGCCGAACTTCGGCAACGCGCTGAACCGCCTGGCCTACACGTCACCGCGCCAGCTGCGCGTCACGTTCGGCGTCCGCTTCTGATTTCACGCGACCGCGCATCGCGACAACCGGAAGGCGGGGCAGCGGCCCCGCCTTCCGCGTTTTGGGCTATGCTGTCTCCATGCTTGGCGAGCAGTGCATCCGTGGCTTCGCCAGCCTCGCGTTGAGTCCCGACCCCGACCTGGCGGTCGCCGCGCTGATGATCGCGCGGATTGAGTACCCGCACCTCGACGCGTCGCGCTACCTCGATCGGCTCGACGAACTTGGCGACGAAGCGGGGCGCCGCGTCGCCTCGGCATCACGCCTGCCCCTGGACGCGCCGCGCTTCGCGGATCCGCTGACACTGGCGCAGGTCACCGCCCTCAGCGACTATCTCTTCCTCGAGGAGCGCTTCACCGGAAACCAACGCCACTACGAAGACCCGCGGAACAGCTACCTCAACGAAGTTCTCGACCGCCGCACCGGCATTCCGATCTCGCTGGCACTGGTCTACATGGAGGTGGCGCGCCGGGTCGGGCTGCGCGTCGAAGGGATCAACTTCCCCGGCCACTTCCTCATCCGCTGTCCGGCACCACGGCGCACGCTCGACGATGGCGGCGACCTGATCATCGACGCGTTCCACGGCGGCGCTCTGCTGTCCGAGGATGCCTGCCGCGAGCTGCTGCAACGGCACGCCGGTGAGGACAGCGACCACGACATCCGGCGCTTCGCGCATGCGACGAAGCCGCAGATTCTCGTGCGGATGCTGCTGAACCTGAAGCGCACCTACGTGAAGATGTACTCGTTCCCGCAGGCGCGCGACGTGACCGAGCTGCTGCTGGCCATCAATCCGTCGGGGATTGGCGAGTTGCGTGACCGCGGATTGCTCGCGTATCACATGAACGACTTCCATCGTGCCCTGCGCGACCTGCAGGCGTACCTCGAACTCGCCCCGTCGGGCGCCGGCGACAAGGACGAGCAGGCGCAGATCTGGGAGCACGTGAAGACGCTCAAGCGTCGTGTCGCCAGCCTGAACTAGACTGCCGCCCGGGGCCACACCCCAGCGACCGACCGGATGCAGGCCGCGCTACTTCGCGACCCGTGAGATCTCGTCGTAGAGAAGGGCGGACGCGATGATGCCGGAGTGGAAGTAGCCGACGTCCAGCTTCTCGTTCGGCGCGTGCGCGTTGTCATCGGGCAGGGCGACGCCGAACAGCACGGCCGGCACGCCGAGCACCTCCTGAAAGGTCGAGACCACCGGAATCGACCCGCCCTCGCGCGTGAACACCGGCGTCTTGCCGAAGCCCCGCTCGATGGCGCGGCCGGCGGCCTGGACGTACGGGTTGTCGTAGGCCGTCATCCACGGCTTGCCGCCGTGCATGCGGGTGACCGTCAACTCCACCGTCTTCGGCGCGATCTTCCGCACGTAGTCCTCGAACCGGCGGGCGATCGTGTCCGGATCCTGGTTCGGCACCAGGCGCATGCTGATCTTCGCCATCGCCACGGCCGGCAGCACGGTCTTCGCCCCGTCACCGGTGAACCCGGACAGCAGCCCGTTCACTTCGAGCGTCGGGCGAGCCCACGTCCGCTCGAGCGTCGTGTAGTCGGTTTCACCGGTGAGCTTGGGGATGCCGAAGTCCTTCTTGTACTGTCGCTCGTTGAACGGCAGCGTCGCCCATGCCTGGCGCTCCGCCTCGGTCAGCGGCACCACCTCGTCGTAGAAGCCCGGCACCTTGATGTGACCGCCGCGGTCCTTCATGCCGGCAATCATCTGGGCGAGCACGAACGCGGGATTCGCGACGGCGCCGCCGAACGAGCCGGAGTGCAGGTCGGTGGCGCTGCCGCGCAGATCGATCTGGCAGTAGACGAGGCCGCGCAACCCGTAGCAGATCGACGGCACGCCGCGCGCGAACATCGTCGAATCGGAGATGACGACGACGTCGGCGGCCAGGGCGGCCTTGTTCTCGCCGATGAACGTGTCGAGGTTGGTGCTGCCGACCTCCTCCTCGCCTTCGAGGATGACCTTGATGTTCACCGGCAGCCGGCCGTTCTGCTTCATGTGGGCCTCGATGGCCTTCATGTGCATGAAGATCTGGCCCTTGTCGTCGGCGGCGCCGCGCGCGTAGATCTCGCCGTCACGGACGGTCGCCTCGAACGGCGGCGACTCCCAGAGGCCGAGCGGATCCACCGGCTGCACGTCGTAGTGGCCGTAGAACAGGATGGTCGGCGCGCCGTCCGCGCCGAGCCAGTCGCCGTACACCACCGGATTGCCCGGTGTCGGCTTCAACGCGACATTCTGCAGTCCGATGCGTCGCAGTTCGTCGGCGCACCACTCGCCGCACCGTGCCACGTCGTCACGATGCGCCGGCAGGGCGCTGATCGACGGGATGGCCAGCAGCGCCTTCAGCTCGCTCAGGTAGCGGTCGCGGTTGACGTTGATGAAGTCGATGATCTTTTCCATGTCGCGCGCTCCTCGCGCTCACCTTGTCGACGCCCGCCAGCGGCTGCGCTCGTCGATCGCGCGGCCGTCGGCCTTCAGCTTCTCCAGATGCGCCCGCACGGTCTCGCGGGCGAGCGGCATCAGGGCCGGCTGCAGACCATCATAGATGGAATCCGCGATCGCCCCTACGGTCTCGTGACCGGTGCCAAGCGCCGCCATCACCTGCGCCTCGCGGGCGCGGCGGTGGGCCAGGGTCGTCCGCAACGCCTCGCCGGCGTGCTCGATCGCGGGGCCGTGTCCGGGCAGCAGCCGGGTCGGGTTCAGCGCCAGCAGGCGTTCGAGCGAGGCGAGATAGCTGGTCAGGTCGCCGCCGCGGCTGAAGACGATCGCGACGCTCGAGCGCCGGTTGACGAGATCGCCGGTGAAGATCGTGCCCGACGGCTCGTGCCAGAACGCCAGATGATCCGGCGAATGCCCCGGCGTGTGCAGCGCGACGAGCGTCGTGCCGGCCACGCAGAGCGCGGTGCCGTCGTCGACGTACGCCCATGCGATACGGCGATCGTCTTCGGCCGGCCAGCGGTACTTCGTGAACCGCGACACGCCGAACCGGTGCGAGAGCGACGGCGCGCCGGCACTGTGGTCCGGATGCGCGTGGGTGACGAGCACGTCCGCCAGGGATGTCTGGCGGGCCGCGAGGTGGTGCGCCAGGCGGTCGAGGTGCACCGCGGTCCCGACGCCGGCGTCGATCAAACACGCCGGGGCGTCTGCCGACGTCAGCAGGTAGGTGTTGTTGCCGGTGCCGGTGGTCGGGCCGGCATTGTCGACTTCGACGAGCAGCGGCTCGAACGCTGGCGGCGGCATGCCTCAGAAAGAGTAGCGGAAGGTCAGGGTCAGGTGTGAGTTCCGCCGGAACTGCCCGAGGAAGTCGGCCGGGTCGCCGCCAATCCACGCGCCAGCCAGTGTCGTACGCCAGTGCGCCCCGCTGGCCCGCGAGTACTCGCCCTTGACGTAGACGCCGTCGCCGTTCTGGCGAAGCGCCGTCTCGACGGCGACCGTACGATTGGGATCGATCGTGTACGAGGCGCGGCCGATGAAGGCGCGGGTGGTACCGCGATCCGGCGCGAACGTGTTGCCGCCGCCCGGCCGGGTCACGAGCGATCCGGCGTAGCCGCCGATGAGCAGCCACTCGCCGGTCTGGCGTTCGAGCTGCGCCACGTACAGCACGAACTCGTCGGTGCCCGGGGTGGACGTCGTGTAGTACGCCGCCTCGCCTTTCAGCGTCAGCCACGTCGTCGGCACGGCGACGTCGCCACCATACATCGTCATCCGCGGGTAGGTCGGCGTCACGCCGACCGTGAGCGGCAGGCCGGCGAGCGGAAGGGCCTGCACGTTCGGCAGGTGGTTGAAGCCGTCGAAGACGGCCACCGAGAACTCGTAGCCATCGCCCAGGTGCGACCAGCGGGCCCCGGTCTGGACCCGGGATGGCAGCGGCCCGCCCGGGACGTCGACAATCGCCACGCCGGCCGGCGCGACCGTCCAACGCTGGGTCGGCAGCGGCAGTCGGCTCGGCGTGAACCACGGTACAACGACCGCTTCGAGGGTGTCGTCGCCCGCCGTGAAGGTCACGCGGCCGCCACGCACGGCCAGGAAGTCGTTGTCGATGACGGTCAGATAGTCGCGCGGCGCGAATCGATCGGTGGGCGTCACGATGTCGACCTTGCCCCAGCGGATGAACTGCTTCCCGAGATCCACGGTCCAGCCGCCGCGGGTCACGCTGGCCGACAGCCGGCGGACGTTCAGCGCCGGGCGTTTCCGGGTGCGGTCCTCGACGCGGAGGCGCCACGACACGTCCACCTGGTCGTAGCTGTTGGCGCGGGCCTCGAGCCCGGCGGCCAGCCGCAGCCAGCCGGTCGCGCGGACGAAGATCTCCTCACGGGCGGCCAGATCCCCGACGAGGCGGCGTGAATCGTTGGTCGCCGACTGCGGAAAGAGCGTGCCGCGCACCTCGACGAAGCCGCGCTGGGCGATCGTCTGGGCATCGGCGGCGGCCGGCGCCAGCACCCGCAGCAGCACCAGGCTGGCGAACGCGACTGCCAGCGGTCGGACGCCGATCATAGCCAACGCCGAGGCGTGCAGGCGTCCGCTCACGCTACTGCCGCCGCAGCGCCTGCAGGGTGAAGTCGTCCGCCGTCATCGGCACGTTGTACTGCAGCCGATCGAGCGTCAGGCGCGTGCGGCTGCCGCTGCGCAGATCGGTCATCTCCAGCCGCCGGGCCGTCCAGATGCCCTGGACGTCGGCCATGTCGCCGTAGGTGAGCCGACGCACCACCTGGTCGCCGATGTAGTTGTCGATCCGCGCGAAGGTGTAGGTGGACTTGCGGACCCAGACGATCGACCGCGTGTACTGCGACGACTTCGTCCGCGTCGGCACCGACTGGATGCGCCAACAGCTCTCACCATCGACCGCCTCCTCGCCCTGCAGCACGTAGTCGAACTGTTGCACGTCGCGTTCCTCGAGATCCTCGAAGCTGAAGTCGGTGCCGAAGAAGCGTTGCGAGCGATCCTGGAGCGCGATGCGACGGTCCCGCTCGATGCTGGGCGTCCACATCCATTGATCGGACGCACGGTCCGGGTGGTTGACGACCAGCAGGGCGACGCCCCTCACTTCCGCCGGCTGCGTGAAGCGGAGAACCACCCGGCTGGCGCCGTAGGAGCCGAGGCGCTCGAGCATCCAGCGCTTGTCGGACACCGTGCCCCTCGCGTTGAACACCTGCAACAGCCCTTCATAGCGCTGTGATCGCACGTCGCCGCGCTTCTGCACCTCCTGGACGATCTGCCGTGCATCCTGCGCCGCGGCCAGCGCCGGTGACCCCAGTGTGAGCCCGAGCAGCGCGCCGGCCAGCAGGCGCGGCCGGCGAACCGTCCGGCCGCCGACCGGCGACGAGCCAAGGGCGATCGGCACCCGGCGGCAGGCCGGGCCGACCGGCGACGATCCGACTGCGTCATTCATACTCGAGCGCCTCCACCAGCGACCCACGCACCGCCGACTCGGCCGGCCACAGCGCCGCCACGAACGCCGCGATCAGAATCACCGGGACGAGCGCGAGGGCCGTGCCGAACGGGAAGACGTAGTCCAGCCGCATGCCGGCAATGTCGCGCTCGATGATCTGCAGGATGTAGTACAGGTTCAGCGCGCCGAGCGCGAAGCCGAGCACCAACCCGAGCGTCCCGATGCTGATCGCTTCCAACCAGATGGTCCGGCGGATCTGGCCGCGCAGGCCACCCACGGCCTTGAGCACGCCGAGCTCGCGCCGGCGGTCCGTGATCGATACCGTCAGAGTATTGACGATACCGAGGATGGCGACGAACACCGCGACGGCAATCTGTATCGAGGTCAGGCCGAACCACTGGTCGGTGACGCGCAGGATGTAGTCCCGCAGCTCGCCGTTGGTCAGCACGAACACCTGCCGTTCACCGGCGTAGGTCGACAGAATCGACCGGCTCACGGCGTCGGCGGTGGCGTCGTCCCGGAGATAGATGCGGAAGACGTTCACCGTGTCGTCACGCCAGTAGCGCTGGTAAACCGCCTGGTCCATGATGATCGACCCTTGCTGATCCGAGTAGTCGACGATGATGCCGGCAATCGGCAGGGAGATGATGCCGGCCGGCGCGGGAATCTCGATCGCGTCGCCGGCGTGCAGGCCGGCCAGTCTGGCGAGGTTGTCCGAGATCATCAGCCCCTGTCCCGCGGCGGTCAGCCGGTACATCTCGGTCGGATGTCCCTCTACAGGTTCACGCGGCGCGGTCTCGGCCAGGCTGGCGATGTCGGTCGCGACGATCATCACCGGTGTGCCGCGAAACAGGATGCGGGCGTTGCGCACCCGCTGCACACGCTCGATGCCGGGCAGCGCCGCCAGCTCGTCGCCCATCGCGGCCGGGAAACGCAGGGTCCTGGTCACGACGTCCTGCGACGGGCTGACGAACAGATCCGGGTTCAGGGTGCCGTTCACCCAGTCGAGAATCGAGTTGTAGCTGGCGCGCGCCATGCCCGCGAATGCGGTCACCAGGGCGAGCGACAGCATCAGCGCCGCGACGCTGGCCGACGTCCGCCGCGGCGCCTGGATGAGACTGTCCGCCGCCAACGCCCCTTCGACGGGCCGCAGCCACTTCAACAACGGCCGGATCGCCCGGCTGAGCACGAGGGCGAGAATCGGCCCGAGCAGCAGCGCGACGACGATGGCCAGCAGATAGCCGGCGTAGAAGACCGGACGCGACGTCGGCACGGCGACGCACAGGACGGAGACGATGCCGAGCGCCGCCGCGGCCATCAGGCGGGCGCGATTCTCGCCTGCCGACAGCACCTGGTACCTGCCCTTCTGGAGCGCCTGCACCGGATCCACCCGCGCCGCCTGGCCGGCCGGGATGAGCGCCGCCACGACGCTGGTGCCCACCCCGACCGCCAGCGCGAGGCCGAGCAGCGCCGGACTGGTGGCGATCTCGTCGGCACGCTGGGCGACGCCATAGACGTCCTGCATGATCGTTCCGATGGAGGCGGCGATGCCGCGCGCCATGAGCAGCCCGAGCGCCAGGCCACCGAGCGACCCGACCAGGCCGGTCGCGGCGCTCTCGAGCAGGAACAGCCGGCGAACCTGGCTGCCGGTTGCCCCGAGCGCCCGCAGGATGCCGATCTCCGATCGCCGCTGCGTCACGGCAATCGCAAAAGCGTTGTAGATGATGAACATCCCGATGAACAGGGCGAAGAGGCTCGAGATGCTGACCATGATGCCGTAGGAGGCGGTCATCGCCTGGAACTGCTGCCCGCGTCCGGCCGGCACATCGACCTGGAACCCCGGGCCGAGCAGCGTCCGCAACTCGGCCCCCGCCTCTTCAATCGTCACGCCCGGGCGCGTCGCCAGATCGATCCGATCGAAGGTCCGGCCGCGGCCGAACATCCGCTGCGCGGCGTAGATGTCCATGATGGCGAGATTGCCGCCGAACGCACTGGCCAGCCCCTTCGACTTCATGATGCCGCGGACGGTGAACGCCCGCGGCCCGAGTGCCGTGCCGAGCGTCATCACGCTGTTGACCGAGAGGCCGTTTCGATCGGCGAACGCCTTCGTCAGCATGATCGAGTCGGCCTGCGCCAGGAACACCAGCGGATCGTCGATGATCGCCTCGTCGGCGTCCTCGAGGTCGTAGTCGCGCAGGCTGCGATCGCCGGTCATGTCCGTGCCGAGGACGAGCAGGTTGCCCTGGCCTTCCCGCTGGCTGTCGACGACCGCTTCGATGACCGGGACGGCAACCCGGACCGTCGCGGCACCCTGCACCGTCTCGAGCACCGCTTCGTCGAAGCCGGTTTCGCCGGCGGACACCTGGAGCTCGGTCTTGCCGGCAATGCGATCGACCGTGCTGTTGAAGGCGAACAGGACGCTCTGGTTGGCGGTGTGCATGCCGACGAACACGGCGACACCGAGGACGATGCCGGCGGTGGTCAGGACCGTCCGCAGCACGTGCTTGCGGACGTACGGCCAGCTGATGAGACGGAGCAGGTTCATCGCCGGACGTCCTGTTCGATGCCACCGTCGCGCAGCGTGATGGTCCGCTGGCAGCGTTCCGCCACCTGGAGATCGTGCGTGACGATGACGACGGTCGCGCCGAGCCGCCGGTGCAGGTCGTCGATCAGCGCCAGAATGTCGCCGCCGGTGCGCGTGTCGAGATTGCCGGTCGGTTCATCGGCGAGCAGGATGGGCGGATAGATCGACAGGGCGCGAGCGATGGCGACGCGCTGGCGCTCGCCGCCCGAGAGCTCTTCGGGAAGATGGTGCACCCGGTGGCCGAGCTGGACGAGCTGCAGCAGTTCGATCGCCCGCTCGTGCACCTTCCTGCGGGCCCAGCCGCGCAGATGCAACGGGAGCCCGACGTTCTCGAGGCACGACAGGGTCGGCAGCAGGTTGAAGAACTGGAAGATGAAACCGATCTTGTCGCGCCGCACTCGGGTCAGGCCGTCGTCGCCCAGGTTGGCGAGCGATTCACCGTCGATGGCGACCGAACCGGTCGTCGGCCGGTCGAGGCCGCCCATCAGGTTCAGCAGAGTCGACTTGCCGGATCCCGACGGCCCGACGATCGACACCAGGTCGCCCTTCGCGATGGTCAGGCTGACCTCGCGCAGCGCGGTGACGTTCCGCTTCCCTTCGAACTGCCTGGTGACGCGGTCGAGGTCGATCATCGTGTTCCCGCTGGCGTCGGACGCAGAGGCGCGTCCGGCAATTATGTGAATCGTTTCACAAATAAGTCAAATACGGCCTGATTTCTAGTATTGTCCCGCGATCTGCCCGGCCCATCACGTCGCCGGCAGGCGTACCGGGCCGGGGCCCCGTTGCCGGGGCGCCGGCCGCCGCAAGGCGCGTCGCCGGCCGTCCCGGCGCCGCCGCTGGCGCGGCGGCCGGTCGTTGGTACAATCTCGCCCATCGTGCCGACATCTCCCGTCACCCAGGACACCTTCACCGCGGACGAAGCGCGTCTCCTCGCGCCGTACTTCACCAACAGCGACCGGCCGATCTTTGCGCTGACCAACCTGCCAGAGACGGTCAAGGGCGCGCTGTTCGCGCGCTACTCCCGCTCGGCGAAATCGCTGCGCCGCCTCTTCCTCGACGAATTCCTCGGCCAGGCCGGCGTCACGGGTGCCGCCTTCGACACCTCCGCCGTCGGCGTCGAACGGGCCGACCGGTTGTTCGCGCGCGTGCTCAGCGAATACGGCGACGACTCCGTCGCCCAGCTCGGCGGCGCCCACCTCGCCTGCGAAGGCGTGTCGAACGTGTTGACGAAGGTGCTCGAGTGGGGGCGCCTGATGGCGTACCTCGAACAGTCCACCCGCTACGTGCCGTACACGGATCGGCCGCACGGGCGCTGGAAGTACCACGTGCCGGCCGAGTTGACGGACGCCCGCCTGCGCGAGCGCTACGTCCAGACGATGGACCTGGCATTCGCGACCTATGCGAAGTGGATTCCGGTGGCCGAGGAACACTTCCGCCGCAAGCATCCGAAGGCAGCGGGCGATGCCGACGGCGTCTACCGGTCCGTGATTCGCGCCAAGGCGCTCGACACGCTGCGCGGTCTGCTGCCGGCGTCGACCACGTCCAACGTCGGCCTGTTCGGTTCCGGTCAGGCGTACGAGGCGCTGCTGCTGCGGATGTTCGCGCATCCGCTCGACGAAGTGCGCGACTGCGCGGCGGCCATGCTGGTGGAGCTGCGACAGGTGATTCCGGCGTTTCTCGCCCGCGTCGACCAACCCGGCCGCGGCGTCCGCTCGATCGAGTATCTCGCGATGACCCGCGCCGGCTTCCTGGCGGCGGCGCTGCCGGTCCTCGCGCGCGAGTTCGCGGGCCCGGCGGTCGACGTCGATGCGGCCGACGAAGTCCGGCTCACGGAGTTCGACCCCGACGGCGAGGTGAAGGTGGTCGCCTCGGCGCTGTACTCGGTGGCACAGCGCTCCGACGACGAGCTGATGGCGCTGGCTCGTCGGCTCGACTCCGACGCGCGGACCGCGCTGCTGCGCGCCTACCTCGGTGACCGCACCAATCGCCGGCACCGGCCCGGCCGGGCCTTCGAGCGCACCCGCTATCGCTTCGATGTGCTCACCGACTACGGCGCGTTTCGCGACCTGCAGCGTCACCGCATGTTGACGATCGAGTGGCAGCCGCTCCACCCCGGTCACGGTCACGTGCGGCCGGCCGCCATCGAGGAGTTCGGCGCACTTCACGACTGGCAGACGGTGATGGACGCCTCGGCGACGCTGCACGATGCCCTCGTCGCGCGCGGTCGCGTCGACGTCGCGCCCTATGCGGTGGTCATGGCCTACCGTGTCCGCTTCTACATGGACATGAACGCACGCGAGGCGATGCACGTGATCGAGCTGCGCACGGCGCCTCAGGGCCATCCCTCGTATCGGCGGGTATGCCAACACATGCACCGACGCATCGCCGACGTCGCCGGTCATCACGCGATCGCCGGGGCCATGCAGTTCGCCGATCACAGCGAGGTGGAACTCGAACGGCTGGACGCCGAGCGGGCGCTGGAATCCAAGCGCCAGCAGCGCGCGATCACGGAACCGCCGCGCTGACCGCCTCGAACCTCGGACCGGTCGCGGGTGATGATGCGCGGGTGCTGATTCTCGGCAGCCTTCCGGGAGACGCGTCGATTGCCGCCGGTGAGTACTACGCGCACCCGCGCAACGGTTTCTGGGCGATCATCGCCGAGCTCACCGGCATTCCGGTGGCGCTGCCCTATCGCGAGCGACTCGGCCGGCTCGTGGCGGCGCGTCTGGCGCTCTGGGACGTCTGCGCGGCGGCCGCCCGCGGCGGGAGTCGTGACGCGGCGATTCGGCGCCGATCGGTCGTGGCGAACGACCTCGAGCCTTTCCTGCACGCGCATCCCGACATCCGGCTGATCGCGTTCAACGGGGCGACCGCGGCGGCGCTGTTCCAGCGGCTGGTGCTGCCGGCGCTCGAACCCGAATCGGTCGCCATCGCTCGCGTCCGACTGCCCTCGACGAGCCCGGCGCATGCCGCCCTGCCCGTCGCGCGCAAGGTCGCCGCCTGGCGCGCGGCGGTCTGGCCTGTCCTGCAGAACGGTTGATGTCCAGGTCGCACGGCGGCGGTCCGAGGCTATGCTGCGCAGGATCGGTGGCCGGCTGATCGACGACCTGCGGGCGACGCTCGCCTGGACGGACGCCGGCGCCGCACCGGGCGGCCGGCTCACGCCTCTTCGTCGTCCTCGCGCTTCGCCCAGTAGCGACTGTACTCCTCGAGGAAGGTCAGCGACTCGAAGCCGTTCATCCGGTCGAAGAAGAGGACGCCGTCCAGGTGATCGGTTTCGTGCTGGATGATGCGCGCCGAGAAATTCTTGGCGCGCATCTCAATCCGTTCGCCCTTGCGGTTGAGCGCCCTCAGCCTGATGTCGCGGTAGCGCGGCACCTTGCCGCGGATGTCCGGAATGCTCAGGCACCCCTCCCAGTCTTCGACCATCTCCGGCCCGACCGGGCTGATCTCGGGATTGATGAGGACCATCGGCTCGGCGTCGGCGTCCTCCTCGTCGCGCGCCCCGAGATCGCCGACGAAGAGTCGAATGCCTTCGTGCACTTGCGGCGCCGCGAGACCGACGCCGCGGTACTCGACCATGGTGTCGATCATGTCGTCGATCAGCGTCTGGAGTTCGGCCGTCCGGACGTCCGCCGGCGACAAGGCGCGGGCTTTCGTCCGCAGCACGGGGTGGCCCATGTGCGCCACTTTCAGAATGGCCATGTTCCCGGAATTATACTGGGTCGTGCCGGAGTTCCACCTGCACCCCCACGACGAGTCGCACGCTTTCCGGTTCTGTCCGCGGTGCGGCAGCGGGCTCGAGCGACGTCTGCTCAAGCCGCTCGAGCCGGAGCGGCTGGTCTGTACGGGATGCCAGTTCGTCTTCTACCTCGACCCCAAGATTGCCGTCGGCACGATCATCCGGACGGCGACGAATCGGATCGTCATGGTTCGCCGCGCGATCGACCCGGGCTACGGCAAGTGGGTGTTCCCCGGCGGCTACGTCGATCGCGGTGAGCCGCTGACGGTGGCGGCGGTCCGTGAGGCACGCGAGGAATGCGGGCTCGACGTCCGCCTCGACGGCCTCGTCAACATCTACTCGTATCCGGGCCGGGCGCCGGTCATCGTCGTCTACGCGGCGTCGGCGCTGGGCGGCAGCCTGTGCTGCGACGACGAAGGGCTCGAGATCGCCGAGTTCACGCCGGCGGCGCTCCCGTGGGACGAGCTCGCGTTCCGCAGCACCAACGAAGGGCTACGCGACTACCTGGCGGGGCTTCTGCATCCCCTGTCGGCGTAACCGACTTTCTCAGGCCAAACCGGGCCAGTTCCGCGTGAGTCACGCGCAAGTTCGTGATTCGGCGCACGATTCTGTAATCGGTTCGCCGAGGGGATGCAGAGATGACTTCGCGATCCGGTCCCGTGCGCCTGCGGCTGGCCCTGCCGATCCTCGTCGCCCTCTTCGCGGCGTGTGCCGGATTCGAGCAGGAAACGACCCTGCTGGTGCCGACGAACACCGGTCCCGCATCGACGCCGGAGCCGGTGGCGGGCGGCTCGCCGAACGGCCCGCTGGTCGGCGTCTGGGCCTCCGACGCCGGCTTCACGATTCCGGATGTCTCGACGTGCGGTGAGTTCCAGTGGCAGGTATCCAGCCAGTCGGACAGCGCCCTCAATGGCAGTTTCTCGGCGACGTGCGGCGGCAATCTCACAATCAGCGGCACGGCTCATGGCACGATGGCCGGTCCGCAGCAGCTGCATGTCTCGGTGGACGGGGCCGCCGTCGTCGGCGGCTTCGCGGCGTGCAGCTTCTCGGTGTCGGGAACCGGCGTCATCGTCGACAGCAACACCCTGACCATTCCGTACTCGGGCACGACATGCCTGGGTCCGGTGCGCGGCACGGAAACCCTGCGCCGGCGGTCGGCGACACCACCGCCGCCGCCCGTGGAGCCACCACCTCCGCCACCGCCGCCCCCACCCCCTGCGCCGGCCAATCCGGCGCCGGGCGGATTCGACCTCGGCCGTGTCACCATCGTCGGCAGCCCGGACGTCCGCGGCTGGCCGATCACGTCACGAATCACGGCGCTGCGCTTCGGCGGCGGACAGATCTTCCTCGATCACACGCGCCGCGGAACGTGGCCACCGGTCGTCATCGCCAACGACGGGACGACGCAGGAGGCCACGCTGTGGGTGTTCTTCAACGTCAACGGGCGGTGGTACGGAACGGGAGCCGAGCGCTGGCGGCCGGGTCAGACGACGAAGGCGTTGACCAAGCCGTCGGATATCGGCCCGGGCTGGCTCTACGACCCGAGCCGTTGGGGTCCGATGGCCAATTACGTGCCGCGTCCGGGTGAACTGGTCGGCTTCATGGTCGTCGCCGGATCGACCCGATCCGATGCGAACATCGCGACGGCAGAGCGGTCGCCGGTCATCCTGGTGCCGTTCCCGGCAGACAGCGGCGGGGCATTCCCGCCGTTCGCGTGGCAGGAACAGTAGGCCGGGGAACGACGAGCGCTCCGAGCTCTGCGCCGGCCACCGCCGCTGCCCGGGCAACGCGCTGCGGCGGCCGGCAGCTCGGCCGATTCTGCGCGGTCATGTCACAAGCGGCCGGCCTGTCCCGTCTTACATCCGGAGGCCATGAAGTGACATGATCAGATGGGCCATGCGGAAGGGGATCGACCGCTTCGAACGGCAGTGGAACTACGACGCGACCTACCTGCGCGACCTGATTGACGCGAGCCCACGGGCGGCCTGGCTGTTCACCCGCGCCACCGCCATGGGGAGGTTCAGGCGCGACATCCCGCTCGACGCCTGGTGTGCGGCCGGGATCACCGCCGTGCGGCACGAGGACTGCGGGCCGTGCACGCAAATCGCCGTCACGATGGCCGAGCGGGCGGGCGTCACTCCGGCGGTGCTGCGGGCCGTCCTCGCCGATCGCCCCGACGACATGCCGCCGGAGGTCGCGCTGGTCTGGCGCTTCACCGGCGCGACGCTCGCCCACGATGCGGCGGCCGACCACTACCGCGACGCGATCGTGGACCGCTGGGGGCGCCGCGCACTCGTGAGCCTCGCGCTGGCGATCACCACGGCGCGCATCTACCCGACGGTCAAGTATGCCCTCGGCCACGGCCAGGCCTGCATGCGCGTGGTCGTCGCGGGCACGGCGGTCGCGATGGACCACGGCCGCGCCGCGGCACCGGCGAAGCCGGTGGTGCGCACGGCGTGAGCCCGACCGGCGCCGTGAACGCCATGCCGGATCCGTCCGCCAGCTTCGAGCCGCATCGCCGGCGCCTGCTCGGGCTCGCCTACCGGATGCTCGGCTCGCTCGCCGATGCGGAGGACGCCGTGCAGGAGGCGTACCTCCGCTGGCATCGCGTGGACCGCAGCCAGGTGTCGGAGGCGAAGGCGTTCCTGATGACCACGACGACCCGGATCTGTCTCGACCTGCTGACGTCGGCACGCGCGCGACGTGAGGAGTACGTCGGTCCGTGGCTGCCGGAGCCGGTGGTCGACACCGCGGCGCTGGCGCCCGACAGCCGCAGCGAGCTGGCGGAGGACCTGTCGATTGCACTGCTGTTGACGCTCGAACGGCTGTCGCCGCTGGAGCGCGCCGCCTTCCTGCTGCACGACGTGTTCGACTTCTCGTTCACCGAGGTTGCCGGCGCGCTGGACCGCAGCGAAGCCGCCTGTCGGCAGCTGGCCTGCCGCGCCCGCGTGCACGTGCGCGCGACCCGCCCACGCGGCGTGACGGGGCCGCCGTCGGCTGCGGACGCAGCGACGGAACCGGCCGACTCGCGGCCGGCCGGCACGCCGGCGCGATCGCACGGCGTCACCGCCCGGCACGCCCAGCTGCTGACGACGTTCGTCGCGGCGACACAGTCCGGCGACGTGAGCGGGCTGATGCGGTTGCTGGCCAGCGATGTCCGCGTCATCACGGACGGCGGCGGCAAGGTGGTCGCGGCACTCAACGTGATCCACGGTGCCGATCGCGCGGCGCGCTTCCTCGTCGGCACCACACAGAAGGGGTGGCGCGCCGACTACACCCTGCGCTTCGCCACGATCAACGGCCTGCCTGGCGTCATCGTCGAGGCCAGTGACGGTCCAATACAGACGGCGGCGTTCGAGATCGACGGGGACGTGGTGCTGGCGCTCTACGTCGTGCGCAATCCGGACAAGCTGCGCCGCCTCGCCGGGATTCGGGGCGGGTGACGCCGCGGCCGGATCGCGCGAGCGAGCCGGCTCTCCGCTCTCAGTCGGCGAGCCCTTCGGCCTTGCGTTCGGCCGCCGTGATCGTGCCGCCGGCGGCGACAATCTCCGCCTCACGACTCAGCGGAACCGGCGTGACCGTCACGTGGGTTCCGACGGCGGCGGCGGTGCCGCCGATATTCAGCTGCTTCATCAGGAACGCGAAGCGCTCCTCGAGCGAGCGGCCGATCGCCGTGCGGACGTCCTCGCTCATCCCCCACAGCCGCCGCTTGAACGGCCCGATCGCCTTCTTGCGCGCCTTGTAGATGAACTGCTCCTCGGTGTCCTTCGGCTTCCGCTCCTCCGTCGCGTTCTCCCGCAGCCAGGCGTACATCTCGGCCTTGAGATCGGCCGGCAGGGCCGGATGGTCGTACACCATGTTCTGGAAGTCGGTGGCGAGATGGATCTCGCAGGCGCCGACGCGCGGGAAGTTGTCGAAGGCTTCGGCCGGCAGCGTCGACGCGCCGTGCTGCACGGCGCCGCCGAGGCCATATTCCGTACGTGCCAGGCGCGACAGTTCTTCGAGCGTGACGAGGTCGATCTTGACGTCGGTGCGCACCGTGCCGTCGGCGTTGATGAAGCCGCCGTGCGCCGTGCCGGTCTGGACGCTGATCTTGCTGAGACCGATCAGATCGGCGCCGCGCTCCTTCAGCTTGCGGTTGAAGCCCGTCATGTAGGCGTGCAGTTCATGGACGTCGGAATTCTTGCCGCCGACCTCGCCGATCTCGCCACCCACGGACACCGTGACGCCCTGGGGCTCGTGCGCGCGGATGAACGCCGCGAAGTCGGCCGCCAGCGTGACGTTGACCTCCTGCTGTTCGTCGAGCGTCGGCTTGTCGAGATCGACCAGCGTCGACGTGTCGATGTCGATGTTGTAGAAGCCGGCGGCGATCTCCTCCTTGATGAGCGCGCGCAGGATGTCGAGCTCCTTGTCACGCTCGGGACTGTTGTACTTCTTCGCGTTGGTCTGGACGTGGTCGCCCTGGATGAACAGCGGTCCGCTGAAGCCCTCGCGCAGTGCCGCGGCGAACAGGATGGCCGCGTACTCGTGCGGCCGCTGCTCGGTGTAGCCGATCTCCGACCGCGCGATTTCGAAGATGAACGCGCCGGCATCGATCTTCCTGGCGGCGCGAATCACGGCGCGGGCCGTGTCGTACGACATCGCACGGACGTTGATGGCCGGCACGGTGAACCCGCCGATCGCGCCGCGGCCCATCGCCATGTACAGATCGTGAATCGAGGCCGGCCGGACGCCGCGCGCCGCCGCCAGCGACCGGATGATCCAGCGCGCCGTGCCCTTCAGCTCCGCGTCGGCACCGAACGCCGCGGTCCAGGCCAGCCGATCGACGAGCTCCGCGCTCAATCCGGCGGCGCTGGTCGCGCTGACCCGGTCGCTCAGGACGGTCGCCGCCGGGGCGACGGCGTCGGTCATTTCCTTGATAGACGTAAACATGTTGAGTCCTCCGTTCCGGCCAGCCCGTTATGTTAGCACCGGGTAGCGGAACTCCTCGACGACCACGCCGGCCACCGCCGCCGCGACCAGCGCGTCGATCGGCAGCGCCCGCTCCGCCGCGAGCACCTGCTCGAGGCGGGCGCGGGTGGCCGGATGCCGTGGCGTGAACAACGTGCAGCAGTCCTGGTCCGGGATGTTCGAGATCGGCAACGTCCCGATCCGGGCCGCTTGATCGGAGATCTCGTCCTTGTCCATCCCGATCAACGGCCGCAGGATCTCCAGCGAGGATGCGTCGGCAATCGCGGTCAGGTTCTCGACGGTCTGCGACGCCACCTGGCCGACCACCTCCCCGGTGACCAGCGCCCGGGCGCGCCAGGCGCGCGCCAGCTTCTCCGCGATCCGGAGCATCAGCCGACGGTAGATGACGACCCGCAGCTCCGCCGGACAGGCGAGCAGCACCTGCTGCTGCAGTTCGCCGAACGGCACCAGCAGCAGGCGCGATCGCAACTGGTGGCGGGTCAGCAGGCGGGCGATTTCACGCACCTTGTCCTGCGAGGCGCGCGACAGGATGGGATAGCTGTGGAAGTGCACGAGCAGCACCGGACAGCCGCGCCGCATCATCCGATACGCCGCCACCGGCGAGTCGATGCCGCCTGAGAGCAGGCAGGCGAGGCGGCCGCTCGTGCCGGTCGGCAGACCGCCCGCTCCCGGCTCCTTGCCGAAGAAGAAGAACGCCTGGCCCGGCAGCATCTCGACGTGGATGGTGAGCTCGGGATTCGACAGGTCCACGTGCCAGCCGCGCGCCTCCTTGATGAGGCCGCCGACCTCGCGTTCGATCTGCGGCGACGTGAACGGAAAACGCTTGTCGGCGCGGCGGACGCTCACCCGGAACGACGCCGGCTGCCGGTCGCCCAGCGCCTCGAGAATCGTCGCCGCCAGCGGTGCGAACTCCAGCGGTGCCTTCGCGGCGTACGAGAAGTTCGCCACGCCGAACACCCGCGACAGGCGGTCGCGCACCTCGGTCCAGGCCGCGTCAGGACCGAGCTCGATCTCGATGCGCCCCATCACCGACGTGACCGTGACGACGTCGAGACCGGTCAGGGCGCTGCGCAGGTTGCCGATCAGCACCTGCACGAACCACGGGCGGTTCTTGCCCTTGAGCGCGAGTTCCTTGTAATGAACGACGATGGATGTCATGGAGTCAGGGGACGACGCGATCGGCCAGCACCAGGTCGGCGGCCCGGTGGCCGCTGCGCACCGCGCTCTCGATGGTAGCGGGCAATCCGGTGGCGATCCAGTCGCCGGCCAGGTACAGGCCGGCCACCGCCGTCCGCGTCGCCGGCCGGGCTGGCTGGCCGGGCGCCAGCGAGAACGTCGCGCGCGGCTCGCGGATCACCGTGCCGCGGAGCAGCGTGGCAGCGCGGCAGCTGGCGAACGCCGCCCGCAGCTCCTCGTGCGCCGCGGCAATCAGCGCCGCGTTCGTCATCGCCATCAGGTCGGCCGCCCCGCTGGAGACCAGCGACAGGTGTGACGCCGACTCACCGACCACCAGCCGTTTCTCGAACACCCACTGCATCCGGCGGCCGGGCAGTCCGACGAACGGCTCGCCGAGAATCGGCCGATCGAACCACAGATTCACCGTGAGAATCGGCGACGGCGCCGTGTCGCGCGCCGCGGCCAGCGTCGCCGCCAGCGGCGTCGTCTCGCCGGTGAAGACCGTCGGCCACGTGAACCACGGCGTCGCGACGATCACCGCCGGGGCGTGCCACTCGTCGACGCCGCCGCCGGCCGCCACCGCGCGTACCGTCGGCGAACCGGCGGGCGGCAGATGGACGCTGACAGCGGCGCCGAGGCGGACGTCGCCGCCGTGCCGCGCGACGAACGCCCGCGCCGGATCCGCGTACATCGCGTCGAGCGGGCGGGTCGGCAGCACCAGCGACGCGCCGGCGGGATCGGGACCGAACATCTCGGCGAGCACGCGCGCGAAGCTCGACGCCGACGCGACGTCCGACGGCTGGTTCAGCGCCGCCAGCGCCAGCGGGTCCCACAACATCTCGCGCAGGCGATCCGACTGCCCGTGTCGCCGGAGCCAGGCGTCCACCGTCTCGTCCGCGTCGGCGGCAGGAGCGGCCGTCGAATCCGGCCGCAGCGCCCGCCGCGCCCGGCGCAGCGGGGCGGCCATCCGCACCACCGACAGCCGCTCGCGCCACGACAAGGCGTCCCATCTCAGCACGCCAGCCAGCAGGTGCCAGGGCGATGGCAGCGCCGCGCAGGCAAGTCGGCTCACCCGACCCGTCAGATCGACCATGGTGACCGCCAGCTGCGGCTGCCGTTCGACGTACAGGTCGGCACCGATCGTCCGCAGGAAGGCGAACGTCTCGCGATAGCAGCCGGCGAGGACGTGCTGGCCGTTGTCGACCCGCTCGCCGGTCTCGCGGTCGTGGAAGGCGGTGGCGCGGCCGCCGAGGCGGCTGCGCTTCTCGAGCACGAGGACGCGCCGGCCGCGCCCGGCGAGCCGCACCGCGGCGCTCAGCCCCGCGAACCCGGCGCCGACGACGAGGACGTCCGCGGCCGCCGGCGCGCTCAACGCGGCCACATCCACTGTCTCAGTGCGATGGCCGCCTGCCACGGCTTCGGCACGCGGGTGCGCGTCGTGAAGACGTCGTACTGGCGCTTCTCGATGCGCCGCAGCGTCTCGTAATAGACCGCCCGCATGATCTCGGCGGCGACGAGACGGCGGCGGTCGGCGGCCGGGCGCGACTGCACCGCGCGATCGTAGAACGCATGGGCGCGCCGGCATTCGAGCATCATGAGGCGGCGCACCGGTTCGGTGACGACGCCGGCGGCGAGATCCTCGATGCGGCAGCCGGTGGCGCGCAGATCCTCCTGCGGCAGGTAGACACGGCCGTGCGCAAGGTCGTCCTTGATGTCGCGCAGGATGTTGGTCAACTGCAGCGCCACGCCGAGGTCGAGCGCGTACTGGCGCGCCGCCGGATGCGTGCAGCCGAAGATGCTGATGCAGATGAGTCCGACCGCCGAGGCGACGCGGTGACAGTACACGAGCAGGTCGTCGAACGTCTCGTATCGCACCGTGTCGAGGTCCATCGCGACGCCGTCGATGACGTCGTCGAAGGCCTGGCGGGGCAGGCGAAACGGCTCGATCAACGGCTGCAGCTGCATTCCCTGCGGCGTCTGCGGCGTGCCGCGCTCGTAGCAGCGCGCCAGTTCGGCCCGCCAGAAATCGATGGACCGGGCCGCGGACTCGCGACTCGCCGCCTCGTCGACCGCATCGTCGACGACGCGGCAGAAGTCCCACACGGCGATGATCGCGCGCCGCTGATCGGGTGGCAGCACCAGGAAGGCGTAGTAGAAGCTCGTGTTCCTGGCCATCAGGCCGCCCGTCCCGGCCAGCGCACCGCCTGCCACACCAGCGCCGGCAGATCGCCGCGGCGCAGCGTCGGCCGGGTCTGCAGCAAATCGCGACGCCCGGCGTCCACCCGATCCAGCATGCGGCGACCACCCAGCCAGGTGAATCGCAGTTCGTAGCGCAGGCGGCCGTGGACGCCGTCGCACACCGCGCGCCCGTCCGCGAAGAAACGGCGTGTCGCCTCGACGCAGCCGGCGATCGACGCGACCCACGCATCGCTCAGCCGTCCGCACTCGAGATCCTGTTCGCGAGCGTCGCGGCCGCGGCTGACGTCCTGCGGGACATAGAGGCGGCCGGCCCGCCAGTCACGGCCGAAGTCCTGCCAGAAGTTGGTCAGCTGCAGGGCCGTGCACAGCGCGTCGGACGAGCGGTCGAGCTCCGCATCGACGTAGCCGCCAATGCGCAGGACCAGCCGGCCCACCGGGTTGGCCGAGCGACGGCAATAGTCGAGCAGATCGTCCCACGAGGCGTAGCGGGTCGTCGTGGTATCCTGCGCGAACGCACTCAGCAGATCGTCGAACAGCGCGACCGGCAGGTCGCGTGAGCGGATGGTGTGTCCGATGGCGAGAAACAGCCGGTCGTAGTCGTCGCCCGGCGTGTCGACCGGCGTCGCGACGGCACGGTGCAGGCGCATCTGCCAGTCGCGCAGTCGAGCCAGGCGCTCGCTCGCCGGGGCGGTTCCTTCGTCGGCGAAATCGTCGGCGATGCGGGCGAACGCGTACACGGCGGCGATATGCGGCCGCATCGCGGCCGGCAACAGCCGGGAGGCCACCGGAAAGTTCTCGTAGTGCGCGTGCGCGAGACTCTCACACGCGGCGTAGGCGCCGGCCAGGGTCTCGGGCCACGACGCCCGCGGCGAATGCGAATCGGCGGCCGCTACCACTGCGTTTCAGGCTGGCCGGCGCGATGATTCACCGCCCGCGCCAGGACGAACAGGAGATCCGACAGGCGGTTCACGTAGCGCACCACCAGCGGGTCGGGCGGCGGTGTCAGCGAGACGATGCGGCGCTCGGCGCGGCGACAGACCGTGCGTGCGACGTGCAGCGTCGCACCGGTGGCGGAGCCACCCGGCAGGATGAAATGGCGGAGCGGCGGCAGCGAGTCTTCGACGCGATCGATGAGCGCTTCGAGCCGCGCCACGTCGACGTCGCCCAGCGCGGCCTTCTCGACGCGATCGGCGATGCGATGGCGCGGATCGGCCAGCATCGCCCCCATGGCGAACAGATCGCGCTGGATGTAGACGAGGTCGCCGTCGAGGTCGGGAGGCAGGCCGTTGGCCCGGACGAGACCGAGCCAGGCATTGAGTTCGTCGACGTCGCCATACGCATCGACGCGCGGATCGGCCTTGCTGACGCGAGTACCATCGAAGAGCGCGGTTTCGCCGGCGTCGCCGGTCCGTGTATAGATCTTCACCGTTGAGTCCTGGCGAATTATACGAGATGCCTGCCAAACCGCCCGCGCGCCCGACCGGCCGTCGCCGCGCCACCGCCGCCGAACCTCGTCCGACCGGGCGGACGACAGGCAGCAGGCGCCGCCATCCGCCAATGGCCGACGCCGTCGCGGCGCCCGGCACCGCCGCGCGCCGGGCGTTCCGGACCCGCCTCCTGACGTGGTACCGCCGGCACGGTCGTGATCTGCCGTGGCGGCGCACCGCCGACCCGTATCACATCCTCGTCTCGGAGATCATGTTGCAGCAGACGCAAGTCGATCGCGTGCTGCCGAAGTACGAGGAATGGCTGGCCAAATACCCGTCCATGCACGTGCTCGCCGGCGCCCCGGAAGACGAAGTCACGGCCACCTGGCGGCCGCTCGGATACAACATCCGGCCACGACGGCTGCAGACCATCGCCCGCGAAGCGGTGGCCCGCTTCGGCGGACAGCTGCCGGACGACGAGGCGACGCTGTTGTCGTTCAAGGGAATCGGCGCGTACACCGCCGGTGCCATCCGCAGCTTTGCCTTCCGGCAGCGCGCGGCCATCCTCGACACCAACGTCGCGCGGGTCTTGTTCCGTGTCTTCGTGGGCGCCGGCGACCCGAAGGCCCATGCGATGAAGCGTCACCTGTGGGCCCTGTCCGAAGCGCTGGTGCCTCGCAAGGACGTCTTCGACTTCAACCAGGCGCTGATGGACTTCGGCGCCACGCTGTGCACGGCGCGGCAGCCGAAATGCCCCGCCTGTCCGATGGCCAGGGGCTGCGTGACGTATCCGTTCACGCCGGGCAGCGGCGCGGCGGCACCGCGGCGGGCCGGGTCGGCTGGCGCCGGCACCCGCCGGGCGCCGAAGGCGTGATGCGCACCATCGTCGTCACCGCCGCCATCGTCATGCAGGACGGGCACTTCCTGGTGACCCGACGGCAGGAGGGCGTGCACCTCGCAGGCTACTGGGAGTTTCCCGGCGGCAAATGCGAGGCCGGCGAATCGCTCGCGGAGTGTCTCGCCCGCGAGATGCTGGAGGAGCTGGCCGTCGTCGCCGACGTCGGAGCGGAGGTGCTGGCCACCGCACACGACTACGACGACCGGCGCGTCGAACTCCACTTCCTGCGCTGCCGGATCACCGGACAACCGCGACCGCAGCAGGGTCAGGAGGTGCGCTGGGTGTCGCGTGGTGCGCTCCGCGGCCTGTCGTTTCCGCCGGCCGATCAGGAGGTGATCGAGCTGCTGTCAGGCGGCCGCTGAGGCCGGCACGAAGGGCAGCGCCGTGACCGTCGCGGTGACCCCGTCGATGGTGACCGTCGTGCCGGGCGCCACGAAGTCACGGTGCACGTAGCCGAGCGCGATCGGCCCGCCGCAGGCTGGCGAGTAGACCGCACTGGTCACGCGGCCGATGTCACGCTCGCTGCTGCGGATGAGTCCGCCAGGCGCTCCCGCGGCTGCCACCGCCGGGATGACGTCACCCACCACCCGCAGGCCGACCAGCCGTTTCGCGACGCGCCCGTGGCCGCGGTGCAGCACGCGGATGATGACTTCCTGTCCGACGTAGCACCCCTTGGACTGACTGATTGCCCGGCCTTCGAGATTCGCTTCGAGCGGAATCGTCTCCTCGTCCATGTCGCGGTGGAACCGCGGCACGCCGCCCTCGACCCGCAGCGTCTCGGCCGCGGCGTCCGACAGCGGCTCGGCGCCGGCGCCACGCATCGCCTGCCAGCAGGCGTCGTACTGCGCCGGACCAACCAGCAGCTCGTAGGCGGCGACGCCGGCGTCGCCGACCCGCAGCACGACGGCCGGTTCACCGCCGATGGTCGTCCGCAGGTTGCCACCCTCGTCCAGCCGGGACAGCTGTTCGGCCGTCACGTCCGGCACGACGCCGGCAATGATCCGCGGCGCGTCGGGCCCAAGGACCGCCAGGCTGGAGAAGCTGTCGGTCACGTCGCCGAGCTGCACGTCCTCACTGAAGATGAACTGGTCCAGCTTGCCGAGCACCGTCTCACGGGTCGTGCCGGGCAACGTCATCAGCATCACGTCGCCGAGCTCGAACAGCCACATGTCCGAGATCATGCGGCCCTGCGCCGTCAGATAGCAGGCGTAGCACCCCTGACCGGCGTGCAGGGCGACGATGTCGTTGGTCAGCATCCCCTGGAGGTAGGAGGCCCGCTCGGCCCCGGACAGGACGATGCGGCCGCGCGTCCGGCGATCGAGGAGCGCGGCGGCGCGGCGTGCCGCCACATAGCCGGGTTCGCTCGACAGTGTCGTGATTTCCGGGGTGTTATGCTGTGACATGCCCTGCTGGCTTCATTCTATCCGGGCGGCCGCGTGCATCATCGCCGCCCTGCTGCCGGCGGCCGCCCTGGCTCAACCGGCGGCTGCGGCGCCGGCGGCATCGCGCTTCGTCATCTTCCTGCGCGCCGCCCAGGTCGGCACGGAGGAGGCGACGGTCGTGCAGGACGCCGACGGCTGGACGATCAGCGGCAGCGGCCGCATCGGCCCGCCGCTGGACATCGCGGCGCGGCGGCTGGAAGTGAAGTACGACGCGGCCTGGAAGCCGCGGTCGCTGGTGCTCGAGGCGACGGCGCGCGACCAGACGACAACGCTGCGTACGACCGTCACCGACGGCGCGGCGCGCAGCGAGTTCACGACGAACGGCACGCCCGGCGAGAAGACCGATGCGATCGCCGCGGACGCCCTGCTGCTGCCGAACCCGTTCTTCGCGCCGTACGAAGCGTTCTCCGCCCGGCTGAGGACCGCCGCCGCCGGCACCACGCTGCAGCTGTACACCGTCCCGCAGGGCACCGTCACGGCGACGGTCGGCGAGTCGACACCTGAACGCATCCAGACCACGTCGCGGCTCATCGAGGTGAGACGGACGAAGGTCCGCCTGCAGCCGCCGGTGGGTCCGGCGCTGGACGTCGAGATCTGGGGCGACGAAGCCGGCCGGCTGCTCCGCGTCAGCGTGCCGGCGCAGACACTCGACGTCGTCCGCGAAGACATCGCGGCGGTGTCGGCCCGCCGCGTGACGATCACGCGCGCCGGCGACGAGGCGGTCCGGGTGCCGGCGAACGGCTTCTCGCTCGCCGGGACGCTGTCGAAGCCGACCGGCACGACGCCGAAGATGCCGGCCGTCATCCTGGTCGGCGGCTCAGGTCCGACCGACCGCGACGAGAACGCCTTCGGCATTCCAATCTTCGGTCAGCTCGCGAACACGCTCGCCGATGGCGGGTTCCTGGTGCTGCGCTACGACAAACGCGGCGTCGGCCAGAGCGGCGGCCGGCCGGAGTCGGCGACGCTCGCCGACTACGCCGACGATCTGCGCGCCGCCGTCAAGTTCATGACCGATCGCAAGGACGTCGATCGGAAGCGGGTGGCGGTGCTCGGTCACAGCGAAGGCGGCGCCGTCGCCATGATGTCCGCGGCGCGGGACAAGCGGATCAGGGCGCTCGTGCTCGTCGCCGCGATGGGCACCACCGGCGCCGAGCTCAACATGGCGCAGGTGTCGCACGCGCTGTCGCGCTCGAACCGCACCGACGAGGAGAAGCAGGCCACGCTCGACCTGCAGAAGAGGATTCAGGCGGCGGTCGTCAGCGGCCAGGGATGGGACACCATCCCTCCCGGTCTGCGCCGCCAGGCCGACGTGCCGTGGTTCAACAGCTTCCTGGCCTTCGACCCGGCGCGGCCGATGAACGACATCCGCCAGCCGCTGCTCATTATCCAGGGTGAACTCGACCGGCAGGTGGCTCCGATCAACGCCGACCGGCTCGGCGCCCTCGCAAAGGCGCGGACGCGACAGTCGGTGGTCGAAGTCATCAAGGTGCCTGGTGTCAATCACCTGCTCGTGCCGGCGACCACCGGCGAGGTCGACGAGTACGGCACGCTGCCCGACAGGACGGTCAGTCCGGTCCTGTCGTCAGCGGTCGTCGAGTGGTTGAGGAAGACGTTCCAGGCGATGAAGTAGCCGGGCCGCGTCCACCGTCTACTCGTAACGCAGCGCCTCGATCGGATCCAGACGCGAGGCCTTGATCGCCGGCAGCAGCCCGGCAACGAAGCCGACACCCATCAAGATGGACGCGGCCAGCAGCACCAGCTCCGGTGACAGCACCAGGTGGATGTCGGTGACGCCGCTCGAGTCGTCCAGCAGCTCGGCGAGGAACGGCCGCGGGCTGAGCAGCCAGGCGAGCGCGTAGGCTGCCGCGATCCCGACCGAACCGCCGAGCACGGTCGTGACGATGCCCTCGAGCAGGAACTGCGCAAGAATCTGCCGCCGTGGTGCGCCGAGCGCCTTGCGGACGCCGATCTCCCGCGTCCGCTCCTGCACGTTCACGAACATGATGTTCATGATGCCGACGCCGCCGATCGCCAGCGTCACGATGCCGATGAATGTCAGCACGAGCTGCAGGCCGGTGACGATGGGACCCACGATCTTCTTCATGTCGGCCGATCCGAACAGGTTGAGCGCCCGCTCGTCGTCCGGGTTGTAGCGATGGCGTTCGGCCAGCAGCTCGCGGACCTGACGAATCGCCTTCGCCTCCTGCGTCGGCGACACGGCCTGGAAGACGAAATTGGAGACGTACTGCGCGTCGCCGAGCGAGGACATCGTCGTCCACGGGATGAAGACGCAATACTTGTCGGGCCGGTTGTAGTTCGACATCTGCACCTTCTCGACGCCGACGCCGATCACCTCGAACGGAATCCCCTTGACGCGGATCGTCTGGCCGACCGCCGGCAGGGCCCCGAACAGCTTGCGCTGCACCTCGCTGCCGATGAACGCGACGCGGCGGCGCAGCCGCACGTCTTCGTCGTCGATGAAGCGTCCGCCGGGCATCGGCGTCTCGCTCCGCATCGCACCGTAGCTGGCCGCGACGGCGCGTACCATGTGGCTGGCCTGCTTGTTGCCGAGCACGACCGGGTGCTCGCTCATGAACTCGGGGCTGACCGACTTCACGAACGGCAGCTGACCGAGGTCGGCGACGTCGGCCGGCGTCATGCGGACGCGGCGCCCCGCCCGTTCCCCGCCCGCCTGCAGGCTGGTCTGGCCGGGGAACGCCACCGAGACGCCGTCCGAGAACGCGCCGCGGAAGCCGGCGGCGAGCGCCGACGCGAAGCCGTTGCCGTAGGCGAGCAGGGTGACCACCGAGATGATGCCCCACGAGATGCCGAGCATCGACAGGCCGACACGAAAGCGATGGTGATAGAGGCTGTAGAGCGCTTCGCGGACCACCTCGCGCAGCATGTTCATGGCAGGGCCTCGGCCGTCTAGAGCTCGAAGCGCAGGGCTTCGACCGGTGGCAGCTCCGCGGCGCGGCGGGCCGGATACGTGGCGGTGACGACGCCGATCGCGATGAGCACGCCGAGCGCCATCAGACCGCTCTGCGGCGAGACGATCATGCCGGAGAACCGCGGCGGCATCGGCGCGAGGTTGACCAGCGCGCAGAGGCCGAGGGCGAGCCCCATGCCGATGGCGCCGCTGACCAGGGCGAGGAACAGGCCTTCGAGGAAGAACTGCCGCTGGATGGCGTTCGTCGTCGCGCCGAGCGCCTTGCGCACGCCGATCTCGCGGGTCCGCTCCTTGACCGCGACCAGCATGATGTTCATCACGCCGATGCCCCCGAGCGTCAACGTCACCAGTCCGACGAGGACGAAGAAGTCGCGCATCCGGTCGACCATGCGGCTGAACATCAGGGTCTCGAGCGAGGTGTCCCACATGCTCAGCGCCTCGCGGTCGTCCGGGTCGAAGCCGTGGCGGCGCGCCAGGATGCCGCGGATGTTCTTCTCGAGCGGCCAGTCGATGTCGTCGATGCGCCCGCGCCGCCGCTCGAGCACGGTCGGCAGCTGCGCGATGACCTCCGGCCGCGGCGCGACGACGATGTTCGAGACCGAGCCGACCGGCGCGTCGGTGCGCGGCAGGTCCTGCATCATCGTCGAGAACGGGATGAAGACCTTGTTGTTGTCGGGACCGTTGTAGTTGCTGTCCTGTTCCTTGAGACGGATGCGTCCGACGACGGTGTACGGCAGGCCGTTGATGGCGACCGTCTCGTCGACGACCGGACGCGTGCCGAACAGCTGCCTGGCGACGTCGTGGCCGAGGATGGCCACCCGGGCCCGCTGCTGCTCGTCGGTGACGGAGAGATTCCGGCCGCTGGCCACCTCGATGGTGCGGATGCCCTGGTACTGCGGCTCGACGCCGGTGATGCGGGCGTTCGCGGCGTTGTACGGGCTCTTGACGCTGACACCGCCGCGCTCCAGCTCCGGACTGACGACCGCGACCATCGACGATTCCGCCGCCACCGCCCGCGCGTCGTCGACGCTGAGGAAGATCCGCCGCCCGGCGCGCTCGCCGCCGGCCTGCAGCGTGGTGCGGTTGCCCCAGATGATGCCGACGTTGCGACCGAGTTCTTGCAGCACGTGTTCGTTGCCGAGCCGGAAACCCTCGCCGGTCGCCGAGAGGATGACGATGGAGACCATGCCCCACATGATCCCGAACATCGTGAGCAAGCTGCGCAGCCGGTTGGCGCGGAGATTGTCGAGCGACTGGACGAGGGCCTCGCGCATCGCGGACGTCCTAGGACGGCAGAATGACCCGGTCGCCGACCTTCAACCCCTCGAGCACCTGGATTCTGGTGCCGTTGCCGACCCCGACTCGCACCGGCACCGAGCGACGGCCGCCCTTCGCCACCGGATCGATGACGTCGACCGACGCCTGTCGCTGCGCGTCGTAGCTGATCGCGGCCTCCGGGAGCAGCAGCGAGCCGGGGAACTCCTGCAGGACGATCTCGGCGTTCGCCGTCATGTTGGCCTTGAGCTCCTTGCCCGGGTTGTCGATGGAGACCCGGACCTCGAAACTCGTGACGTTGTCCTTCTCGGTCCCCATCGGCGAGATCTTGGTGACACGGCCGGTGAACACCTTGTCCTTGAACGTCTCGACCCGGATGCGGGCCAGCTGATTGAACTGCACGCGACCGATGTCGGCCTCGTCCACCTTGCCGCGGACGAACACCTGATCGATGTCGCCGAGCGTCATGATGAGCGAGCCGTTGGCGCCGAGATTCAGGATGGACGACACGGGACTGCCG
The DNA here is from genome assembly GCA_902825985.1 of uncultured Acidobacteriota bacterium. GTDB lineage: Bacteria > Acidobacteriota > Vicinamibacteria > Vicinamibacterales > CAVVIG01 > VFZL01. The sequence goes on along the minus strand of CADEDC010000003.1, from coordinate 95,979 downwards.
ATCTCGACGTCCCGGCTCAGGATCGTGCCGCGAATCGGTGCGCGCAGCGTCGCGTTTGCGAGATCCTCGGCGGCGCGATCGGCCGCCGCCTGTGCTTGAGCCACTTGCGCGCGCGCCTCGGCGACCCGGGCGCGGCTCACCGCCAGCTGCGACTCGGCGGCCCGCCGGCGATTCTCGGCGACGTCGAGCGCGCTCTGCGCGTCGTCCAACCCGGACTGCGCCACCAGCCGCTGCGCGAACAGCGACTGCGCCCGCTCGAGGGCGCGGCGGGCGAACGCCACGTCGGGCCCTTCGGCTTCGACGATGTTCTTCTGGAGCTGGGCGGCAGCGGCCTCGAGAGCCGCCCGCGCCGCCAGCAGGTTCGCCTCGGCGCCGCGCTGTGCCGCCTGCAGCTGATCCTTGTCGAGTTCAGCCAGGATGTCGCCTTCGTCGACCGCGTCATCGATGTCGAGCGGCAGCGCCTTGATGATGCCGTTCGCCTTCGACTTGATCTCGACCTTCGTGATCGGCTCGACCTTGCCGGTCGCCACCACCGACTGCACCATGGTGCCGAGTTCGACGGTGGCCAGTTGCGACGGGTCGACGTCCGCCGAGGCGCCTTTCAAGCTGCCGTATCCGGCGACGCCGACGCCGACGGCAGCCAGCGCCACCAGCGCGTAGAGGAGAGCTTTCCGGCTCCGACGAGTTGCCTGGCTCATGATCCACCTTACGAAGTTGCGGCGGCCGAAGTTCGTCGCCGGCCAGCCCGGCGGATGCGGGTCCGCCGTGAGACAATGCCTGCATGTGGATCCTGCACAGTGCAGAGACGGACGCCGACCCGGTGGTGTTCCGGATCGCGCCAGGCACCATCAAGACCCTGGGACGGGCGCCGCGGGCCGATTTCATCGTCGAAGCCGCCCTCGTGTCGCGGCTGCACTGCCGGCTCGAAGTCGCCGACGACCGGATCGACGTCATCGACCTCGAGAGCACGAACGGCACCTACGTGAACGGCAAGCGGGTCGACCGGGCACGGGTGCGCAGCGGCGACATGCTTCAGATCGGCCGGGTCGCCCTCAAGGTCGAACGGGTCGCCGAGAGCTGAGCCGGGCTGCCCTACTCCGCCTGCAGAAACGGGTTGGTCCGCCGCTCCTGACCGATGGTCGTGGCCGGGCCGTGCCCGGGATATACCCGCGCCCCGTCGCCGAACCGGAAGAGCACGTCGCGGATGGAGGCGATGAGCGTCTGATAGTCTCCGCCCGGAAGGTCCGTACGACCGATCGAGCCTGCGAACAGCGTGTCGCCGACGAAGAGATCCTGACCCGCCTCGCCGATTTTGCCGACCTGCAGGCAGACCCCGCCCGGACAGTGGCCGGGCGTGTGGTGCGGCCGGACTTCATAGTCGCCGAATGCGATGACCTGGCCCGGGGAGTAATACTCGTCCACTGGCGGCGGCGGCTCGACCTGCAGGCCGAAGAGCAGGCCGTGCTGCACCGCATCCTCGTACAGGAACTCATCGTCGCGATGCAGGTAGATGCGCACCCCGAGGGCGCGCCGGGCGGCAGCCACACCGGACACGTGGTCGACGTGCGCGTGAGTCAGCAGAATGTGCTGAATCGCGAGATCGTGCCGCTTCGCGTACGCCAGCAGCCCGCTCACCTCGTCGCCCGGATCGATATAGACCGCCTGCCGCGTCCGCTCGCAGGCGACGATGAATCCGTTTTTCATGAACGGGCCGACGGCCTGGGTTTCTATCTGTAACATGGTGTGCTGCCGATGATTCTTGCCGTACTCGACGATCTCCTGTTCACGTCGAAGATCCGGTCTGCTGCGACCGGCCTGGGCGTCGCGGTCAGTTTCGCACGATCCCGCGAGGCGGCGCTGGCGGCGGTGCGCGATCGGCCGCCGGCGCTGGTGATTCTGGACCTGGACAACCCGCGCACCGATCCGGTGGGCATCGTCACGGCGCTGAAGGCGGAGCCGGCGACCCGCGACATCCCGACGCTCTGCTACGTGTCACACGTGCAGGCGGCGCGCATCGAGGAGGCTCGCGCGGCCGGCGCCGACGAGGTGCTGGCCCGTTCGGCATTCACGCAGCGGCTGCCGGACCTCCTGACGCGCGGTCGTTAGCGAGCGAGCAGGAACCACAGTACGGCGGCGACGCCGGCGACGGCCGCGGTGATGAGCCAGACGGTCGCCGACGGCGCCGACGCCTTCGGGGCGGCGGGCGCTCCCGGTCGGGGCCGTTCGGCAGGCCGCTGTGGCTGGGACCGTGGCGGTTGTCCACCCTTGCGAGCGGGGTCCGCGGCTCTACCGCTCGGCCCGGCCGTGACGGCCGGCGTGTCGCCTGGCGCGGTCGGTGGCGCCGGCTTCGAGACGACGACGCCTTTCGAAGCCCGCTTGCCGGATCGTGGTGCTGGCGCGGGCGCCGGCGTCGCCGGTACGGCGGCTGGTGCCGGTGGCCGGCGCGTCGGCGAGGCAGCCTCCGGCGGGGGCGCGGCTGGCGCTGCGGGTGCGTTCCGCTGCGCCTCGAGCGTCGCCGCCAGTTCGCGCAGCTGCGCGGCAACAGTGGCCGCCGCGTCGATGCGCCGTTCCGGGCTGGGCTCGAGCATGCGTCCGACGAGCGGTGCGATGAGCGGCGCGACCGGCGCATCCGATGGGGAGCCACCCGGCAACCGGCCGGTGAGCATCTCGACCAGGATCAAGCCGAGGGTGTAGATGTCCGACCGCTGATCGGCCTCCCCGGTTCGCTGTTCAGGCGCCCAGTAGGCCATCGCCGGCACCGTGGCGCCGCGGGCGGCCATGTCCTGCGCGACGGCAGTCGCGTAGCGCCCGAGTCCGAAGTCGGTGGTCTTCGCGGTCCCCTTCTGGGACACGACGATGTTCTCCGGCCGCAGGCTGCGGTGCACGAGCCCGATCGCGTGGGCGTCAGCGAGGGTGTCCGCGATCTGCGCGGCGAACTCGAGGGCATGACGGGGATTGATGGGGTGGCCGCCGACCAACGCCCTGAGCGTCTGGCCCTGGATGAATTCGTACACGAGGTACGGACGACCGTCCTGCTCCCCGACCTCGTACAGCGCCGCGGCGTTGGGATGCCCGAGTGAGATGGCGAGAAATGCCTCGTCGGCTATCGGTTGACCGCGGACCGGGTCGATCGCCACGTCCGACGTGAGGACCTTGATGGCGGCCGTGCGACCGGCTCGTGTGTCACGAGCGCGGAAGACTTCTGCCGTCGAGCCGGCACCGACCCGCTCCAGGACTTTGTACTCGCCGAACGATTCCTGCATCGAGGCGTCGATTATACCGATCGCCGCCCGTGTTCGAGAGGCGCAGAAGATGCGCGCACCGCGATTGCGCCCTCCAAGCCCCCCAGCCCGGCGACTGCGCGGCTACCCAGCCGATGGCTGTCTGATCTCAGCCATGGCGCTCTGCACGAGCTGCTTGGCATCCTCCAGCCGTTCGAGGACGAGGGCTATGTCCATCTTCGGCTGTCCGGGCAGCCGCTCGCTCCGGCAGTAGACCCCGTGTTGCCCGACCAGTGCGAGCGAGTCGGTGAGCAGGTCCAGCGCCACCGCCAAACGTCCTCTCGCCTGACCCATCATCGTTTCATGCACGTCGAGCGCATCGCGGTGTTTGTCGAGTACGGACATGGTGGGCCCTGACTTCTTTGCGGTTTCAAGGTTCCGGGTCAGACCATCACGGAGGCCCGGCAGGTCAGCTGTTACTTCGCCGGCGGACGCGACGGGCGGACTTCGATGCGGCTGGGCAGTGTCCGAGGATCCATGTGCAGCAGGTCGAGGACGATCTGGCCGATGTCGGCCGCGCCAATCTTCCAGTCGGCCCCCTTCTGCTCGTCGCCGCCGCTGAACCCGGTCGCGACCGAGCCCGGCATGACGTAGGTGACGCGAATGTTCTCCTGCCGGACCTCGAGCATCAGCGCCTCGCTGAACGCGTTCAGGCCGGCTTTCGACGCGCAGTAGGCGGCGGCCCCGACGAAGGCGTTCTTGCCGGCCAGGCTGCTGACGTTGATGATGTAGCCGCCGCCGCGCTTGCGGAGCTGCGGAATCGCGAGGTGACAGCAGTTGTAAACGCCGGTGAGGTTGGTGTCGATCGTCGACGCCCACTGCTCGGGCGTCATGTCGGCGACGTGCGTGAAGATGCCGATGCCGGCGTTGTTCACCAGGACGTCCAGTCCGCCGTAGGCGAGCACCACGGTGTCGATCGTTCGCTCGACGTCCTCGTGGCGCCGGACGTCGGCCTCGATCGTCTCGAGCCGGCCGGGACCGGAGTCGCCGATCTTGTGCTTCGCGGCGAGCAGATGGGCGTCGTTCCGTCCGGTAATCGCGACGTGCATCCCCTCCGCCACCATGCCGGCCGCAATCGCCATTCCGATACCGCGCGACCCTCCGGTCACGAGAGCGACTTTTCCCGTCAGGTTCTGTGGAGTCATCCCCTCATAATAGTTCCCGCGCATGCCTCAGGTCGTCATCGTTGGAGCCGGTCCGCTGGGTGGAGAGCTGGCGTTCCTGCTCGCCCGCCGCGACGCAGCCGCATCGGTCGCCCTGGTCGACGAGGCTGGGCAAATCGCCGCCGGCAAGGCCCTCGACATCATGCAGTCGGCCCCGGCGGCAGGGTTCGCGACACAGGTCACCGGCGGCACCGACCTGTTCCTGGCCGTCGGCGCCCCGATCGTCGTGCTGGCCGACACGGCGAAGGGCGGCGAATGGTCGGTGGAGAACGCGGTGCCGCTGTTGCGGCGCCTGTCGCACGGCGGCGGGCCACGGCTGGTGATTTGCGCCGGTGCCGGTCATGCGCCGCTCGTCGAGCGAGCCGTGCGTGAGCTGAAGATGCCTCGGCAGCAGGTCTTCGGCACCGCCCCGGAGGCCCTGGCTTCGGCCGTCCGGGCGATCGCGGCGCTCGAAGCCGACCGGTCCGGATCCGAGGTCGCCCTGGCGCTTCTCGGCGTCCCGCCCCACCACGTCGTCATCCCCTGGTCCGACATGACGATCGGAGGGTACGCGGCCGACCGGTTGCTGGACGGTCCGGCCCGGCGGCGGCTGGCCGCCCGCGTGGCGCCCATGTGGCCGCCGGGACCGCTGTCGCTCGCCAGTGCTGCGGCCCTGGCGGTGATGGGCGTGCTCGGGCGTTCGCGACGGGGGCTCTGCGTGTTCATGGCGCCGGACGACTCGGTGGGTGTGAAGGCGAGGACCGGCGCCGTTCCGGTGGTACTCGGATCGGCCGGCATCGAGCGGGTCGAGCTGCCACCACTCTCGGGACTCGATCGGGTGGCGCTCGACAACGCGACGATGCTGTGAGACGGCGGCTCGCAGGTCAGGACGTGCCGAAGGCGTGGTGCAGGCTGAGGCCGCCAGCGAAGTCGGCCAGCTGCTTCCTCAGAATGACGCGGCCACGGTGCAGCCGCGACTTCAGTGTTTGGTCCTTGACGCGCAGCCGGGCGCTCGCCTCCTCCGTCGACATGCCCTGCAGGTCACGCAGCACCACCGGCGCCCGGTAGATGGCTGGCAGCGCCAGAATCGCCCGCATCACCCGCTTGCGGAGCTGCGACCGGAGCACCCGTTCGTCCGCCATGTCCGACCAATCGGCAATCTCGAAGCGCGGCGTGTTGCCGTTCTCGTCGGGCGAGCCGTTCAGCAGGCTCGAATCTTCCTGTTGGGCGCGCTGGTAGCGGGCCGTGCGCAGTCGCGACATCGCCGTATTGAAGGTGATCCGGTAGATCCAGGAAGAGAGCGCCGCATCACCTCGGAAGGCCGCGACGTTGCGGTACACCTTGTACAGGACGTCCTGCACCACCTCTTCGGCATCTTCCTTGTTCCGCAGGTAGCGAAACGCCAGCTGGTAGATCTTCCCGCCATAGGCGTCGGCCACATCCGCCAGGGCACCATCGTGCCCGGCCTGAAGTCGGCTCAGCAACTGCTCGTCTCGGATCTGTTCTTTGGTCGGTTGCCGCATCGTTTCTCCCTCTCGCTGGGGATGAAAACACCGCGACGCCCAAGATTATTCCTAGACACAGACTGGACAACCGACGACGACCCGCCCCACCAGTCGATGCGCGACCTAAACGCAGATCTCGCTAGAAGTTGTACCGGAGCGCGAGAATCAGGATGGCGGTGGGTCCGATCACGCCGGCCGTGAGGACCACGCCCAGCAGAGCTGCCGCCACCGGTCGGCCGAAGTTGAGGGTCCACTTGTTGCCGTCCCGTGTCGGTACGAAGAGCGCTGGATCGTCCGGATTCTTGTAGAGCTGACCCAGCCTCCAATGCTCGGCCACGTACGGCCGCGGCGATGGACGGCCGACGCGCGCGTGCCCGCGGACCGCGACGATCCCGGTCAGGACGAGACCGGTCCACTCGAGCGCGGTGTAGAGCCAACCCAGGTGACCGATCTCGGTGGTCCACATCTGGACGAGGGCATACGCGGCATAGGCCTGGAACCCCACCCAGATGAGGGCCATCAGCAACACCGTCTCAGCCGCCGCGAGGGCGGCCCGGACATCGGGCGTCAGCGGGCGGTCCGGCAACGGCCGGTCGCTGCTGGTTTCTCGCGGCGTCGCTTCGTCATCGCCCGACGTCCGGGACAGCAGGAGGGCGGCAATCGCCCCGAACGTCAACGTCAACGACAGCTGGATGAACACCGGCAGCAGCACCCGCCCCATCGTTTTGTACTGCCAGCCATTGGCAACGCCGCCACGCTTGAAGTGGACCGGCAGGAGCCAGGGCAACGATGGATACCAGATGACCAGGTACACGGCGGTTGCGAGCAGGACGAGCACCGTCCCACGTACGGCGTTGCGGGCCAGCGGCGTCGGCGGAATCATCGAACCACGTCCGGTCACGACCGCACCTCTTCACCGGTTGATGGATCTGCGGCCCGTGTCACGGGTGTCCGTTCGAAAACGTCGGCGAAGCGGGCGACGATTCGTGCCTCGACGTCCCGCCGGTCCAGCACCAACCCGAGCTTCGCAAACGAGGTGACGCCGCGATCCGAAATGCCGCACGGCACGATGAGGCCGAAATCGTCCAGGTCGGTCGAGACGTTCAGCGCGAAGCCGTGGCTCGTGACCCAGCGCGAGATGCGGACGCCGATGGCGGCGAGCTTCTCGGCGCCGACCCAGACGCCGGTCAAACCGCTGACCCGCGCCGCCGCGACGCCGAAATCGGCGGCAACCTGGATCAGCACCTCTTCGAGGTCGCGGACATAGCGATGGACGTCGCGACGGTCGGGATTGAGGTCGATGATCGGATAACCGACCACCTGGCCGGGACCGTGATAGGTGACATCACCGCCGCGGCCGGCTTCGAAGACGTCGATGCCGCGGGCTGCGAGCTGTTCATCGGTCGCGAGGATGTGGCCCCGACCGCCGTCGCCGCGGACACCGAGGGTCAGGACCGGCGGATGTTCGACGAGCAGCAGCAGGTCGTCGACCCGCCCGGCCTGGCGCTCGACGACCAGCGCGCGCTGGACCGCCAGCGCGTCAGCGTACGCGATTCGACCGAGCCGACGGATTTCGATGGAACGCATCACCGGGACGGGACCGGCATCTGGCCGGTCGCATCTGTGAGTGTATCGGCAGCAGTGGCGATCCGCGACTGCACGCCGTCGCCCGGTTCGTCCACCAAACGGGCGACGCGGCCTACACCGTGTTCGGATCCCAGTGCTCGAGCGTCTGCTTGACGTGCGACATGAACTCGTCGGCGACCGCGCCATCGATGATGCGGTGGTCGTAGCCGATCGAGAAGTATGCCATCGGGCGTATCGCGATAGCGTCATCGACGACCACCGCGCGCTTCTCGACGACGCCGATGCCCATGATGGCGACCTGCGGCTGACTGATGATCGGCATGCCGAACTGCGCGCCGAACACCCCGGGGTTGGTGATTGTGAAGGTACCGCCCTGCACGTCGTCGGGCGACAGCTTTTTGGCACGCGCCCGGGTCGCCAGATCGATCACCGCCCGGCTCAGGCCGAGCAGGTTCTTCTCGTCGGCCTTCTTGATGACCGGTACGATCAGACCCCAGTCCAGGGCCACCGCGACGCCGATGTTGACGTCCTTGTGGTAGATGACGTTGTCGCCGTCGATCGACGAGTTGACGATCGGCACGGCGCGCAGGGCGTCGACTGCCGCCTTGATGATGAACGACATGTAGGTGAGCTTCGCACCCGCCCGTTCGAACTCGTCCTTGCGCGCCCGCCGGATCTGATCGATTCGGCTGCAATTGATTTCGAAGACGCTGTGGACGTGCGCCGACGTCTTCTTGCTGAAGACCATGTGCTCGGCGATCCTCTTGCGCATCACCGACATCGGGACGGTGGTGCCGGCCACCGCCGGCGCCTTCGCCGCGGCGGCCGGCGCGCTCGAGCCGGCTGACGATGGCGGCGTGACCGGGGCCGAGGCGGGCGGTGTCGTCTCGCCGGCCGCCGGACGCGCCTCGATCTGGCTCATGTGCGCGAGGATGTCCTGCTTGGTCACCCGACCGCCAATGCCGGTGCCCGTGATCTGCGACACGTCGACGTTGTGCTCGAGCGCGATCTTCCGTACGACTGGCGACAGACGCTGTCCATCGCCCGACGCCGCGGCGCCCGCGGCGCCAGCTGGCACGGGTGCCGGCTGGGCCGGCGCCGGCGGCTGTTGTTGGGGCGGCGGCGGGGCGGGCGGGGCAGCGGATGCGGGTGCCGGCTTCGGGGCGGCGGGCGCTGCTGCGGGAGCGGCCCCGGCCGGCGGCGCCGGCTTCGGTGCGGCGGCCGGCGATGCGACGGCAGCACCGGCCGCGCCAATAACCGCCACCACCGTGTTGATCGGGACCGTCTCACCCTCGAGATGGCGAATCTCGGCGACGACGCCGGCCACTGGCGACGGGATCTCGGCGTCGACCTTGTCCGTGGAGATCTCGAACAGCGGTTCGTCGCGCTCGATCGGATCTCCCACCTTCTTCAGCCAGCGGACGATCGTCCCTTCCGCGACCGATTCGCCCATCTGGGGCATGACCACGTTGGTTGCCATCGACGTTCTCTCGCTCCGTCAGTCGGGGAACCGCTCCCCGCGGGCATGCCCGTCTCGGGCCGGGGTCAGGAATGAATCGCGCCGCCATGCACCGCGTGCGCCGCTTCGGCGATCGCTTCGGACATGGTCGGGTGCGCATGGATGGTCCGGATGACCTCTTCGACCGTGGACTCGAGGCGCAGCATCAAGGTGGCCTCGGCGACCAGTTCGGTGGCGCGCGCTCCGATCATGTGCACGCCGAGCACTTCGTCGTATTTCCGATCGGCGACGATCTTCACGAAGCCGTCGGTCTCGCCGGCGATCTTGGCACGGCCGAGCACGCCGAACGGGAACGTGCCGACCCTGACGTCGTAGCCGCGCTCCTGCGCCTGGCGCTCGTTGAGGCCGACGCTGCCGATTTCCGGGTCGCAGTAGGTGCATCCGGGCACTTGATCGTAGTTGATCGGCGGCGGCTGCTGGCCGGCGATCCGCTCGGCAACCATCACCCCCTCGGCCGACGACACGTGGGCGAGCTGCGGGTGGGTCCCGGTGCCGAGGGTGATCACGTCGCCAATGGCCGAGATGCCAGGCACGCTGGTCCGGTATGACGCGTCCACCTTGATATAGCCACGGTCGAGGTCGATGCCCACCTCTTCGGCGCCGAGACCGGCGGTGACCGGCCCGCGCCCGGTGGCGACGAGCAGGTAGTCCACCGTCATAGAGACGCCGCGGCCATCGGCCAGCTGCGCCTGGATGTCGACACCGTCCTGCCGGGCTCGGGCGCTCGTGACCCGCGCGCCGGTGTGGCAGGTGATGCCTTGCCTGCGAAATGCCTTCTCCAACTCAGCCGATACCTGTTCGTCCTCCGCCGGGACAATCCGCGGCAACAGCTCGAACAGGGCGACGTCGCTGCCGAAGCGCCGGAAAATGGAGGCGAACTCGACTCCGACCGCCCCCGACCCCATGACGGCCAGCGACCTGGGGACGTCCCGAAGCCCGATGGCCTCGTCGCTGGTGATGATGCGTCGACGGTCGATCTCGATGCCCGGAACGCTCTTCGGGGTGGAGCCGGTCGCTACCACGATCTCGCGGGTGGCCTTCAGGGCCTGCGTCTCACCGTCGACGACCTCGACCGCACCGCCGCCGAGGAGTCGGCCGCTGCCCCTGATCCAGGCGACGCCGTTCTTCTTGAAGAGATACTCGATGCCCTTCGTGAGACCGGTAACTACCTTGTCCTTACGGGCTTGCACCTGGTTCATGTCGATGCCGACCGCCGCCTCTCCGATGGTCACCCCCCACTCCCTGGCGTGCTGGACGACCTTCAGGGCGTGCGCATGCTCGAGAAGGGCCTTGGTCGGAATGCACCCCCACAGCAGGCAGGTGCCGCCGAGTGACTTCTGCTTCTCCACCACCGCGACCTTGAGGCCGAGTTGGGCGGCGCGGATCGCGGCGACGTAGCCGCCGGTGCCGGCGCCGATGACGATGACGTCGTATTCGTGGGGCACGATGCTGGTCCCGGGTTAGCTCGTCTTCTTGAGCGAAGAGAGCGGCACGAACGAGGTCCGCCCCGGCTCAGGCGCCGCCGGCTCGTCCGGCAGTGACGCCATGCCGGTCTGAAGTTCAATCCGATGCAGACGCGAAGCCAGCTGCCCATGCTCGTAGCGCAACTGCCAGTAGGACGTGGAGAGGTCGGCGCACAGCCGGGACAGCTGACGCGCCTTCATCCATGCGGCCCCGGCGAGGACCAGGGTGAGGGCGACGACGCACCAGAGGAAGGTCACCATCGGCACCTTATCGAACGGCTTGCAACAGTGTCAACCGCCTGACAGAATACCCTGGCCCCCCAACGATGAGCCAAAAGGCCAAGACTGTTCTCGTCGTCGATGACGACGAGGGCATGCGCGACACGCTGACGGCCATTCTGAAGCGTGAATACCGTGTCCTCCGCGTCGCCAGTGGCGAGGCTGCGCTTCCGGTGCTGAACCGGGAGGACGTGGATCTCGTGCTTCTGGATGTACGCCTGCCTGGCATCTCCGGCTTCGAAGTCCTTCGCATCATCAAGGAGAACTACAGCCTGGTCGAGGTCATCATGATCTCGGCCATCAACGAGATCGAGACCGCCGTGCAGGCGATGAAGCACGGTGCGTATCACTACGTCACGAAGGACTTCGATTACGACCAGTTGCGCGCCCTCGTGCGCAACGCGAGCGAACGACAGGACCTGAACCGACAGGTGCTGACTTTGTCAGCCCAGGTCGCCGATCAGACGGAACGTGAGTTCATCGTCGGACCCAGCCGCGTCGGCCGGGAGATTGTCGACCTGGTGGCGAAGATTGCCAAGCTCTCGGCAACCGTCCTGATTCTGGGCGAGAGCGGCACCGGCAAGGAACTGCTTGCCCGGCTGATTCACCGCGAGGCGGGAGACGCCGAGTCGCCGTTCATTGCCGTCAACCTGGCCGCCATCCCGCGCGATCTGGCCGAGAGCACGCTGTTCGGGCACGAGCGCGGATCGTTCACCGGCGCTCATCGGCAACAGCTGGGCAAGTTCGAGCTCGCATCGGGCGGCACGCTGTTCCTGGACGAGATCGGCGACCTGCGGATGGATCTGCAGGCCAAGCTGTTGCGGGCGATTCAGGAGGGCGAGATCGAACGGGTGGGCGGCACCAAGCCGATCAAGACGGAGTTCCGGCTGATTGCGGCCACCAACGTCGACCTCGAGAAGGCGGTGAAGGAGGGGCGCTTCCGTGAGGACCTCTTCTATCGGATCAACGTCATCCCCATCAAGCTGCCGCCGCTGCGCGAGCGGGCGGACGATATCCCGCAGCTCGCAGAGTTCTTCCTCCGCCGCTACAATGCGCGGTTCCGGAAGCAGATCCAGGGCATCACCGAACCGACGATGACGCTGCTGCGGAAATACTGGTGGCCGGGCAACATCCGCGAGCTGGAGAACCTGATCGAGCGCCTGGTGGCGGTCAGCGACAAGGATTTCATCTCGGAGGAAGACCTGCCGCTCGAGTTTCACTTCGCTCAGCTCGAACCGCAGGGGCGGCGGACCGACAGTCTGTTCGAGGATGCCACCAACACCTTCGAGCGGAACTTCATCCTGCGGGCCCTCGAAAGGTGCGGCGGCAACGTCACCGGCACGGCCGAGTACCTCGGGGTTCCGCTGAGCACGCTGAAGTACAAGATGGACAAGCTCGAGGTCCGTCAGCTGGCCCGTAAGCTCCGCGGCGCGTCGTAGTCCTCTCGATCGTCCGCGCGTCTCGCACCTCCTCCCTCGCAGCCCCGCCGCCAGCCGCCGGCCGCCACTGGTCCGGTTCGGGCCAATCACCCGCCGGGCGCCTCGGTCCTCGGACTAAAGCCGCATGACGATCGTTCCGATTCCTCTCGTGACGGTCGTCACGCGGATGTGACGGACCGCCCCGCCCCGGATCGCCGATCACCCGGTAGAAAACTAGCCACTGTAGCCAACCGACTGACCGTCGGGTCAATCCGTGCTGCTGCCGCAAGTAACAGCCATCCACGGCGGCGGCGCGCACCGAGCGGCCAATCCATTGACCGATCGTCGGCCGCTGCGCCCGCGTCGCGATCAGCGGAAACACCGCATGTTCATTGATCGAATCGCTGCTCATGCGATGGCGCGCGAAGCTGGAACGCCAGTTGCTCAATGACCGGGCAATGCAAGCGTCGATCTTCAATCTCCGTGTGCCGATCGATTCGGGTCGCGAGGTGTTCCTGATGAACACCATGACCGACGCGCAGATGATCGTGTCGGACGACGTCGCGGCGCTGCTCGAACGCTTCGAGCAACCGGTGAGTGACGTCGTCCTCGACCACCTGCCGGCCGACGAGCGTGAGGCGATCGGACTGCTCGAGGAGAACGGCTTTCTCGTCCCGAACCGCCAGGACGAGCGGGCAGCGATCGACGGCTTCTTCGTCCGGACGAAGGAGAGCACCGAGGAGTTGCACATCACGGTGCTGACGACGCTGCAGTGCAACTTCGCCTGCGACTACTGCTATCAAGGCGATCGGGGCGACTACAGCAAGTTCGCCGAGAAGATGACCCTCGACACCGCCCACAAGACCGCCGACTGGATCGAGCGCGAGCTGCAGCGCGTGAATCCGGCCAAGCTGCACATCATGTTCTTCGGCGGCGAGCCGCTGCTGAACCTGCCGGTGATGTATCTCATCGCCGAGCGGATGGCGAACGTGACGCGGGCCCGCGGCGTCAGGCAGACGATCAGCATCGTCACCAACGGGCTGCTGCTCAGTGAAGAGATCGTCGACCGGATGAATCGCTACGGCTTGAGCGGCGTGAAGATCACGCTCGACGGCGACCGTGACACGCACAACCGGATGCGTCCGCTGCGCGGCGGCCAGGGGACGTTCGATCGCATCATCGAGAACATCCGGAAGGTGGCCGGCAAGACCCGTATCGGCATCGGTGGCAACTACGACGAGACGTCGGTCGAGAGCTACCCGGCGCTGCTCGCGTTCCTGCGCGAGCAGGAGTTCGCCGACCAGCTGGTGAAGGTCAACTTCAAGCCGGTGATCCGCGATCAGGTGCAGCCGGTGAAGGGGCGGTTGACGTTGACCCCGGTGGACGGCCACGGCAAGCCGCTCGGCGGCACCTGCATGACGTCGGCCGGATCCGGGCACGGGTCGACCGGCACGGCGTGCGATTCGTGCGGCTTCGCGGAAGACAGCATGTCGTTCCTGCGCAGCGAGACGAAGAAGCACGGCTTCCCAACCCCAGACGGTGTCCATGGCGGTCCCTGTCATGTCCACATGAAGCACGCGCACACCATCGGCTGTGATGGGTCGCTGTACGCGTGCGCCGGCTTCACCGGCGAGAAGTCGAAGTCGGTCGGTCACATCGACGACCGTCGCGAGTCGTGGCGCGTCGAGAATCGCGAGCAGTTCGACGCGCTGAATCCGTGGAGTGAGTGTGGCGACTGTGCGTTCATCCCGGTGTGTGCCGGCGGATGCCTGGTTGCGTCACAGTCCGAGCTTGGCGACATGAACCGGCCGACATGTCACAAGCGATCGTTTGAATCGGCTGCCATCGCACTGGCCCATGACGTGGCCAGCGCCAACTGAGGGTATAAATATGAAGATCAAGGTTGTGAAGAAGGCGACGAAGAACGCAAAGCCATCCGGCTGGTGCCCGCTGATGATCGACGACATCGACGGCGGCATGCCGGCCAAGTAGCTGCTACCGCTCGGTAGTTGCGTGTCGGGGGAGTCGCGTGAGGAAAACTGCCATCGTGCGTTTCTTTGTCGCTGCGGCTCTCCTGATGACGGCCGGGTGCGGTGACGGCCCGGCCAGCAACCCTCGTTCATCGACGACGCTCCACATCGGCCTCGGTGCCGGCGCCGCAACCGGGGCGGTCGCCGATGCCGGCATCGCCCAGCTGGTCGCCAATCTGACGTCCGAGCCACTCGTGCTGTTCGCGCGGGATGGCCGGCCGGCGCCGCAGCTCGCAGCACGTTGGTCGTACTCGCCAGATCGACGGGCGCTGCGTCTGACGCTCCGTGACGCCGTCTTCCACGACGGCGCTCCCGTCACGGCCACGCTCGTCCGCGAGGTCATCGAGCAACGGCTGCCGCGCCAGCTCGGACCCGCCTTCGACGACCTGAAGCAGGTGGAGGTCGCGTCCGAACGCGAACTGGTCTTCCACCTGCATCGCCCCTCGACATTCCTGCTCGAGGCGCTCGACGGATTGATTGCCAAGCCCGGCGCCCCCGGTGTCGGCTCTGGCGCCTTCCGGCGTTCGCCGGATGACGGCGCCCGCCTGCTCGCCAACGAGGCCTACACGGAGGGCGCACCGGCGCTCAGCCGCATCGAGCTGAAACCCTACGAGTCGGTGCGCGCCGCCTGGGCCGACCTGCTCCGCGGCAACGTCGACATGCTGTTCGAGGTTGGTGTCGAGGCGTTGGACTCGTTGCAGCCCTCCTCTCAGGTCCGGGTGTTCTCGTACCGACGTCACTACCAGTATGTCGTGCTGTTCAACGTCAAGAAGCCGGCGCTTCGCGACCCGGGCCTCCGGCGGGGGATGAGCGCTGCGGTCGACCGACCGCTCCTGATTGCCGACGTGCTCGGCAATCGCGGAACGCCGTCGGCCGGACCCGTCTGGCCGGATCATTGGGCGGCACCGGAGGAACTGCCGCCGCTCGCCTACGAGCCACGGCAGCTGGCCCCCGCCGACGCGCCATTGACGATCAGCCTGCTGATCGCCGATCCGACGCACGAACGGATCGGCATCGCGCTGCAGCGTCAGTTGCGCTCGGTCGGGATTGCCGCCGTGCTGGAGATGCCGGGGCCAGAAGCGAGCTTGAAGCGGATTGCGGACAGCGACTTCGACCTGGTGCTGACCGACCTCGCCAGCGCGCCAACCCTCTTGCGCCCTTATTTATTCTGGCACTCGAAAGGCCCGTATAATTACGGCGGCTACGACAGCCCGGCGGTTGACGCAGCCCTCGACTCGATCCGGCACGCCGTGGACGACGAGGCTTACAGGACCGGCGTGGCGGCCTTTCAGCGCGCGATTCTGGACGACCCGCCGGCGATCTTCCTGGCGTGGAGCGAACGGGCGCGCGCGATCAGCACGGCGTTCGACGTGCCGGCGGAGCCGGGACGGGATCCGCTGGCGACGCTGCGCTTGTGGCGTCCGGCGCCGCCCCCTGCCGTCGCGACCACTCACTGAGGCCCGATGGGATTCGCGGTCCGACGCATCGCCGTACGCTTCGCGCTGATCCTGGCCGGTGCCGCGGTCGTGCCGCTGCTCCTGTACGGCTTCGTGTCGCTGTTCTCCCTCCAGTCCGGCACCCGCGACACCGTCATCGTCGGCAACCAGAACGTCGCGGCACGGGCCGCCGAGGAAATCACCCGCTACGTTTCCGGCCACGCCGAGATCCTGAAGGCCCTCGGTGCCGACCTGCAGGACACCGAACTCGAGGTCTGGCAGCAGGACCGCATCGTCAAGAACTACATCCTGCAGTTCCGCGAGTTCCGTGAGATCACGCTGTTCGATGCCGCCGGCGGCACCGTCGCGACGAGCCGGGTCGGCCCGACGCGCCTGGCGATCCCGGCCGGCGCCACGATCAGGGTCGGCGGCGCCAGCATGACGGCGGTGCGGTTCGACGAGGACCAACTGCCAACGACCGAGTTCGCCATCCAGCTGCGCCGGCTCAATCAGCCGGCCGGCTGGCTGATCGGCCAGATCAGCCTCGAAGAGATGTGGCGCATGGTCGATCGCATCCGCATCGGCAACCGCGGCCACGCCATGGTGATCTCGGCCGATGGCACCTTGATGGCGCACGGCGACCCCGATCGCAAGCCGCTCGTCGCACAGGCGCAGCGCGAATCCGGCCACCCGCTGCTGCAGCCGGGGGCGCCGCCGTGGGTGGAGTACGCACCCGAGGGCGGCGAGCCGGTCCTCTCCGTCGCCGCCGCGATCCCGACGCTCGGCTGGACCGTGATGGTCGAACAGCCGACGAGCGAAGCCTTCGCCACGTCGCTGGCGCTGAGACGGCAGCTGACGATCGCCATCGCCCTCGCCCTGCTCATCATGATGGCCGTCGGACTGACCTTCGGTCGCCGGTTCATCGCGCCGATCTGGACGCTCAAGGCGGCGACCCAGCAGGTGGCGGCCGGTCATCTGGAGACCCGGGTCGACATCGCGACCAACGACGAGTTCCAGGAGCTCGGCGCGTCGTTCAACACGATGGCCGACCGGCTCGTCGAGCTGCAGGAGGAAGTGAAGAAGCAGGAGCGCCAGGCGATGTTCGGCCGGATTGCGGCCGGCCTCGTCCACGACCTGTCGCATCCGATCCAGAACATCGGCAACAGCACGCGCCTGCTGCTGCGCGACGATCTCGACGCCGAGTCGCGCGACATGTTCCGCAAGACGATCGACCGGGAACTGTCCACCCTGAAGCGCTTCATGGACGATCTCCGCAATATCGTCAAACCGAAACCGATCGAGCGGTTCGCCCTCGACATGAACACGTCGGTGTCGGAGATCGTCGACTCGATGAAGGCGGAGGGCGAGCGCCAGGGCGTGGCCGTGCACGCACAGTACGGCGACGGTCCGCTGATGGTCGTCGGCGACCGCTTCGCGCTCGGGCGCGTCTACCGCAACCTGATCACCAACGGCATACAGGCGACAGCCGCCGGCGGCTCGGTGACCATCACCACCGGACGGCAGGACGGCTTCGTGCAGGTGACGGTCGCCGACACCGGTTCCGGCATCCCCGCCGATCGGCTCGCGACGATCTTCGAAGAGTTCGTGACGACCAAGCGACGCGGCCTCGGCCTCGGCCTGGCGATCTGCAAGCGGATCGTCGAACAGCTCGACGGCAGCATCGCCGTCGAGAGCGAGGTCGGCATCGGGACGAAGTTCACCATGCGCTTCCCGGCCCGGGAAACGCTGCCGGCGCAGGCGGCCAGCTGACGGCTGGCACGCATCGACCATCGACGGGCGCCGATCTGATGATCATGGCGACGACGGCACCGCACACAGCGACAGCCTTGGAGAATTGAGATGCTTCGTACGTTGGTGAAGACGGAATCCCTCGCCGTCCAGAACCAGGTCTTCGACGTCCGCTACTTCGAAGTGCGCACGTTGCGCGGCCTGAAGCGCTACAGCGCCGAGATCCTGCTCGGCGCCGACGACCGGATCATTCTCGACGATGACTCGGTGGGCAACCTCGAGGCGCGCGTCGCCCGACTGGTGCCGGCGACGCTGGCGTCGCGGCGGCTCGCCAAGACCACCGCCGCCTGACGGCTGCGCACCCGCGCGACCGGCCGCGCTGCGTCTGCGTCTGCGGACCCGCAGAGCGAACCCGACGACTGTCGATCAAGTGCTGAGCTGACGCTGTCGGGAGGGCGCAGCGGCCCGGCGGCCGCCGCGCTGCCCTCTGTGAACGAACCGGAAGACTACGACAAGGGGGGCTGGCAGAGCTTGCCGGGGTCGCCGCCTACTTGCGCGGCAGGACGGCGTCTTTCAACTGCTTGGTGATGCGGGCCTTCACAACCGTCTTTGCGGGGATCTTGATCGCCTCGCCCGTCGCCGGGTTGCGACCCATCCGCGCCTTGCGCTTCTGGACTACGAGTTTGACCATGCCGGGCAGCACGAATTCGCCCGAGCGTTTGAGCTCTTTTTCCGCCAGCTCCGCGAGCGCGTCGAAGAAGTCGCGGGCCTGCGTCCGCTTCACCTCGAACCGTTCCGCGAAGTGCGAGAAGAGCTCGGATTTGCCCATCCTGCGGGCGTCTGCCATCGTCGTTCCCCTTGCTGTGTCGCGCGTGATGTTCACCGGCGATCGCATGCGCGCTGCGAAGATCGCTGGTTTGCCTCTGAAATCGGGCTAATCGTAACGCGCGCCTCTCGCAGGTGTCAAACCGGATTGCGCAGAAAACGCGGTTTTCTGGCCAGAATGCTAGAATTTTACGTGATGTCCAGCTCGACGCTCGAAACCTTTCCGAATCCGCGGCCCGAACGGCGCTTCGAAATCCTGATCCGCTGCCCCGAGTTCACCTCCGTCTGCCCGAAGACCGGACTGCCTGATTTCGGCGAGATACGGATTACTTACGTCCCCGACCAGCGCTGCGTCGAACTCAAGTCGCTCAAGTACTACATGGTCGAGTTCCGCAACCGCGGCATCTTCTACGAGACGGTCACGAACCAGATTCTCGACGACCTGGTCGCGCTGCTCGACCCGCATGAGATCACCGTCGTCGGTGACTTCTCGGCCCGCGGCGGCATCACGACCTCGGTCACCGCGACCCATCGCAAGCCACACTGATACCCGCCATTCGCAGCCGGAGCCGCTGCCGCATGCCTGATGACGACATCCACCGGGTCCCAATCGAGGCGGCGATCGACCTGCATGCGTTCGCGGCGCGTGATGTCGTGTCGGTGGTGGAGGAGTACGTGCGGGCGGCAGTCGCGGCCGGACTGACCGACGTCCGGATCGTGCACGGCCGCGGGCGCGGGGTGCAGCGCGGCCTCGTGCAGGCGGCTCTCGAGCGACATCCGCTCGTCGAGGCGTTCTGGGACGACACCGATGCCCACCTCGGCGCGACGCTGGCGCGGCTGCGGTCGGCGCCGTGAAGGTCAGGCGACGAGACTGCCGGCCTGCTCGTCCTCGCGGTCGCGGGAGTCGGCCGGCAGCGCGGTGGCCGGCGCCGGAGCGGGCGTCCGCTTCACCTCGGGCCGAACGCCCAGCGACGCCGGCCGGGTGTTGTCCGGCGTGATGGCCGACGGCGCGTAGCGGCCGACGCGCTCGACGAACGCCGGCGCCAGCGCCAGACGATCGCCGACGTGGACGTCCATCGCCCGCACGGCGCCGCTCCACAGCTCGATGGTGACCGCCGCCGCCGGCGCGATCGCGATGCGCCAGCCGGACATCTGCTCCACGATCTTCAACACCCGGCCGTCCCCGTCGACGAAGAGCACGTCGATGGCGAACCGCATGCCGATGGTGTGCACCGCCCGGCAGGGCGCGAGGACGAAGGCGCAGCCGGCCGGCAGCGATGCGCGGCCGAGCAGCCCGCGACGACGCGCCGTCCGGGTCGTCGCCACCTCGACCGACGACGCGATCGACTGGCCGCTGCGCGCGTTGATGATCATCGGCACGCCGATCGACGGCAACGGCTGAAGAAACAGGCCCATCAGAACACCCCCGGCACCAGATGCCATCCGACCTTCGCACAATACGCCCGATACTGCTCGTCCTGGTTGAGCACACGCTCCTCCATCAGCGCCCGCACGATCAGCACGGTATCCGACACCAGGATCACGGTGACGTTCCACATCGTCGGGTGCGCAGCGATGAAGCCGACGTGCGTCAGCAGGTAGCCCGTGTAGATGGGATGCCGCATCCAGCCATAGGGCCCGCGGGCGACGATGCCGCGGTTGGCCGGGATGAGGCCGAAGCTGCGACCGAGCACGACCTTGCCGGCGATGACGAAACAGAGACCGAACGACGACAGGCTGGCGGTCACCATGTCGGGCAGCAGCGGCTCGGCGCCGCCGGCACGCAACAGCGGCGGGCCGACGAGCGACACGGCCGTGACGGCGGCGGCCGCCAGCGTGCGATCGACGACCTGGGCGCGGCGCCTGAAGATGGTCAGTACGACGACCAGCGCCTCGCTGACCAGCAGCAACAGACCCGTGAGGTGCTGGGTGCGCTGGAAGTCGCCCAGCAGATTGATCGACAGCAGCACGAACAGCGTCGCGACGACCAGCCGCGCCGCCAGATCCGAGAGACGCTCGCGCGAGCCCGGCGCCACTCAGGACTCCTCGACCTGGCGGCGGCGCAGCCGGCCGCCCCGCCGGGTGGCATGCGACTCGTCGGTGTCGACGAAGTAGGCCCGGCACGCGGCATCGAGCAGCTCGCGGGTGATGGCCGGTTCCTGTCCGCGATAGCGGCACAGGGCCGTCACCTGATCGAGGAGGTCGCGCGGATGACAGGCGCGCAGCGGCCGCTGGTTCGGGACGTAGTGGCGGCGCTGGAGATACGCGATCATGACCTGGTGGAAGCGCAGTCCGCGCTTCCGGCAGTTCATCTCGAAGATGCGGACGAACTGGTCCATGCTCGGATCCTCGACCGGGATCTTGTAGGGGATGCGGCGTAGGAACGCCTCGTCGGCGAGCGACGCCGGATCGAGGTTGGTGGCGAACACGATGAGGACGTCGAACGGCACCTGGAACTTCTTGCCGGTGTGCAGCGTCAGGTAGTCGACGCGGCTCTCCAGCGGCACGATCCAGCGGTTCAGCAGATCCTCCGGCCGCATCCGCTGCCGGCCGAAGTCGTCGACGAGAAACACGCCGCCGTTCGCCTTCAGCTGGATCGGCGCCTCGTGGTACTTCGCGATCGGGTTGAACTGCAGATCGAGCATCTCCAGCGTCAACTCGCCGCCGACCGTGACGACCGGACGCTTGATCCGGATCCACCGGCGATCGCGCGGCGCCGACTTGACGATTGAGAACGCCTCCTCGGTTTCGAGCGACACGTGGGTGACCGGGTCGTACATCGTCACCGTCTGGCCGTCGACGTCGATGGCGTACGGCAGGTACAGGTCGCCGCCGATCGAGCGGCCCATGCCCTCGGCGAGCACGGTCTTGCCGTTGCCGGGCGGCCCGTAGAGGAAGACGGCCTTGTTGGCGTTGACCGCCGGACCGAGCTGCTCGAGCATCGTGTCGGAGACGATGAGGTCGGTGAAGCCGCGCCGCATCCGCGCCCGGTCGATGAAGCCGCGCTCATCGAGCAGGCGCTTCATGAAGGCGACGTAGTCGGCCAGCGGCACCGGCGCCGCACCGACGTACTGGTTGGCGTCGAGGTACTGGCGGGCGCGCTCGCGGCCGAGATCGGTGAGGACGAAGCGAAAGCCGGCGGTACCGGTGCCCGATGCGCCGCGGACCTCGATCAGCCGCTCGTGACGCAGCGACTCGACGATCGGTTCGAGCAGGCCGAACGGCAGGCGGACGCGGTCCGCGAGCGCGGTGCCGGCCAGCTCACCGGTGTACAGCGTCTTCACCAGCAGCTGCGAGATCTGGTCGCTGCTGAGCCCGGTGTCGGCGAGCGTCGCCGGCGCCGGCGGCGGCGCGGTCGCCCGGAACACAGTGTCGAGTGGAAGCGCGGACGCAGTGGACATGATCGTCGCTCGCTTCCTCTACTTGTTCGCCATCGGGCCGACCACCTGGATGAACTTGATGGCCGCCGGGCCGATCGTGACGACCCAGATGGCCGGGAAGACGCAGAAGACGAGCGGGAACACCATCTTCACGCCGGTCTTCGCCGCCGCCTCCTCGGCGCGCTGACGCCGCTTGGTCCGCACGGTGTCGGAATGGACCCGCAGCGACTGCGCGACGCTGGTGCCGAACTTGTCGGTCTGGACGAGCATGCCGACGAGCGAGCTGATGTCGTCGACGCCGGTGCGATCGGCGAGGTTGTGCAGCGCCTCGGAACGGGCCTTGCCGGCCCGCAGTTCGAGGTTGATCAGGCGCAGTTCGCCGCACAGCTCGGGATGCGCGAAGGCGAGCTCGTTGCCGACGCGCTGAATCGCCTGATCGAGACCGAGACCGGCCTCGACGCTGACGACCAGCAGGTCGAGCGCGTCGGGCAGGCCGAGCCGGATCTTGTGCTGCCGGGTCTTGGCCAGACGGGCCAGCGCCATGCCCGGCAGGACGTAGCCGAGGCCGGCCGCCGCCAGCGCGAACGCCAGGTTCGGCCGGGCGAGCAGGCCGAAGGCGCACACCGCGAAGAACAGCAGCGACATGCCGACGCGGATGCCGAAGAAGACGACCAGCGCCTCGCCGCCGCGATAGCCGGACTGGATGAGCCGCTGCTGCAGCTTGCTCATCTCCTTCACCGAGCGCGGTGCCATCGTCCCGAGCCGGAAGAACGCGCCGAGCATCGCCTTGCCGAACCGCGATTCCTCGTCGGGCCGGCCCTGGTGATCGATCACCTCGCCGAGACGCTGCTCGATGGTCGTGCCCGAGGTCGGCGCCAGCGCCAGCGCCGCGGCCGCGACGACGAGCGAGGCGAAGATGAACGCGAGAAGCGGGAGCAGGATCGTCATCTCAGACCTCGATCTTGATCACGTTGCGAATCCAGACGAACCCGATGGCCTGCATCACGATGGCGGTGACCAGCAGCGTCTGGCCCATGCGCTCCTTGAACAGGACCTGCATGTGCTCCGGGTTGATGAACATGAGGGCAATCGCCAGCGCCGCCGGCAGCGACAGGAGGACGCCGGCGGTGAAGCGGCCGTGCGCCGTGTAGACCCGCACCTGGCGCCGGATCTTGAAGCGCTCGCGGACGACATGCGCGAGGTTCTCGAGGATCTCGGACAGGTTGCCGCCGGTCTCGCGCTGGATCAGCACCGCGGTCACGAAGAAGCGGACGTCGAGCAGCGGCACGCGCTCCGACATCTGCGTCAGCGCGTCGCGCAGCGGCAGACCGTAGTTCTGCTGCTCGAACGTCTTCTTGAACTCCGGACCGACCGGGTCCTTCATCTCGTCGGCGGCCATGCCGAGCGACGTCTGGAAGGCGTGGCCGGCGCGCAGCGCCCGCGCCATCAGGTCGAGGGCTTCCGGGAACTGCTCCTCGAACCGGTGCATCCGGGCGCCGCGGCGCTGCATCAGGACGGCGAGCGGCAGGAAGGCGGCGACGACGCCGGCGACGACGCCGAAGACCGGCTTCGTCAACATGCCGGTGAGCAGGCCGGCCGCCAGGCCGAGCAGCAGCGCCATGATCGCCACCGCGCTGGGCGTCGTCTTGACGCCCGACTGCGCGATGAGCCGGGCCAGGCCGCCGCCGGCCGACGTCCGCGCGAGCAGCCGGTCGACGCCCGGCAACGGACCTTCGGTCGGCTTCATGACCAGCGACGAGCCATTGGGGTCGAGCTCGGCGACCGGCGTCGACACGTCGCGCAGCCGCCGATCGATGCGCCGCTGCTCGAACCGCTCCGGCAGGTACATGACTGCGGCGTAGCCACCGACCACGAGGCCGACGCCGACGCAGAACATCAGCAGGACGACGGTCATCTACCGCACCTCCATGACGCCCTCGAACATGTCGGCCGGCAGGTGGATGCCGGCCGCCTTCAGCCGCTCGCACACCTTCGGGCGCACGCCGGTGGCGCGGAACCGGCCGACGACCTTGCCGTCCTGGGTCATCCCGAGCTTGTCGAACGTGAAGATCTCCTGCATGGTGATGATGTCGCCCTCCATGCCGGTGATCTCGGAGATGCTGGTCACCTTGCGCGTGCCGTCGGCCAGCCGCGTCTGCTGGACGACGATCTGGATGGCCGAGGCGATCTGCTGGCGCATCGCGCGCTCGGGCAGGTTCGTCGCGCCCATCGCGATCATCGTCTCGATGCGCGACAGGGCGTCGCGCGGCGTGTTGGCGTGGACGGTGGTCAGCGACCCGTCATGGCCGGTGTTCATCGCCTGCAGCATGTCGAGCGCCTCCTCGCCGCGCACCTCGCCGACGACGATACGGTCGGGGCGCATGCGCAGGGCGTTGATCACGAGCTGCCGCTGCTTCACGGCGCCCTTGCCTTCGACGTTCGGCGGTCGCGTCTCGAGCCGCGCCACGTGCTCCTGCTGCAGCTGCAGTTCGGCGGCGTCCTCGATGGTGACGATGCGCTCGTGCTCGGTGATGAAGTTCGACAGGACGTTCAGCAGCGTCGTCTTGCCGGCGCCGGTGCCGCCGCTGATCAGGGCGTTCAGGCGGGCGCGGACGCAGTGCGACAGGAAGTCGAGCATCGGTTGCGTCAGCGCCTTCAGCGTGACGAGGTCCTGCGCCTTGAGGCGTTCGGCCGGGAAGCGCCGGATCGAGAGCAGCGGCCCGTCCACCGCCAGTGGCGGCACGATGGCGTTGACGCGCGAGCCGTCGGGCAACCGGGCGTCGACCATCGGCGAACTGTCGTCGATCCGGCGACCGACGCCGCTGACGATGCGATCGATGACCCGCAACAGATGGCGGTCGTCCTGGAACGACGTCGCCACCCGCTCGAGGCGGCCGCCGCGCTCGACGAAGACGTGCTGGTAGGTGTTGACCAGGATGTCGCTGATCGACGGGTCGCGCAGCAGCGGCTCGAGCGGTCCGAGGCCGAAGACCTCGTCGACCAGCTCGCTGAACAGCAGGTCGCGCTCACCGAGGCTGAGCGGGGCGCCCTCTTCGGCGAGCAGTTCGCCGACCAGCGTCCGGATCTCGCTTTCGGCGCGCGCCCGGTCGGCCTGCGCCAGCGCCTCGAGGTTCAGGCGGTTCAGCAGGCGGCGATGGACGTTGGCCTTCAGCTCGACGTACTGGGCGCGCGGCGTCTGCGGGCGGCCGCCCGGCGGCGCCGGCTGGGGACGAACGAGTGGTGTGACGGCGGCTGTGCTCATGGGTGGTTACCAGAGAGACGCAATCTTCTCGAAGCCGAGCAGTCCCTTCTTGGCCGGCTCGGCCGGCGCCGCGGTGAACGACGGATCGATCAGCTGCCGGGTGAAATGGTCGAACTGCGCCGCCATGTCCGAGTTGCCGGCCATGGTCAGCGGCACGCCGGAGTTGAGCGCGTTCGACACCGTCTTGTAGTCGCTCGGGAACATGTGGTGCACGGGATGCCCGAGCGCGTTCTCGATCTGCTTGCGCGGCACCGGCAGCGGTTCGACGGCGCGGTTCAGCAGCAGGCGCACCCGATCGCCGCTCGCCCCAAGTTCGCGAATCCGCTCGAGCAGCCGCTGCGCGTTGCGCACCGACGGCACGTCGGGGTTGGCGATCAGGAAGATGCGGTCGGCGGAGTAGAGCGCCGCGACCGCGCACGAGTTGATCTGGCTGCCGGCGTCGATGAGCATGTAGTCGTACTGCTTCGAGACCAGCCGGAACAGCTCCTCGATCACGCCGCTGTCGGCGGCGCCCGGGCGGTCGAAATTGTCCGAGCCGGCGAGAATCTCGAGGCCCGACTTGTGCTTCGTCACCAGCTCGCGGAGGAACTCCCGATCCAGGCGGTGCAGATTGTCCAGCGCGTCGACGATGGTGTAACGCGGGCGGACGCCGAGGAACAGCCCGACCTCGCCGAGGCCGGGCTTCAGATCGAGGATCACCGTCGACCGTTTCGTCAGCCGCGCCACCTCGACGCCGCAGTTGACCGCCACCGTCGTCGTTCCGGCGCCGCCCTTGGCGCCGAAGAACACGAACGTCGTCGACGTCGGCTTGGCCCCCTGCGTCGTCTCGCGGCGGGCGGTCAACCGGCGGACGGCGCCGTGGAACGTCTCGTCGGCGGGCGGCCACGTGAAGAACTCGTTGGCCCCGGCCCGCATCGACTGCAGGATCAGATCGGGATCGGCGACGGCGGCAATCGCGAAGATGCCGACGTTCGGCGACGTCGCCCTGAGCCGCTCGATGTTCGCCATCGCCGACGACACCTCGAAGCGGATGTCGATGATGACGAGATCCGCCGGTGCGCCCTCGCGAATCTCGTCGACGACGCTGGTCGGGATCGGGCCGGAGCGGAGCAGGCGTCCGAGGCGACGCCGGAACTCCTCGTCTTGCGATTGAATCTGCGCCGCGAGCTGAGCCATCGCCCTGCTCCTACAATCTGGCGGGCGGAGCGCCGGCCCCCGGCGTCAGCGCTGCACCACACCGGTCCTGGCTGCCGCACACGGTGAACGCCACCGGCCGCCTCGCCGGTGCCGCACGCCGCGGCGTCGCCGTCGCGACGGCGCGGCTCCACACGAACTTCTTCCGCGGTCCGTGCATGATTCTTCGTGGATTCGTATCGATGAAGGCGCCCATCACACGCAACTCCCTTGCTGACGCGGACGAATTCGGAAGCGCCAACTCGAGACACGGGCGGCAGGACGGCGGTCGCCGGGTCTGCCAGGTCACGGTCCGCTCCCTCAGTTCTGTCATTGCACCATCCAATCGCGGGACCGGATGCCGGCGAGCACTCCCGCCGAACCGTGCACCGCCACGACAGCGTGGGGAACGCTGGACCGCGGACGGCTCCGACGTCGATGAAGTGAGCAAGAACTTCACCGACGCCGGACCGTGTCTGAAATCAGCGCACCAGCACGCCTACTGCCGCTCGCTGATGGTGACGTCCGCGCTTTCACCGCGACGGCCGCGGGGCACCAGGGTGATCGTGTTGTTGAGGCCCGGCAGCATCGCGCGACGGACGTTCAGCCGCTTGACCTCACCGTCTTCCAGACCGCGAACCCGGAACTCGGTGCCGTTGACGACGACATCGAGGCCGCGCAGTCCGGGCGTGCCGTTCTCGATGGTCACGAAGTGCTCCTCGAACGGCAGATCGGTGAACGTCTGGACCCCGCGGTCGTGTCGCAGCTTGGTCACCGTCGTCTCGACCGGATCGCAGGTCACGACGTTGCCGAAGGCGTCGGTCGCCTTGACGACCAGCTGCGCCGAGACCGCCGTGTTGATACGCTGGGCGGTCACCGTGATCAGCGACGTCGTCGGCGACGCATAGGTGGCGAACGTCGCGGTTGGCATGGCCGACGGATTCGCCACCGTCGATGGGGTGAAGGCGGTCGGTCCGGGCGTGATGGTCACGAGGAAGTTGCTGTTCAGGTTCTTCGTGACGTCGAGGCGGACGATGCCGCTGCCGGTGTCGCGGTAGGTCATGTACGGCGGGTTGGCGCTGCCGAACACGGCGCAGACCGGAACGGTGACGTCGCGATAGCCGAAGTTCAGGTTCGGCACCGAGCCGCCGGCCGGCAAGATCGGCGACAGCGGATTCATGGTCGAGAGCACGAAGCCGGGTACGGTCGCCGGGGCGGTGACGGTCTGCATCCCGGCGGCGAGGTTGGAGAACCCGTAGGCACCCGTGGCGCTGGTGACGGCCGTGCCACCGCCGGTCAGCGCGATCGAGACGCCGCTGATGCCCGGCTCACCAGGGTCCTTGGCGCCGTTCTTGTTGTAGTCGATGTAGGCGAAACCGGAGACGCCGCCCGGCACGTAGCCGAAGTTGTTGTCGGGAACCGCGCCGCCCGCCGGCACTGCCACCGACAGGGGATTCGAAGTGGCGAGCGCGTAGCCGCCGGCCTCGGCCGGCGCGCTCACGCTGAACGTCCCGGCCGCCAGACCGCGGAAGGCATAGCTGCCGTCGGCGGCCGTCATCACCGCCGGATGGCCGGCCAGCTGGATGCTGACCCCGGCCAGCGGCGCTTCACCCGCATCCTTCATGTGATTCGCATTGGCGTCGACGTAGGCATAGCCTGACAGCGAGCCGCGAACGTACAGGAAGTCGACACCGGTCACCGCCGCCCCGGCCGCGAGTTCGCGGAATGCCGGCGACGCTGCGACACGGTAGCCCGCGAACAGCTCGGGCACGCTGGCGGTGTAGCCGCCGGCCGGCAGTTGCAGGAAGGAGAACGCCGGAACCGGACCGCCGCTCGACGTCGAGCTGCCGGGCCGCGGCCCGGCCAGCGTCACCGACACGCCGGCCAGGAAGGTGTCGCCCGCGTCGATCGAGCCGCTGTCGTTGTCGTCCAGATAGACCGATCCCTGCAGGCTGCCGGGTTCATAGAGGAAGTCGATGCCGGTGATGTCCTCACCTGCGGCGGTGATGGTGGCCGCCCGGGTCGCGGCGGTCGCCGCCGACAGCGCGAAGCCGTCGAACGTGTCCGGTGCGACCACCGTGTACGAGCCGGCGGCGAGATCGGCGAAGGTGTACGCGGGTGCCGGGCCGCCGGTCGTCGTCGCAGTGCCCGACGCGGCACCCGTCAGCGCGACCTCCACACCGGCGAGGTACTCGTCGGTCGCGTCGATGGCGTGGTTGCCGTTGGTGTCCAGATAGGCCGAGCCGGCGATGCTGCCGGTGCCGCTCTCGCGCTCGACACCCGGCGGCGGCTCGAAGCCGCCAGGGGTCGTCGAGCAGATCCGGACGATGCTGTCCTCCGAGGTTTCCGTCAGGTTGTCGTACCGGGTGCCGCGGGCGGACGCAAAGAAGTCGCGCCCTTGCGTCACGTAGACGCAGCCGTCCGGGCCGACCTGCGACATGTCGCCGCGATGCCCGCCGGCGGCGAAGGCGGTGCCGTAGACACGGATCGCCGGCCCGTCGGGATCGCCGAAGCCGTCGACCGGCTGCAGCTCGCTGTAGGTCGCCGGCGCCTGGCTGAAGTCGCCGCCGGGAAAGTCGAAGCGCGTCATCGTGCCGCCGGCTTCGTCGTTGGTCACGACGAAGTGGTCGACGCTGTGGAACGCCACGCCGTCCGGCTCGCTCAGCATCGGCAGATGCCGGACGATCTGGCTCGTGTCGGGTGCGGTGACCGGTGCCGCCGGACGGCTGACAATCGTCAGCTGATTCAGCTCGTAGTCGCCGTCGAGGGTGGTCACCAACCGCTCGACCCGGTTGGTGACGAAGAGGAAGGCGCCGGTCGGATCGAAGTAGATGCCGTCGACGAACGGCACCTCGGCGCGCGGGAACATCGCGAACGGCACCGTGGTCCCGGTGGCCAGGTCGTGGTCCCAAAGAGTGCAGGTGGCACCGCTCGGCACCAGCTGATCGTGGCAGTCGACGCCGGCATAGACGAGGTGATGGGTGACCGGATCCACCGTCACGCCGAGCGCATTGCCCGGCTGGCCGAGCGGCCCGGCCAGCATCGTGCCGGTCTCGGCATCGAGGCGCCAGAGGCCCTGGACCGAGTTCGAATACAACGCGCCGTCGGGATGGTTCGTCAGACCGCAGCCGCCCTGGGTGGCAACCGTCAGGGTCTCCTGGCGCAGCGACGAGGTGCCGTGGAGGGGCGGGCGCACCGTCTGCATATCGAAGCGATGCAGGCGGGTGTCCTGGAACAGGCAGTCGGCGGCCCAGACGTCGCCGTCTGGTGCGAAGGCCACGCCCCCGAGCACGCGGGCGATCGTCGGGTTCTGCGGGAAGGTGCCGACGTCGACCGTCGCGATCAGCTCCTGCGTGTAGCCCGGCGCGAGCGAAGTGAAGGACCGGCCGGCAGGCACCTGCGCGTCGAGCTGCGTCATCAACGCAGCGAAAGGCAGCGCCACGGCGCCGAACGCCAGGGCCAGTCGGCCGATTCGGTGCGCGGCGGCACCGGACGACGGAATCTCTGTGGTACGCACGTCGATTATCTCCATAGGGCGTAGTTGCCGAACGAGGGGGAAGGACGAGACCGCCACGTCAGTCGTGGCGGCGCCGTCGCGAGTTGTCTGCGCCTGGCGTCAGCCGACGAGGCGCACGGATCGGGGGAAGGCCTGCGTGTTGACCGGCGTCGTCCCCTGCACGAGCCCGCTGACCGGGACGATGCGGCCGGTGATCGCGCCGTTGGCGGCGACGTTGGTGATGAAGAACCCGATGAAGTCGGCGATGCGCAGCTGCGGTGCACCGCCGGACGCAATGCCGGCCTCGTACACGGCCGGGTCGTACACCGGCAGCGTGACGATGCGCGGGCTCGGGTTCACGCTGCTGATCACCCGGTTGGCGGTGCCGTCCCAGTAGGCGCCGGCGTCCTCTGCGATGAGCGTGCTCACGCCGGCGAAGGTCTTGCTGTTGTTGAATGCCCGGGCCGGGACCACGTCACCGATGGTGACGCGCCCGCCGCTGCACTCCTCGATGTCCTGCTGGTACGGGCCGCCGAGGTCGAGCGCGTAGTACTCGCTGGCGACGATCTGGCCGGTGCCGGGCTGAATCGTCAGCTGCAGGCCGACGTTGGTCCGCTTGTAGCCGGTGTAGCCGGCGTCGTTGATCGTCTTGTAGACGTCGGGGCTGAACGTCGGCGGCAGGATCGCGGCGTTGAACGCGTCGGTCGTGTCCCACGGTGCGGTCTGCTTCTCGGTCCACTTGTCGGGGATCGCAAACGGCTTGACGCAGGTCGAGGCATTGGCGGGAATCGCCTCGGCAATCGCGGTTGCCGTGATGTCGGCGTTGGCGACGCCGAAGTACTGGCCGATCATCGTCGACACCGGGTTGCCGCGGGCGCTGCTGCGGTGCACCTGGACCTGCACGCGGGTCATCGCACCGGTGGCCGGATCCGGCAGGAAGGTGACGTCACCGACGTCCACCGCCACCTGTTGGCCCATGACGAGGTCGCTGCGGGCGGCGCTCAGGGCGCCCTGCACGGCCGGTCCGCTGGACGTCAGGTTGGTGGCGCTGTTGTAGGCCAGCGCGATTGCGCCGGCGAGCGCGCCGGCGTCGGCCGACGTCTGCGCCTGGGTCCGTGCGGTCATGAGCATGCCAACGTCGATGGCAAGCGTCGACGCCGCCAGGAAGCTCATGAAGCCCATGCCGATGAAGACGAACGACATCCCTCGTTCGTCCCGCCGCAGGTGAGTGATGCGCTTGAACATGTGACTACCCTTTCAGTCGCTGGGGATGTGCTGCGTCGTCTACTGCGCGCTGGCCAGCGCGCCGCCGTTCTTCTTCTCTGCCGCGGCGATCCGCTTCTCGATCTCGCGCTGCTGGCGGGCCGCCGCGGCGGCACGTTTGGCCTGCGCCTTCTCCTCGTCCTGCGCCAGCTTCGCGGCACGCTCGGCATCGCGGGCGCGGGCCACGGCTTCCTTCTTCTCCGCCTTCGCCTGCGCGCGGCGCTCGCGCTCGAGCTGCTTGTCGGCCGCCCTGTCGGTCGGTGCCGCCGCGGCCGCCGTGGCCGGCGCCAGCGGCAGGGCCGCGAGGTCGATCGTCGGGTCGTCGACCTCGAGTTCGCCGGGCAGCGGCTCGCGGGTCGGCAGCGGGACCACCGCCGGTGTCGCCGCCGCGACGGCCGGGACCGGCGACGGCGCCGCCGGCTCGGGCAGCGGCGCGTGGGTCACGGGTCGCGCATGCGGCGTCAGCGCCGAGAGCGCCGCCGCGGCATCGGCGGGTGACTTGGCGGCGGCGGTGCGCGCCGGCGCGGTCGTCGGCGACGTCACCGCGGGCAGCGGGGCGTTGGCCGCCGCGGCCGTGACGCTGGTCGGGCGGCCGGGCGTGAACGCCGCCGGCGGCATCTCCTGCGTCTTGTTCTCCGGAATCGGCTGGAGGAACTTCTCCGGCGCCCGCGGCAGCGTCGGCGAGACGCCGGACGAGCCGAGACGCAGGATTTCCGGTGTGATCATGACGACCAGCTCGGTTTGATCCTTCTGTGCCGCCTTGCTGCGGAAGAGGGCGCCGAGCACCGGGATGTCGCCGATGCCGGGAATCTTGCGCATCGTCGTCGACACCGAGTTGTTCATCAGGCCGGCGATGGCGAAGGTCTGCCCGTTCTCGAGCTCGAGTTCGGTCTCGGTGCGCCGGGTGCTCAACGCCGGAATACGGAAGCCCTGCAGCGTGATGGCGTTGCCGAAGTCGAGCGTGCTCACTTCCGGTCGCACCTTGAGGCGGACGTTGTTGCCGTTGACCGTCGGGGTGAAGTTGAGCCGGACGCCGAACTCCTTCCACATCACGCTGACCGCGATGTTGCCGCCGTTGCCCTGGACGACCGGCACCGGAATCTCCCCGCCGGCGAGGAAGCTGGCCTCCTTGCCGCTCTCGGCGACCAGATTCGGTTCGGCGAGGCTCTGGAACAGCCCCTTGGTCTGCAGCGCCTTGATCACCGCGCCCACCTGGTGCTTGTAGGAGAACAGGAACAGGTTGAGGAAGTCGCTGAAGATCTGCGTGTTGCCGACCATCGGATCCTGCTGGTCGAACGACGCCGGTTGGCCGAACTGGCCGGTCGTCGCCCGGCCGATCAGCTGCTTCGCGCCGTCGCCGTAGAGGCTCGCGCCGAGATCGGTCATCGCGCTGCGGCTCACTTCGGCAAAGCGGACGCGCAGCAGCACCTGGTTGGCCGCCGGTCCCTGGCGGACCTGCAGCAGGCTGACGACCTCCTCCTTCTTCTCGACGTAGCCGGCGGCGACGTTGGCCATCTTGTCGGCGACGTCCTTGCTCGCGACATTGCCCGAGATGACGACGTTCTTGCCGGTGCTCTGCACCTCGACGCGCTCGCCGGGAAACAGCTGGCGCATCTGATCGTTCAGCTGGCCGAGATCGCGGCCGACGTTCACCTCATAGCGGCGCAGCGCGCCGCCGCGATCCCAGACGAACATCGAGATCGTGCCCGGCAGCTTGCCGTTGACCAGCAGCTGGTTCGGCGTCGTCACCATGGCATCGGCGACGTCGGGGCTGGTCAGCGACACGCGCGCGATCGGCATGCCGACGTCGACGATGGTGGAGCGGCCGGCGAGCAGCCGGACGGTGTTCGCCTCCGTCACGGTGGCCGGTGCGCCAATCGTCGCCGCGACCGGCGAGGCCGCCGGCGCCTGCGCGTAGATCGTGGCGGCGTCGCCGAACATGGCGATGGCCAGAATGAGAGCTGAGGCGCGGTGGGTGTTCGTCACGCTCGTGTGTCCTTCCTGCCTGATGGTCGCCATGGCCTACTGCTCCGACTGCACGACTTCGCGGGCCCGCTTGTCGCCGCGGATCATCTCGACCGTCGTCGGTTCGACGACGACCGCGGCGGCTGGCGCCGGCGCGGGAACCGCCGCCCGGCGGGACGCCGCCTGGCGGGCTGCCGGCGCCGGGGCCGGGCTGCCGACGAGGACGGCGGCACGGGCGCCGCGCGTCGCCGGCGCATCCTTGTCGAGCGGGTTGCGGAGCGCCAGCTGGATCTTGCCCTCGCCGCTGGCCAGGGTCAGACGCTCCGATTCGTCCGGATTGACGAGCAACGTCACGACGCTGACCGCCATCGGCTTGTCGCCGTCGCCGTCCTGTTCGAGCTTCGTCCCGGCGGCGAGCACCTGCACGTCGGTGAGGATGACCTTCGACGTCATGTCGGACGTCTTGTCGCTCGGATTCACTGTCGCAATGACGTCGACGCGCGTGCCCGGCAGCACGTAGCCGGCGACACCGATGACCTCGTTGACCCGCACCGACATGGCGCGCAGACCGGGTGGAATCACCGGCGGCAGTCCGGCGCCGGCCTCCTTCGAGGCGAGCTTCATCGGCAGGATCGGCTCGTTCTCGATCACCGGCATCACGAGGCCGCGGCCGACGATCTCCTCGGCCGTCGCGATCGCGCCGGCCGGCATCGCGGTCGACGGCCACTGTACGACCTTGAGATCGGTCGGCTTCAGCTCGGCGCCGATGGCGAGGTCGGACGCCGCGACGACGACCGGCGAGGTCGGCACGGTGGCGCCGCCCTGCGGTCCTTTCTGGACGATGTTGTAGGTGGCGAACGCGAGCACGCTCCCGGCGGTGAGCGCGAGCGCCAGCACGATCAGGACACGCATCCTTGCCATATCAATCTCCGTTGCGCCGGGGCGTCCCCGGCTCTACTGCGCTTCGTTCCGCATCTGCGCCGACGTCGTCATCGTGATCGGCGCCGACCCGAGGGTCGACGAGCCGACCACCAGCCGGGCGACCGGGTTGAGGACGATGAAGTTGAACGGGTATTGCACCGTCACGATCGACGCGCTCGCGTTCGAGGTGCCGATGCTCATCGCCGCGTTGCGGTTGACGTTGACGACAGCGTGGTCGGCGTCGGGGAGCTGGCCGGCGTGGAGGTAGGTGGTGACCCTGGCCTCGACGGCGCCGGCAACCGGGTTCGGCAGCACGGCGACGCGGGCGCCCTCGCGCGCCGCGTTCGTGATGACCTGCCATGTCTGGAAGGCACGGCCGAACTCGAAGATGCCGACCGACACCAGCAGCACGAGCGGCAGGGCGATGGCGGTCTCGAGCAGCGCCGCGCCGCGCGCGCTCGCCAGACCGGGCCGCGGCGAATCAGCCACCAATCGCCGCCAGACACGCGCCGACGGCGATCGCCGGCGCGTATGCGAATCGATTGTCGGTGGACGGTCGTTCGATTTCGGCGACATTGGCTCCTCCGGTGCGGACAAGGGTGGCCGTGCGGGAGACGGTCGTCTCCAGGCGGCCGCGCTGCGCGGCGACGATGACGACGAGCACGCCGCCGGCGATCAGCGTGTAGACGAACGCGACGGCGGCACCTGACGGGCCGAGCAGGGTACCGAGCGCCGCGAGCAACTTCACGTCGCCGGCCCCCGTGCGGCCGAGGAGATGTCCCGGCAGCATCAACAGGAGTCCGACGAGCAGGCCGCCGGCGGCGGCCGCGAGGCCCGTGCCGGTCATCTGCAGACCGGCGAGCAGCAGTCCCAGGGCGGCGAGGCCGCCCGACAGCAGGTTCGGAATGCGGCGCGTCCGGAGATCGACGATGGCAGCGACCGTGGCGCCCACGATCACGACTGCGAGCGCCACGGGGTCAGAAGTTCTGGGCAATGGTCTGCCAGAGGACCGTGTTGACGGTGTTGCCGAGATTCGAGACTGCCGTCACCGCGACGATCGCGATCAGGGCCATCAGGAACCCGTACTCGAGCAGGTCCTGCCCGTCCGTGTGGGTCAGCAGACGCTGGACCGTCATGAGCACTCGTCGCATGGGCGTTCTCCAGCGGGCTGGCAGCAGCGAGGCGGGACGACCGCCCCGCTGCCAGCACCGCATCGCTAGGCAGGGATCGACGCCGCAATGTTCGTGAAGACACCCTGGACCGTCGTGCCGGCCGCGGTGACGGCGCCGACCGCGACGAGCGCGATCAACGCAACGAGCAGCGCGTACTCGAGCAGGTCCTGGCCGGACTCTTCACGAACGATCTGGCGAAGGCGATTGATGAACTGCATGATGGGTGTCCTCCCGCGCATCGCTGCCGATGCGCATTGCCGTGTGTGCGAAATACGGTCACGACGTTCAGCCTGACCGCGCGACACCGGGTAAATGCGCAACTGTGGTGCCACGCACCAGGCGGCCGGCGGCGGACCTGCCGCGAACACCTGCGAACACCGCGGTTTTCGGTTGCCCACGGCGCGTCGGGCGGTCGGCCGCGCCGCCGCGGCGGTGGTGCCCGAGACCGCACATTCGTAACTGCACGGGATGATTTCGTGCGAACCGGCGCGTTGCGAAACGGGACACCCGGCGGCCCGGCGACGCCGTCGGCACGCCGATCGTGACGAATGGCGCGCATCCATATGTCAGCGGCCGCGCCGACCTCCGGCGGAACGCGGTTTGCCTCGTGCCGCCATGGACAGATCGATCACATGAACGCTCAGATGCAGAGTCGCGTGCGAGGTGGACTGGCGGCAGCCGGCAGCCTCACCGCTGTCGTCGCCGGCCTGATGCTGATGAACGAACGCGTACGTGAACAGGTTGAACACCTGCTGGAGGGTCGGGGACCGTCACCCGAAGTGAGCTCGTCGGCCCATCAGCTGCAGAGCGTGCTGTTCGTCGCCCTGGACGGATTGCGCGATCAGAGCATGACCCACGCACCCCTCACCATCTTCGCGCTGGCGGCGACCATCCTGCTGCTCGTCATGCTCCGGACCTGACATGTCACTGATCCTCGCCATCGAACCCGATCGCCGACAAGCGGCGAACGTCGGCCTGCTCGTCGAGCAGCTGCGCGCCGAGCTCGTCATCGGCGAAAGCGCCGACGAGGCGCTCGCGGCGCTCGGCCCGCGGGTTCCCGACCTGGTCCTGACGTCGCAGCTGCTGCTCCCCAGGGACGAAGCGGCGCTCGCCGAACGGCTGCGCGAACTCGGCGCCGCCGGCGCCCACGTGCAGACGCTCGTCATTCCGGTACTGCGCGGCGAGGAGAAGACACGGAAGAAGAAGATCGGCGGCCTCCTCGGCCGGCTGCGGCGCGCCTCGCACGACGAGGACAAGGGTGAGGACGGCTGCGACCCGGCCGTGTTCAGCGCCGAGATCACCGAGTACCTCGCACGCGGCGCCGTCGAACGTGCCGCGCTCGCCGCCGCCCAGGCCGACCTCGAGGCGGCGTGGGCCGAGCAACCCGCCGCCGCACCACCGATCGCCCCGCCGTCGGCGCTGCGCCCCGAGCCGGAGCCGCAACTCGCGTGGCAGCCCGAGCACGGCACGGCGGCGGCCGCGCCGGCGGCGACACCGCTCTACGCCACCGTGGACGTGCATCCGGACATGGTCATCGAGGATCCGGAAGCGCTGTTCGGCGAGTTCGCTGCCATTCCGATCAAGCGGGCTGCGGTGGAACACCCGAGGACCTCGGACGCCGGGGGCGCTGCGCAGACGGAAACGCCGTCGATTGACGGCGAGGTCGCGTTCGCGCCGGCGGCGCCGCCGGAGACGTCGCGCCGCCCCGAGGAGGAGTGGGAGGAGATTGCGCTCGACGCCGA
Source organism: uncultured Acidobacteriota bacterium (assembly GCA_902825985.1). GTDB lineage: Bacteria > Acidobacteriota > Vicinamibacteria > Vicinamibacterales > CAVVIG01 > VFZL01. Next base: position 59,371 of record CADEDC010000003.1, on the reverse strand, counting down.
CGAATTCGCCGGCGCGGCGAGCCAGCCGACGACCGCCGCGACGCCGACCGCCGCGCACGGCAGCATGGAGCTGACGTCGGAAGCGGTCGACCTCGACGACTTCGTCCGCGAGCTGCACACGGTGAAGTCGTCGGCGAACGCGCAACCGATGATTCCGGTCGTCGATCTGAGCCACGTGCTCGCCGGCGACATCGACCTGCCGGAACCGGTCGTCGTCGACGCCCGGGAACAGCTCGAGGAAGAGCGTTCGCTGTTCGCCGCCGAGGTGCTGGCGGTGTTCTCGGCCGAGACGGTCGACGACTCGCCCGCCGGGCCGGCCGCCGAACCGCTGATCGAGCGCACGACCGAGGCGGCCGGCGAGGCGGTCGCGACCGTCGAAACGGCGGCCGCCGCGGCGGCGCTCGTCGTGCCGGACGCCGGCGGCGGCGGCTGGCGTCAGGCATCGATCGAGGGCGCGCCGCTGTCGGCGGCCGACGGCCGCGCCGGCGACGCGACCGAGAGGCCGCACGAGACGCTGCCGGCGGTGGCGAAGGTCGAGTGGCCGGCGTTCACGCCGCCGGAACCGATGCCGACGCCGACGTGGGAAGAGCGGCCGCAGGCCGACTGGCGTGCCGCGATCGACGCCCTGCCGCCGCCACCCTCGCCGGCCAGACCGGCCGAGGCGGAAGCGCCACCGGAGCAGCCGGGACTCAAGGCCGGTTGGCAGGACATGCTGTCGGCGATTCGCCGCGACATCAAGTCGCTGAAAACCGACGATGCCCCGGCGCCGGCCGACAAGCCGAAGCCGGAATTCAACGCCGAACCGCTCGTGTTCCCGTCACGGCCGGCGGTCGCCGCCAGCGTCCTCAGCGAGTTCGACGCGCACGCGGCTCAGCGGGGACGCGGGTCGGACGAGAACGGACGGGAGGCCGAGCGCCTGGCCCAGGCGGCCCAGGACCGGGCTCGCGCCGCCGAGGAAGCGCTGCGCGCCGCCGCCGCTGCCGTTGAGGCGTCGCGCGTCGTCGCGGTGACGCAGCCGCTGCCCGTCGATCCGACGCCATCGATCTTCGACGCCCGGATCGACACCGACCTCGCCGCCGTGGCGTTCCAGCCCACCGCACCGCTGCCCGTCGACAGCGCGCCGTCGATCTTCGACGCGACGATCGACACGAGCCTGGCGGCCGTGGCCTTCGAGCCGATCGTCTCGCTCCAGCCGTCGAACACCGTCAAGCCGGTGAGCCCGAGCACGGACGCGCCGGCCGGCATGCCCGGCGTGCCGGATCTGACCGACGTGTTCTTCGCGACCCCACCGCCGGCGGAGACCACCCCGCCAGCCGTCGATCGCGTGGCTGACGAGATCACGGCGCTCTTCGCCGCCACGCAGCCCGAGGCCACGACGGTGCCGGCGACGCCGACCGCGGCTTCGGCGACCGACGCACCGCCGCCGGCGACGCTCGACTGGCTGCTCAACAGCGCGGCGACCGCCGCCGCCACTACCGGAGCGTCGCGCGATCGTGATGTCGCGGTTGGCGAACCGGCGACCGGGCAGGTCACCGCCGAGTGGACGTTCACCGCGGACGCGTCGCACGCCCACGACTCGATCGCCGGGGGCACCGCCGTCGAACCGACGCCCGCTGCAGCACCGGTGGCGAGGGCCGTGCCGGTGGCCGCGGCACCGCCCGCACCGCGACCCGAACCGCCCGTCGTGGTGGCGGCAGCGCCGCCAGCCGTGCCGCCGCCGTCATCGGCGCACGGCACGTCGGGACCGGCAACGGACCGGCAGAGACCCGGGAAGGGCAAGAAGAAGCGCAAGCCGGGTCACGCGCCGGCGGCGCTGCCGGTAACCCTCCAGCCGGCGGTTCCCGAGTGGGGGTTCTTCGATCCGCAGCGAACCGGCTTCGCGCCGCTGCTGGCGCGGCTCAATCGCGCGTCTGCCGATCCCGGCGCGCTGCCGCACCGGTAGCGCGCCCGGCCGCTCTGCTAAGATCGCTGCCATCGCACCTCGCGGCAGCGGTATGACCTTGGTGACAGCGCGCGCACGACCGCTCCTCGCCTGGATGGCAGCCCTGCTGCTGGTCGCCGCCCCGGCGACGCTCGCCCAGCCGGCGGTGGCGCCGGCCGTCGGTGCGATCCCGCCGCCGGACGTGTTCTTCGGCTTCCGGATGGGCGAGGACCGGCGGCTCGCCGACGCCGACGGCATCGAACGCTACTTCACCGAGACGGCGGCCGCGTCGGACCGTGTCCACCTGGTCGACATCGGCCGCACCACCGGCGGACGGCGGACCATCGCCGCGATCGTCTCGTCACCGCGGAATCTCGCCAACCTGGCGCAGATCAAGGACGCGAACCGGCGCCTCTCCGACCCGCGTACGCTCACCGAACCGGACGCCGCCACCCTGGTGCGCACGCACAAGGCGGTCGTCGTCATCGGCTGCAGCATCCACGCCTCGGAGGTCGGCGCCACCCAGGCCGCCAACGAACTGCTCCACCGCCTGGCAACCGCGAGCGACGCCGACACGCTCGCGACGCTCGATCAGCTCGTCGTCATCCTGGTGCCGATGCTGAATCCGGATGGCCATCAACTGGTGACCGACTGGTACGACGCGCATCGGGGGACGGCCTTCGAGGGCGGCATGATGCCGTGGCCGTACCACAAGTACGCCGGCCACGACATCAACCGCGATGCGTTCATGATGAACCTCGCGGAGAGCCGCAACCTGTCGGCGTTCCTCTACACGGAATGGCATCCGCAGGTGCTGTTGTCGATGCACCAGATGGGACCGAACGGGCCGCGCTTCTTCGTCCCGCCGAATACCGATCCGATCGACACCAACTACGACCCGCTCATCTGGCGGACCGCCGGGCTGTTGGGCGGCGCGATGGCCTTCGAACTGCAGCGCGAAGGGCGCCGCGGCGTGCTGTCGAATGGCATCTACGACTACTACTGGCCGGGCTACGAGGATTCGGCGCCGCTCGGCCACAACACCGTCTGCCTGCTGACCGAAGTGGCCAGCGCTCGCGTCGCATCGCCGGTGACCGTGCCGGCCGCCGACCTGCGCGGCGAACAGAAGGGACTGCTCCACTACCGTCCGCAGATCAACTTCCCCGATCCGTGGCCGGGCGGCACCTGGACGCTCCGCGACATCGTCGACTACGACCTGACGGCGGTGAACGGGCTGCTCAAGGCGGTGACGCTGTATCGCGAACCGATCGTCCGCAACTTCTACGACATGGGATGGCGCGCGGTCGAGGCCGGACGCCGCGGCGGCCCGTTCGCCTTCGTGCTGCCGCCGGCGCAGCACGATCCGCTCGCGGCGGCGAAGCTGCGTGACCTGCTGCTGGACGGCCGCGTCGAGATCCATCGCGCGATGGAGCCGTTTCGCGCCGATGGCGACCCGTATCCCGCCGGCACCGACGTCATCCTGCTGGCGCAGCCGTTCCGCGCCTACGTGAAGACCCTGCTCGAGACGCAGCGCTATCCGTCGCCAGTCGGCCGTCCCGGGTCACCGGACCGGCCGTACGACGTCACCGGCTGGACCCTGCCGCTGCAGATGGGCGTGGACGTGCGCACCATCCAGCGGCCATTCGAGCCGCCGCCGCTGTCGCGCGTGACGACGGCCGCGATCGAACCGGCGCAGGTGGCGGGCGCCCGCAAGCCGGGACACTACGTCGTCGAGGCGCGGGGCACGGCGGGCGCCCTCGCCATCGCGCGTCTGCTCGCAGCGCAGCTGCCGGTCGCCTGGACCACCGCGGCGCGCGACGTGAACGGCTACGCCTACGGGCCGGGCTCCCTCGTCGTGCCGCAGTCGAAGGCCGCCGATCCGATCGTCGCCGCGATCGCGGCGGACCTCGGGCTGCGCGCCGACGGGGTCAGCGGCCGGCCGCCGCGCGGCGTCGAGCCGATCGGCCGGGCCCGCCTGGCGGTCTACGCGCCGTGGTTCGACAACCTCGATGAGGGGTGGACGCGCTGGCTGCTCGATCGCTTCGGCCTGCCGTTCACGACCGTCCGCGACGCCGACGTCAGAGCCGGGCAGCTGCGCGCCCGCTTCGACGCCATCGTGCTGCCCGGTGCGCCGGCCGACCGCCTGCTGTATGGCAATCCGGCGGGAATCGTGCCGGCCGACTACGTCGGCGGCCTGGACGACGCCGGTGTCGCGGCGCTGCGCGCCTTCGTCGATCAGGGTGGGACGCTGCTCGCCCTCGGCCAGGCCGGCGAACTGGCCATCCGAACGTTCGGACTGCCGGTTCGCGATGTCGCGAGAGACCCGGCCAGCCGCTTCTTCTGTCCCGGCTCGCTCGTCCGCTTGCAGCTCGACGCGTCTCAGCCGCTCGCCTTCGGCATGCCGGTGCAAGGCGTTGCCTTCTGTTCGTTCAGCGCCGCCTATGCCATCGTCGGCCGCGATGACGCCGCCGAAGGGAGCGTCGCGACCACCCCGGTCATCGACACGATCGCCCGTTACGGAAAGAACGACCTGCTGCTCAGCGGCTATCTGGAAGGCGACGACGTCGTCGCCGATCGGCCTGCCGTGCTGCAGGTGCGCGTCGGCGCCGGCCGGATCGTGCTTTTCGGCTTCCCTCCTCACCATCGCGGTCAGTCGCTCGGGACCTTCCGGCTGTTCCTCAACGCGTTGTTGACCGCCCCGGGCCCGCCCAGCCGCAGATAGCCGCCACGGCGTGCGGCCGGCACCGCGGTTGCCTTGTCTCGTGGCACGCGGCTGCGGCCGTCCGCAAGTGGCCGATCGGACAAGGGGTCCTGGACGCCATTGCGGAATCTGCCAGCCGCCGACGGCAGGACCATGGCGGATTGTGCTCCTGGACACGAGGGTTTCCGGATCGGCGATCGGATACGCGTCAGGCGCGAGCGCTGGCAAGTGGCGGCGGTCGGCGGCACGCCGGCCTGCCGCGTCCTGACGGTGACCGGCCTCGGACCGGACAACGGGCGCGAACAGCGGCTGCTGCTCGAGCCGTTCGAAATCATCGAACCGATCGCCCGCCAGGCGCCGGGGTCCGGCGGCCCGGATCTGCGTGCGTCGCTGCCGGCGTACGCCAGGCGATGTGGCCGGCGACGCTGGCGAGCCGCGTGCTGCGACATGGTGGCCGGCAGCGGGCCCTGGGAGGCCCTGCGCTCGGCAGACGGCGCCGCCATCGAGGTGCTGCCGCACCAGCTCGAGCCGGCCCGTGCGCTACTGCGAGGGGACGCAACCCGCGTGCTGCTGGCCGATGCGGTCGGTCTCGGCAAGACGGTGCAGGCCGGGATCCTGCTGGCCGAACTCCTGCGGCGGGGTGCGGCGGATTCTGCCCTGGTGCTCACGCCGGCCGGTCTGCGCGACCAGTGGCAGCACGAATTGCGGCAACGGTTCGGGCTCGACGCCGACATCGTCGACCTGCCGGCCGTCGCCCGGCGGGCGGCCGACCTGCCGCTGGGCGTGAGCCCGTGGACCACCCTCGGTCTCGCCATCGCATCGGTCGACTACGTCAAGCGTCCGGAGGTGCTGCCGTCGACCCGGGCCGGCCTGTGGGACGTCGTGATCGTCGACGAGGCGCATCTGGTCGCGCCGGGCACGGACCGCCATGCCGCGGTGTCGGCCCTCTGCGCGACGGCCCTCTTCGTCGTCCTGCTCACCGCCACGCCACACAACGGCGACCGCGACGCCTTCGCCGCGCTCTGTGCGCTCGGTCGGCACGACGACGAATGCCTGCGCTTTCAACGATCGCGAGCCGACGTTCACCTGCAGACGAACCGGCATGTCCATCAGCTCCGCATCCGGACGACCGGTGCCGAGCAGCGGATGTACGCGGCGCTCGACCGCTATGCCGCGGCGACCCGCGCCGAGCGTGGTGACGAGCCGCACGCGATACTGCTGCGCTCGGTGCTGTGGAAGCGGGCGCTGTCGAGTGCGGAATCGCTGCGCCGGTCGGTGGTCCGCCGCCTCGCCACACTCGAGCGGACGGCACCGTTCGACGACACGCAGCTGCGCCTGCCGCTCGACGACGGACAGGGTGAGTTCGACGTGAGCGACGAGGCGCCGCCGCTCGACGGTCCCGGTCTCCGCGACGTCGAACGCGAACGTGATCTGCTGCAGCGGCTGGCCGACGCCGCGGTCCTGGCCTGCGCCCGCGAGTCGAAGCTCGCCCGTCTGACGCGGCTGCTCGGCTGCCTGCGGCAGCGGCACGAGGCGGTCATCGTCTTCACCGAGTACCGCGACACCCTGGCCCACGTCCAGCGCCTGGTGGCGCCGGACGCCCTCGTCCTGCACGGCGGCCTGACGCGCGGCGAACGGCGGGCCGTGGTCGACGCGTTCACCCGTGGCGGCGCGCCGATACTGCTCGCCACCGATGCGGCCGGCGAGGGGCTGAACCTGCACCACGCCTGCCGATGTGTCATTCACCTCGAGCTGCCGTGGAATCCGGCGCGGCTCGAGCAGCGGACGGGACGGGTCGACCGCATCGGCCAGGGACGGACGGTCCACGCGTTCCACCTGGTCGCACGGCATCGGGTGGAGGACGACCTGCTCCGCCGGCTGCGTCACCGCGTCGCGACGGCGCGTCAGGACGTCGCGATGGCGAACCCGCTCGAATCGCAACTCCACCGGGCGCGAGGCATCGGCCGAGACAACGCACCGGCGTCGGCCGGCAGCGACCGGACGCCGACGGACGCCGACGGCGCGGCCGCCGAAGCCGCCCGCATCGCGCTGAGCCGCCGCGTTGCGGGGCGGGGTCGACGTGCCGCCGGCGTGGTGCAGCACGACCGGCTGCTCGTCATGCGGGCGCGACCTCGCCTTCGCGCCGGGCTGGCCGGCGACACCCTGCTGGTCGCCGAGGTCGTCGCCGTCGACGGCTGTGGACGCCGGGTGGCAGCCGCCATCGTCCCCCTCCGCCTGTCGGCGGACGTGTGGTCGGCGGTGCGATCGGCCGGCCCGGGAATCGACCGACCGGCGATGGCCGCGATCGGCGAGCACCTGGCAGCGATGCAGCCGTCGCTGGCTGCACACAGGACGTTCTGGAGCACGGCGCTCCGGCGCGCCGAGGCGATCGCCCGGGCGACGACGCCCGCGATCGCGGCACTCTTCCAGCCGGGATTGTTCGACCGGCGTGCCGACCGGCGGCGCGACCTGCTCGACGCCGAGTGGCAGTCGCTGGCGGCGGCGAACGACCGGCGCCTGGCTCGCCTGGCGTCAGCAGCTGTCGACACCTCGGTGACGGCCGGCCGGTGGCTGGCCGCGGTGCCCTGACGTGGTGCGACACGGCATTCGGGGACAGCTGATCACGTTGGGCGCCCTGCCGCAGCTCGACGCACTGTCGGGCCATCCAGAGATCGGACACGCCCATCGACTCTACCGCGCCGCCCGCGAGCACAGCCGGGGACTTGGTCCCGCATCGGGCATGCGTGCGATTGCCGAGCGTGCGGTCGAGCCGGTGGCGCGCGCGCTCGGCTACGAACCGGCCGCGACACCCGTAGCGGCGCCGCCGCTGCTGGTGCTGGAGATGCGGGCCGGCCGGGCCGTTGTCCCATGGACCGTCGCGCCGTGGGGCGCGCCGCTCGAGCCGCTCTGGCGGTCGGCATTGGCAACGGCGCGGGCTCACGCCTCGCGCTGGGCGATCCTCTGCAACGGGATCCACCTGCGCATCCTCGACGGGGCCTCGACCCAGGCTCGCCGCTGGGTCGAGATCGATCTGGATCTTTCTGCCGACGACGTGGAGGTCTTCGCATCGCTGTGGCTGATCGGGCGGGCCGAGATGCAGGCGCAGGGGCTCGCCGCGCTCGTCGGCCAGTCCGATGCGTTCGCCGCCGGCGTCTGCCGGTCGCTGCGGCACGGGGTGCTGCGCGCTTCTGAAGAGATCCTTGCGGCGGTCGTCGCGGGGCGCCGGTCGATCGACAGCCATGCCGCGCTCGCGCAGGCACTGACCGTCGTCTACCGCATGCTGTTCCTGCTGTTCGCCGAATCGCGCGGCCTGGTGCCGATGTGGCATCCGGTCTACCGCCACGGCTACAGCATCGATGCGCTTCGCGCCGCGGCCGAGCGCGGGCGCGTCAACGGCCTGTGGGACGGCCTGCGCGCCGTGAGCCGGCTGGCACACGCCGGCTGCCGGACCGGACAGCTGACCGTCACGCCGTTCAACGGCCGGCTGTTCGATGCCGGACGTGCGCCCTTCGTGGAACGCCGCAATCTCGACGACCGGGCCGCCGGACGTGCCGTGCTGGCGCTGACCACGCGGCCGTCGATTGCCCGCGGCGGCCGCGAACCGATCGCCTACGGCGATCTGGGCGTCGAGCAGCTCGGCGCGGTCTACGAGACACTGCTCGACTACGAGCCGACGTGGGATGGCGGTGCCGGTCACGGCGCCCTGCGGCTCGCCCCGGGCTCCGGCGCCCGCAAGGCGACGGGCTCGTTCTATACCCCGCAGCCGATCGCCCGCTATCTCGTGCGCCAGACGTTGATGCCGCTGGTGGCCGGCCGCCGGCCGCACGACATTCTCGCGTTGCGCGTGCTCGACCCGTCGATGGGCAGCGGTGCCTGCCTCGTCACCGCGTGCGCGTTCCTCGCTGCGGCGTACGAGGACGCACTGGTCGCCGACGGCGACTGCGACGCCGCCGACCTGACGGAGGCCGACCGTGCCCGCTTCCGTCGGCTGATTGCCGAACGCTGCCTGTTCGGCGTCGACCTGAATCCGATGGCCGTGCAGCTCGCCCGGCTGTCGCTGTGGCTGGCAACGCTCGCCGCCGATCGGCCGCTGTCGTTCCTCGATCATCACCTGCGGACCGGAGACAGTCTGGTTGGTGCGTGGCTGGCGTCGCTCACGCGGGCGCCCGCACCGCGCCGCCGCAGCCGTCGACCGGCGCCAGGGCCGCAGCTCTTCGAAGGCGACGATGCGTTCGAGGCAGCGGCGCGCACCGTCGTGCCGGCACGCTTCTCGCTCGCCGGACCGGGCGATACCGTGGATCAGGTGCGCGCCAAGGAGCGGCTGCTGGCCGGCCTCGACCGCCAGGATTCCGCGTTGAGCCGCTGGCGCCGGGTCGCGGACCTCTGGTGTGCGCGATGGTTCACGGCCGGCGCCGCGGCCCCGCCAGCCACCTACGGCGCGCTCGCCGATGCGATCCTTCGCGGCCGCAGCGAGCTGCCGACCCATATCGTCGAACCGTACCTCGCGAGCGCCGCCGATATCGCCGCCGCCCGCCGCTTCTTCCACTGGGAGCTCGAGTTCCCGGAGGTCTTCTTCGACCGCGATGGCCGACGGCTGGCGCACGCCGGCTTCGACGCGATCGTCGGTAATCCGCCGTGGGACATGATGCGGGGCGATACCGGACACGACGTGCCGCGTGCCGCGGCCAAGGCCGACGCCGCCCGCGCCGTTCGCTTCTGTCGCGATTCCGGCGTCTACGACGGAACCAGCCACGGCCAGGCCAACCGCTATCAGCTGTTCGTCGACCGGACGATGGCGCTGCTGCGTCCGGGCGGCCGATTCGGCCTGGTGCTGCCGGGCGGCGTCCTCAGCGACCATGGCAGCGGCCCGCTACGCCGCCGCCTGTTCTCGCAGTGCGACGTCGACGGCGTCGTGGCATTCGACAATCGCCGCGCCGTGTTTCCGATTCACCGCAGCATGCGATTCGCGCTCGTGACAGCGACGAAAGGATCGCCGACGCAGCGTCTGGGGATCCGCGGCGGCGAGAGCGATCCGGCGGTGCTCGAAGCGGAGGACAGCGGGCGGGCCGACTGGTTCCCGGTGCATCTGTCGTGCAGCCTGCTGCAGCGGCTCTCCGGCGCCGATCTCGCGGTGCCGGACGTGCGCCAGCCGATCGACCTGACGCTCGTCGAGCGCGCCGCCCGGCGATTCGCGCCGCTCGGGTCCCGCGATGGCTGGTCGGCGCAGTTCGGCCGCGAGCTGAACGCCACCGACGATCGGCACCTGCTGCGGCCGGCCGGCCACGGCCTGCCGGTCGTCGAGGGCAAGTGGCTGCATCCGTTCGTCGTCGAGCTCGCGCGCGTCGAACACGCGATCGGCGCGGCTGACGCGCGACGCCGGCTGGGGGCCCGCGTACATCGGCCGCGGCTCGCCTATCGCGACGTCGCCGCGGCGACCAATCGCCAGACGCTGATCGCGGCGCTGCTGCCGTCCGGCAGCGCCTCGACCCACACGGTGTTCTGCCTCAAGACGCAACTGCCGCTCGCCGCGCAGCACTTTCTGTGCGGCCTGTTCAACAGCGTTGTCGTGAACTACCTCGTCCGGCAGCGTGTCACCACCCATGTCACCACCGCCATCGTCGAGCGGCTGCCGGTGCCAACCCGGCCCGAGGCTGGTGCGGCGTTCCCGGTGATTGCCGGGCTGGCGCGCCGCCTGTCACGGTCGAAGACGGACGGCGGGCGGGAATCGGACGCCGCGGTTCGTACCGAGATGGACACGCGGCTGAACGCCATGGTCGCACGTCTGTACGACCTGACGACGGAGGAGTATGCCCACGTGCTCGAGACCTTTCCGCTCGTGCCGCGGCAGGCGCGGGAACGGTGTCTCGAAGCCTATCGCGGCAGGTCGTAGGTGAAGACGCTCGGCGGCAGCGGCGGGATGCGCGGCTGCGGCACCACCACCGGCGGACGTTCGCGCAGGGCGGCGTACAGCGTGTTCATGATCGGCGTCTTCACGCGCCGCCGCCTGGCCCGACGAACGACCGCACCGAGCAGCGCTTCCACTTCGGTCGGCTTGCCCTGCTGGAGATCGATGAGCAATGACGATCGCACGGTCGGGTCGAGGCCGTCGACGTACGCGAGAATCCGCTTCAAGGTGCCGGGCCTCACCTTCACCCGCTCTGCCGCCGCGACGGCGAGCACCTCCTTGAACGCCGCCACCATCAGCGCGCGGGCATCCGGATCGGTCCACAGCGCGCCGATCGGCTGGCGGGACGCTCCGGTGAACGCGGCAAAGGGCGCCAGGTACACGAACTTCTCCCACAGCGGCACCCAGCCGTTCGCGAACGGCTCGGAGACGATGTCGGCCTCCTTGAACACGGTGTCGAGCAGCAGACACCGCGTCGACACGCGCGACACGTCGCCGGTGGTCTCGCCGAACGCGACGCGGCGATGCGGACCGGTCTGGGTGATGACGCCGGGCTCGGTCAGCGCGGTCGCGACATACGCCGCCCCGCCGATGACACGCCCGAGGCCGATGACCTCCTCGATCTCGCGGGCGCTGTCGACGCCGTTCTGCAACGTGAGCACGACGGCGTGATCGCCGGCGACGACGTTCAGCAGCAGCAGCGCCTCGGGATTGCTGTAGGTCTTCACCGCGTAGAAGACGAAGTCCATCTCGCCGAGGCCGTCGCCGCGCTCTTCGGCCCGGACCTTGAGGCGCCACTCGCCTTTCGGGCTGCGGACGGTGAGACCACGCGTCCGCATGGCATGGAGGTGTGCGCCGCGCGCCAGGAAGAACACCTCATGTCCTGCGCGCTGCATCTTCGCGCCGAAGAACCCACCGACGGCGCCGGAACCGACGATTGCGAGTCTCATGATGAGCCGCAACTTTACAACGGTCGAAGGGGCTGAATATAGTTGCTCGACGTCGATTTTGCGTGCAAAAACAGCGGGAGATGGCATGCGGTATTCCGTCGGTCGACGCCTCGCAGTAAGCGTCCGGCAGGTTGCCGGCTCGACGCCGCGGATCGCGCGGAAAACCGCCAGCCGGCGCCGCGGCTATCGGGCGATGCCGACAGGTCGGCTGCCGATGCCGGCGGCCGGCGCCGCGTCCGCCGGCGGGAGCCGCTGATGCCAGCCGAACGGTTCACCGCGTTCAGCCCCAGGGCGCTGTCGTTTCTGCGCGCCCTCAAGCGGAACAACGACCGCGAGTGGTTCCGCGAACGCAAGGACCACTACGAGCGGCTGCTGCGCTCGCCGATGACCGGACTGGTCGAGCGCCTCGCCGACGACATGCGGCAGTTCGCGCCGCATCTGGTCGCCGACCCGAAGACGGCGATCTACCGCATCTATCGGGACACGCGCTTCTCGGACGACAAGACGCCGCTCAAGACCAACATCGCCGCCAGCTTTCCGACACGCGGCCTGCCGAAGCACCAGGGCGCCGGCCTCTATCTGGAGGTCGCCCCCGGCTGGGTCTGGATCGGCGGCGGCATGTACGCGCCTGACACGTCGCAGCTCCTCGCGGTCCGCGAGCACATCGCCGCCAACCATCGCCGACTGCGCGCCATCGTCGAGTCACCCGCCTTCACGAAGACGGTGGGCGAACTGCACGGCGATCAGCTGCAGCGCACGCCACGCGGCTTCGCCGCCGATCATCCGGCCGCCGTCTACCTGCGGTACCGGCAGTTCCTCGCGGGCCGTGAGTTCCCGGCTGCCTTCGCGACCAGCCGGCGCTTCTATGCCGGCGTCCTCGACGTGTTCAAACAGGTGGCGCCGTTGACGACCTTTCTCAACGAGCCGCTGCTGAGCGACCAGCGCGGCGCGCCGGTGCGCTGACGCCCGGCCGCCGCGAAGCGAGTACACTCGCTGGCGCATGTCTTCGAGGGATCCGATGCCACCTACCTCTGCGTTCAACGGGCGCCGGCGGGTGCCGACGCCGCTCAACGAACCGGTGCGATCGTACGCCGCCGGCACCCCCGAACGGGCGTCGCTGAAGACGACGCTCGCGGCGATGGCTGGCGAATGCATCGACATCCCGCTGGTCATCGGCGGCCGGTCGATCATGACGGCAGACACCGCAGCCGCCGTCATGCCGCACGATCACGCGCACGTCCTCGGACGCTACGCCCGCGCCTCGGCCGACGACGTGCGCGCCGCGTTGACCGCCGCACACGACGCCCATCGCGAGTGGTCGTCCTGGCCCTTCGAAGATCGGGCCGCCGTCTTCCTCAAGGCAGCCGAGCTTCTGACGACCAGCTGGCGCGACAGGGTCAACGCCGCGACCATGCTCGGCCAGTCGAAGACGGCGTTCCAGGCCGAGATCGACTCGGCGTGCGAAACCATCGACTTCTGGCGCTTCAACGTGCAGTTCGCGCAGGACCTGCTCGACGAGCAGCCGATCAGCGACAAGGGCATGTGGAACCAGGTCGAGTACCGGGCCCTCGAAGGGTTCGTATACGCCGTCACCCCCTTCAACTTCACGTCGATCGCCGCCAACCTGCCGACCGCGCCGGCGCTGATGGGCAACACGGTCGTCTGGAAGCCGGCAGCCAGCGCGATGTTCTCGGCCCACCAGGTCATGGCGCTGCTGCAGGCGGCCGGGCTGCCGCCGGGGGTCATCAACATGGTGGCCGGCGATCCGCTGACGATTTCGCGCGAGCTGCTCTCGCACCCCGATCTGGCCGGCGTGCACTTCACCGGCAGCACCACCGTCTTCAACGACCTGTGGAAGACGATCGGCGCCTCGATGCCCTCGTATCGCTCGTACCCGCGCATCGTCGGCGAGACCGGCGGCAAGGACTTCATCGTGGCGCACGCGTCGGCCGACGTCGCGGCGCTGGCGACCGCCATCGTGCGCGGCGGGTTCGAATTCCAGGGGCAGAAGTGCTCGGCCGCCAGCCGCGTCTACGTGCCGCGCTCGCTGTGGCCCGACGTCAAGGACCGCGTCGTCGCGATGATCGACGGCATCGCGATGGGCGACATCCGGGACTTCCGCAACTTCATGGGCGCTGTCATCGACCGGCGGGCTTTCGATCGAATCCAGGGCTACATCGACCACGCACGGGCGCACGCCACCATCGTCGCCGGCGGGCAGTGCGATGCGTCGACCGGCTTCTTCGTGCGCCCGACGCTGGTTGAAACCGGGGATCCGGCCGATCGGCTGATGCGCGAGGAGATCTTCGGACCCCTGGTCACGGCGCATGCCTACGACGACGACCGGTGGCGCGACCTGCTGGTGCTGGTGGATCGGACGTCGCCGTACGCCTTGACCGGCGCGATCTTCGCCCAGGATCGTCGCGCGGTTGTCGAGGCGGCGTCGGCACTCCGTCACGCGGCCGGCAACTTCTACATCAACGACAAGCCGACCGGCGCCGTCGTCGGCCAGCAGCCGTTCGGCGGCGCGCGGGCGTCCGGCACGAACGACAAGGCCGGCTCCCGGCTCAATCTCGTCCGCTGGGTCAGCGCCCGGACCGTGAAGGAAACCTTCAATCCGCCGCGTTCCTACGAGTACCCGTTCATGAGCGAGAGCTGACGTCCGGCGACGCTGATGTCGGAGGTGCTGCTGTACGACGGCACGTGCGGGCTGTGCGCCGCGAGCGTGCAGTTCGTGCTGCGCCATGATCGGCGAGGCACGCTGCGCTTCGCCGCGCAGCAGGGAGCGTTCGGTCGGTCTGTGCTGGCCCGCCATCCCGCGCTGGCTGGCGCCGACTCGGTGATCTGGCTGCGGCCGGCATCCGGATCGACCGAAGAGTCGGCGGCGATCCGTTCGGATGCGGCACTGTGCGTCGTCGCCTACCTCGGCGGCTGGTGGCAGTGGCTGACGGTGGTGCGCGCGATTCCGCGGCCGCTCCGCGACGCTGTCTACGACCTCGTCGCCCGCCATCGCCATCGGGTGACGCGCCGGCAATGCCTGCGGCCGGACGCGGCGACCCGGCATCGGTTCCTCGACTAGGCGGCGGCGGTCGGCGGGCCGACGCTCCGGACGTGGCGGGCCGGGACCGACACCGGCCGTCTCGGGACCGACACCGGCCGTCTACTGCCAGACCAGCGCAACCACCTTCACGGTCACCTGGCCGCGCTTCGGCTTGAGCGTCACCGTGTCGAGCTTCTCGTTCACGACGTCGGTGCTGACGTGCAGGGCCGCCGTCTCGGCGGCGAGTTCGTCGTCGAGCGCCGCAATTTGCGCTTCGAGGGTCGCGACGTTCTCCCGGGCCCGCCCGATGTCCTCGGACTCCTTCATCGTTCGGCCGACGCTGCGCGCCGCGGTCGTCGCCCGGCCGACGTTGGCCGCGGACATCGCCTTGCGGCCGAGCAGCGCCCCGACCAGCGTGGCGCCGAACGAGATGGCGGTCTGCAGCTTCGCGCCCGAGGCCTGCTCCGTCTCCTTCTCGACCGCCTGTCGCGCGCGCCGCAGCTTTTCCTGCAGGGCGGCCTGCTTCGGCGCGTACTTCTTGCGCAGCCGCTCGATCTCGTCGTCGCGGACCTCGCGGCCGGCGTGATGGAGACGGGCGCGGAAGTCCCGTTCGGATTCGTCCGGCTTCGAGACTTCGCCGGTGGTGGGACTGACCATCAGTTCGATCGACTCGTTCGACGACAGCCAGGTGCTGAACTGCTTCGACCACGCGGCGTAGTTTCTCGCCTTCGTCGCCGGGCCCGGCACCTCGTCATAGGTCGCCCCGTCCGGCGCGACGGTCTGCAGCTGGTCGGGCGCGACGTCCACCGATTCGGCGACCGTCCAGTCCACCGGCACCGGGCCGTCGCTCACACCGGTCATGTACGCCACCGAGCGGGTGACGTCCACCTGGCGTCTGGCGTCGGTGAAGCGAAGGTCGGCGGCACCGTAAATCGCCGGGGCCAGCGGGCGGGTCGCGGTGACCAGCCCGGTGAAGTACTGCGGCACGTCAGGCGGCAGGAGCGTTCGGGTCGCCGGCAGGACGGCGGCAGCGGGGGCGGCAGCCGGGGCGGTGGCGGTCACCGGGGCACCCGCCGAGACCCCACGAGGCGCGGTCGTCGCGGTCGCGGCAGCTGGCTCGCCGGCGCGCGCCAGTTGGCCCGCGGCGAGCCGTTTCACTTCGTCGCGACTCAGCGGACCGCGCAGGTACGACAGCGCCCACCGCGACTGGAAGAGGATGTTGCCGTCCTCGTGCACGTTGCGCATCAGGAAGACCCGGCTCGACAGGCCAGACAGCAGCGCGTCGATCTCGTCGCGATTGACGCTGCCGGTATTCGCTCCTTCGAGACCGTCGAGCACGCGGGCCTTGTCGCGATCGGTCTGCAGCCGGCCGAGCCACCAGGTGCCGATGTTCGAGAGCCCCTTGTAGTCGAGATCCACCGGGTTCTGGGTCGCCAGCACGACCCCGAGGCCGGCCGCGCGTCCCTGCTTGAGCAGCGTGAGCAGCGGCGGCTTCGACGGCGGGTTCGCCACCGGCGGAAAGAAGCCGAAGATCTCGTCCATGTAGAACATCGCGCGCAGGCTCGACGTGCCGGACTGGGTTCGCATCCAGCCGATCAGCGCATTCAGCAGCAGCGTGACGAAGAACATGCGCTGGCTGTCGTCGAGGTGCGCGATCGAGAAGATCGAGACGCGCGGCTTGCCGCTCGCGGTCCGCAGGAACGACGCGGCGTCGAGCGGCACCCCTTCGGTCCACACGGCGAATCCCGGCGAGGCGAGGAGCGAGTTGATCGCCATCGCGAACTCGAAGCGATCCTTCTGCGGGAAGAACGAGTCGATGTCCATCACGCCGATCGTCGCCATCGGCGGCTGCTGCACGCGGCCGATCAGCGTCGCCAGGTCGGGGCTCTCGCCCGCCTGCCACGCGGCGAGCAGCAGCGTCGACAGCAGGATGTGCTCGCGGCTCTTCACCGGCTCGCCGTCGATGCCGGCGAGCGCGAGCACGCTCGAGACGGTCGACTGCACGCGGTCGCGCACCAGCTCGGCATCGTCGAGATCCGGCTTCGTGAACGAGCGCAGGACCGACACCGGCGTGCCGATGGTGCTGCCGGGCGTGAAGACGGCGAAGTCCGCGGCGTCCTTCAGGCGCCTGATACGGGCGCCGTCCTGCCCCCAGTCGGCCAGCCCCGTCTGCCAGCGCGCCGCCTGGTCGGCGGCGAACTCGGGGACGCTCCGGCCGGCGCGCCGTGCTTCGTCCTCGCTGACCCACGGCTGGAAGTCCTCCGGACGCAGGTCCGGAAACGTCAGCAGCAGGTTCGTCAGGTCACCCTTCGGGTCGACGACGATGACCGGGACGCCGTCGATGGCGGCCTCCTCGATGAGCGAGATGCCGAGGCCGGTCTTGCCGCTGCCGGTCATGCCGACGATCAGCGCGTGCGTGACGAGATCCCGGGAATCGTACAACACGAGATCGCCAGCCGCCGTGCCGGCCGCCGCGTCGTACTCGCGACCGAGGTAGAACGCTCCGAGCTTCTCGAAATCGACCATCACTCGTCTCCGGAAATCGTCATCCATCCGCGCCTGTCGCCGACCTGCCGTCGCCGATGCGTCAGAACAGATCGTTGCGCCAGTACAGCACCTGATCCTCGGCGAGCGGCGCGGCGAGGCGGAAGTCGCCGAGCGGCCGGATCATCATCAGCTCCTTGGCTTCGTGCCGGTCGACCACCGCCATCTGCGGCGGCAGGAAGCCAGGCGGCAGCCGTCCGACAATCACCGGCGGGCGGCGCGACGGCTCGCGGGCCAGCAGCACCTGCAGGATGGCGCCGACCCGCGCTCCCGTCACGTCACGATCGCCACACTCCAGCAGCGTCCAGCGGTCGCCCTCGACGCCGATCGCGACGTAGGCCACCGCGGATGTCCCCTCCTCCGCGATGAAGAACTGCAGCTCGCGAAGGCCGGCCGGCCCGAACCCGGCGCGCAGCCGCTGCTTCACGATGCCGTACTGAACCACGCTGCGATCGCGATCGAGGTGGAAGCGGAACGGCGCCGCCTGCGCACGACCGAGCCTGACGACGGCCTCGTAGTCGCGATCGTCGCCGGCCCGCACCATGGTGGCCGGCGCGCCGCGCTGCCGGGGCGGCGTCACGCGGAAGGTGGCGTCGTGCGTGGCGACCGCCGTGAAGCCGATGCGCGCATAGTAGTCCATGCCGATCTCCGAGAACAGCAGGGCGAGCCGCTGGCCGCGCCCGACGGCGCGCGCCAGCACCCGGTCGATCAGCTCGCGGGCGTGGCCGCTGCGGCGGTGCGCCGTCTGCGTGAACACGGCTCCCAGGCCGCAGACGCCGACGGCCTCGCCGTCCACCCGAGCGGTGAACTCGTACACCTTGGTGCTCGCCAGCACCCGGCCGCCGTCGACCAGCGCGACGCGGCACAGATGCTCGCGGCCCCAGGCCGTCCTGAGCTGGGCCAGCCAGAACTGCCGGAACGGCGCCGGATCGATCCGGTCGGCCCAAATCGTGTGGGTTTCGCGAAGGATCTCATCGAGAAGCGGACCCTCGCCGACGTCGATCAGCTGCATGACCGACCATTATGGTTCGCCGGCCGGTTAAACCGACCGTCGACGCCTCCGGTCTAACCCGCCATGACGAGCCGTACCACCGCTGCCTGGACTGCGGCGATTGTCCTCTCCAGTGCGCCCGGCGCCGGTCTCGCGATCCCGCCGGGGCAGGTGTGGCCGGTGTCGACGCGGCAGGCGGAAGCTGCCGCGGGCCGTCAGGACCGACGCACGGTCCTTCACGTCCTCAACCGGGTGACGTTCGGACCCCGCGGTCGCGACGTCGACGCGGTCGACCGCATCGGGCTCGCCGCGTACATCGAACGACAGTTGCACCCGGAGCGGATCGCCGATCCCGGACTCGACCAGCGCCTGACGGGACTGCCGACGCTCGAGATGACCCCGGGGGACATCGTCCGGCGCTTCGCGCGGCCGCTGTTCGACGCCCGCCGGGCGGGCGCGGGACCGCGATCGAGCCAGGACGGCGACGGCCCGCGTCCGGTCGGCCCGGCGCTGGTCCGGGCCGCGGCGCTGCCGGTCGATGAGCTCAGCCAGCAGAAGGTGCTCCGGGCGATCTACAGCGAGCGCCAGCTCGAAGCGGTGCTCACCGACTTCTGGTTCAACCACTTCAACGTCGATGCACGGAAGGGGCTCGACCGCTTCTTCCTCAATGAATACGAGCGGGCCGCGATCCGTCCGCACGTCCTCGGACGCTTTCGCGACCTGCTCGGCGCCACGGCGAAGAGCCCGGCGATGCTCTTCTACCTGGACAACTGGTTGAGCACCGACCCGAACGGTCCGCACGGGTCGGCCGGCCGCGGCCGGTTGTCGAGCCGCGAGGCGCGTCGCCGCCGGTTCGTCGATCGACGGTCGAGCGACGGACGGCTCGACCGCGGGGCTGGCGTGACGCCGCAGAAGCGAGGGCTGAACGAGAACTACGCCCGCGAGCTGATGGAGCTGCACACGCTCGGCGTCGATGGCGGCTACACGCAGGCAGACATCACCGAGGTGGCGCGGGCGTTCACCGGCTGGACGATCGACCGGCCGCGCCAGGGCGGCGCGGCGTTCCACTTCGACCCGCGGCGGCACGACCCGGGAGACAAGGTGGTGCTTGGACACCCTATTCCCGGCGGTGCCCGGAACGGCGCGCGTGATGGTGAAGCCGTGCTCGACCTGCTCGCGCGGCATCCGGCCACCGCGCGCGCCATTGCCGGCAAGCTGGCACGGCGCTTCGTCAGCGACGAACCGCCGCTGGCGCTCATCGATCGCCTGGCGGCCCGCTTCCGGGAAACCGATGGCGACCTGCGCGAGGTGATGCGCACACTCCTGTCCTCGTCCGAGTTCCTGTCGCCCGACGTCATGCGCGTCAAGACCAAGACGCCGCTCGAATTCGTCGTGAGCGCGATCCGCGCCGTCGACGGCGAGGTGACGGATGCGCGGCCCCTCGTCCGCCAGATTTCCGATCTCGGCATGCCGCTGTACCAGTGCCAGCCGCCGACCGGCTACGGCGACACGGCGGATGCCTGGGCGAACGCCGGCGCACTCGTGGCCCGCATCAACGTCGCTCAGACCATCGCCCGTGGCGGAGCCCGGTCGGGATTGCGCCGCGCGGCGTCGCTCGACCGCAACGCCATCGGCCCGCTCTCCGAGTCGACCGCCGGCATCGTCGGCCGGGCGACCACCGAGTGGCAACGCGTGGCACTGACGCTCGGCGCTCCCGAGTTCCAGAAGCGCTGACGGTAGGCGGAGAGGGACGCCCATGATCTCCCGTCGAGTCATCCTGAAGCGCGGCGGCTTCGCCCTGGTGAGCCTCGGCTTTGCGCCGTCGTTCCTGGCCCGGACGGCGATGGCGGCGACGCCGGGCCGCGCCAGGCGGTTGATCGCGATCTTCCAGCGCGGCGCCGTCGACGGCCTCAGTGTCGTCGTCCCGTACGGCGAAGCAGACTACTACCGTGTCCGCCCGACGATTGCCGTGCCCCGTCCGGCCGGCGGCGACCAGGCGGCCCTCGACCTCGATGGCTTCTTCGGGCTGCATCCGCGGCTGTCGCCGCTCAAACCGTTCTGGGACCGGCACGACCTGGCGATCGTGCACGCGTGCGGATCGCCGGCGGCCACCCGCTCGCACTTCGACGCGCAGGACTACATGGAGTCGGGCACACCCGGCGTGAAGCGCACCGCGGACGGCTGGCTGAACCGCTATCTCCAGGTCCGCGCCACCGAGCGGGTGGCGGCTGGTCCGGCCGCCGCCGTCCAGGCAGTCGCGCTGTCGGCGCAGCTGCCGCGCCTGTTGCAGGGACGCGCGCCGGCGCTGGCGGTGCGCGATCTCGGCCAGTTCGGCGTCCGCGGCCCGGCCGCCGGCGGGTTCGAGTCGGAGTACGCGCAGGCGGCCGACCGCGTCCTGAACGGCGTCGGCCGCGACGCATTCGACGCGATGAAGACGCTGCGCCTGGCCGACCCGCGACATTATCGACCGGAGAATGGTGTCCGCTACCCGCGCAGCCCCTTCGGCCGGGCGCTGCAGCAGATCGCCCAGTTGTGCAAAGCCGAGGTCGGTCTCGAGATCGCGTTCGCCGAGATCGGCGGATGGGACACCCATGTCAACCAGGGCACGACGCAGGGATCGCTGGCAACCCGATTGACCGACTTCGGCCAGTCGCTCGCCGCGCTCGTCACCGACCTCGGCGAGCGGATGACCGACACCGTCGTCCTGACCATGTCGGAATTCGGGCGGGCGGTGGCGGAGAACGGCAACCGGGGGACCGATCATGGCCACGGCAACGCGATGCTGCTGATCGGCGGTGGCGTGAAGGGCGGCCGGGTCTACGGGAGGTGGCCGGGGCTGGCCGCGCACCAGCGCTACGACGGACGCGACCTCGCGATCACCACCGACTTCCGCGACGTGTTCGCGGAGGTCGTCGTCAAGCACCTGGGCCTGCGGTCGGCCGCCGCTGTGTTCCCGGGCTACGCTGTCGATCCGACGCGATTCCCGGGCCTGTTCTGAAGGCTGGCGAGCCGCGCCGGGACCGCCCGGTGGCATCGACCGGGGCGATGGCGGGCCCTTCTCGTTGAGGCCCGGGCGGCGGCACGATCCCGGCCGGAGTAGTGCTAAAGTGAGCGCGTGGCAGACAAAGCAAAGCGAGACGTCGGTGATGCCCTCGGGATGGTCGAGACACGCGGGCTGGTGGGCATGATCGAAGCGGCGGATGCCATGGTCAAGACCGCGAACGTCACCATCGTCGGCTGGCAGAAGGTCGACGCCGGCCTCGTGACGGTCATCGTGCGGGGGGACGTCGGATCCGTGAAGGCCGCCACCGACGCCGGTGCCGCCGCCGCCCGCCGCGTCGGCGAACTGGTCGGCGTCCATGTCATCCCGCGCCCCGCCGACGACCTCGAAAAGGTGTTTCCGATTCGCTGACGCTCCGCTTGGCGGGCCGCGCCGGCCGGGTCAGCCGCGCGGCACCTGCTTCCGCCGCGCTCTCCGTGTCTTTCGTCCCAGTTCCCGCAAGCGCCCGAGATCGCCCATCGCCAGCAGCGGTGTCGTCGGATTGTTCAACAGGTTGAAGTACTCACCGGTCGGGGTGCGCACGTAGACGTCGTGCCCATCGGTCAGGAGATCGACGAGGCCACCGCCGCCGATCGCTTCGAAGATGCGCGTGCCGAAGTGCTCGCGGAGTGCGTCGACGACGCCGCGGAGCTGGGGGACCGTGAAGCCGCACTCCCGCAAGTCGGCGAACACCTGCAGTTCGAAGAGCTCGATCGGCGTGTACCGGCGTTCGGTGTAGCCGCCGGCGTCGGTGCGATGCGGCGGTATGGCCGGCAGCATCAGGCCATCGGCGTGCCAGACCTGCAGCTGGCGGGCCGTCAGTCCGGTGAACGCCGCCACCTCGCGCGAGCTGTAGGTCTTCTTCAGACGCATCGATCAGCCGCCGCGGCGCCGGCAAAATCCTTCTCGGTCAGTCCGCCTTCGCTGTGGGTCGTGAACGCCAGCGTGACCCGGCGATAGTGGATCGTGATGTCGGGATGATGGTCGGCGGCTTCGGCGCCTGGTACCAGACGCGAGACGAAGGCGACTGCTTCGGGAAACCCGGCAAACGTGAACTGCTTCACGACCGCGTTGCCGTCGAGGCGCCAGCCGTTCAGGCCGCGCAGCCGGTCCCGGACGTCATCCGACGAGAGGGTGGCCATGGTGTGACGCTCCTGTTCTCTGCGCGTGTTCGAGTCATCCGCACCGGCAAGTATCACTCAGGCGTCCGGTTGGCGGGCGCGCACCTCGTCGAGCCGCCGTCGCGCCAGCTCCACCGCGTCCAGCCGATCGCGCCGAGTCTGAAGCGTCGCCGCCTCGTCGGCCGAACTCGCGAACAGGTGCCCGGCAATCGATCGATGGTACGCCCGTTCGGCGTCCTGCAGCGCTTCGAGGGCGCCGGCATGAGCGGTCTGCCACTCGAGCCAGCGGATCACGGCGGCGGCGGCAGTCGCCTCGGATTCTCCGACGAAGTCGCCGCCGAAGCGGTCGCCGTTGTCGCCGCGGACCGCATGGGCCGTCCAGCGACCGTTGCGCTGGCTCGCGCGGATCCGGTACGGGCGACCGCCGATGAGCAACGGTGCCACCTACAGAGCACCGAATCGCGCCGGGCTGGTGGCCGACAGCATGGGATCGAGCGTGCCGCCAAGCAGCGCGTCGGCGACCAGCGTCGCGGTGATCGGTGCCAGCAGGATGCCGTTGCGATAGTGCCCGGTGGCGTACATCACGCGGGGCGCAACGGCCGACGGGCCGATAATCGGCAGGTCGTCGGGCGTTCCGGGCCGCAGTCCGGCGCGCACTCCGACGACCGTGGCGTGCCACTCCGGCAGCAGCGTCGCGGCGGCGGCGGCGATGAGCTCGCGCATCCCGCCCAGTGTGGTCCGCTCGTCGAATCCGGCATGCTCGACCGTGGCGCCGACGAGCAGCGAGCCGTCATCCCACGGAACGAGATAACAGCGCTCGCCCCACGTGACCCGCCGCAGGTTCGGTCCGGACGCCTTGAGATGCAGCAGCTGGCCGCGCACGGGATGGACCGGCACGACGGCGGCTCCCTCCACGCGCACCTGACCGGCCCACGATCCTGCGGCATTGACGACGTGCGCGGCGACGAAGGTCTCGGTGCCGTTGTCGACGACGACCTCGTCCCGGTGCTGGCGGACGGTGTGGACCCGCGGCGCCACCGTGAACGTCACCCCGTACCGACGCGCCGCCGTGACCAGCGCCTGCGTCAGGACGGTGGCGGCAACGTAGCCGTGCGACCGGATGACCAATCCGCCGCGCGCCGCCGGCGACACGGCCGGCTCTTCGCGACGCACCTCGTCGGCGTCGAGCAGCTGCGCCGCCACGCCGCGCGCCCGCATCAGCTCCAGCAGACGGCCGAGTCGCGCCGCGGCGTCGTCGCTGAACGCCAGCGTCAGCGTGCCGGTGCGGTGGTACGGCACCGGCTGGCCGCTGTCGGCCGTCACGCCGGCCATGAAGGCGTCGAAGCAGTCCAGCGCGCGCAGGGTCAGCTCGAGGTGCGCCCCTTCCTCGTCGATCTCGTTGTACGGTGCCAGCATGCCGGCGGACGCCTGCGTCGCGCCCATGCCGGCCATCCGGTCATCGAGGACGCGCACGGACGCGCCGCGCCGTCCCAGTTCGCAGGCCACGGCACAGCCGATGATGCCGCTGCCGATGACAATGATGTCGGTCGAGGGGGTCACAGCCCGATCTTATCGCCAACCCCGATCACCCGGCGATCGCCTGACCTGGCTCGGTCGGTGCGGTGGCCGACGCAGCCCGCCGGTCGGTTGCCGCGTCACGGTGCGGAACTTTCCGTTAGAATTTGAGCGTTCACCGTCGGCACGGCTGCTCGCCTGCGCGACCCCCCGGATCACACCACCACGTTGTTCAGGCCTATGCGGAAACTGCTCGTTGCCAACCGTTCTGAGATCGCCATTCGCTGCTTCAGGGCGGCCACCGAGCTCGGATTACGCACCGTCGCCATCTACAGCCACGAAGACCGGTTCTCGCTGCACCGCTTCAAGGCGGACGAGGCGTTCCTGATTGGCCCGCCCGAAGGGGGCGAGCCGGTCAAGTCGTACCTGAACATCGCGGCGATCATCGAGGTTGCAAAGCAGCAGGCGGTCGACGCCATCCATCCCGGCTACGGCTTCTTGTCGGAGAGTGCCGCACTCGCGCGCGCCTGCGCCGACGCGGGAATCGAGTTCGTCGGTCCGACGGCCGATCATCTCGACATGTTCGGCGACAAGACGGCGGCGAAGAAGCTGGCCGACGCCGCCGGCGTGCCGACGATTCCGGGCAGCGCGGACGCGCTCGACGATCCGGAGTTCATCGCCGGCGAGGCCGAGCGCATCGGCTATCCGCTGATGATCAAGGCCAGCTTCGGCGGCGGCGGCCGTGGCATGCGCATCGTCCGCAGCGCCGACGAGCTGCGGCTGCGCCTGGACGAGGCGCAGCGCGAGGCGGCCTCGGCCTTCGGCCGTCCGGAAGTGTTCCTCGAGCGCTACATCGCCCGCGCCAAGCACATCGAGGTGCAGATTCTCGGCGACGCGCACGGCAACCTGGTCCATTTGTGGGAGCGCGATTGCTCGGTGCAGCGCCGCCACCAGAAGGTCGTCGAGGTGGCGCCGAGCATCGACCTGCCGCAGGAGATGCGCGAGCGGATCTGCGACGCCGCCGCCCGGCTCTGCCGGTCGGTGAAGTACCGCAGCGCCGGCACGGTGGAGTTCCTCCTCGACCTCGACCGGGGTGATTTCTTCTTCATCGAGGTGAACCCGCGGATCCAGGTGGAACACACGGTTACCGAAGTGGTGACCGGCATCGATCTGGTCCGCAGCCAGATTCTCGTCGCCCAGGGCCACCGCCTGCACGAGGCGCCGCTCGCCGTGCCCGGCCAGACGGCGATCGAATGCCGCGGCGTCGCGATGCAGTGCCGCGTCACGACCGAGGACCCGGACCGCAACTTCATCCCGGACTACGGCCGCATCACCACCTACCGTTCGGCCGGCGGCTTCGCCGTGCGGCTCGACGGCGGCAACGGCTTCGGCGGCTCGGTGATCACGCCGTTCTTCGATTCGCTCCTCGTCAAGGTGACGACCTGGGGCAGCACGCTGGTCGAGGCGGCGTCGCGCGCCGACCGGGCGCTGCGTGAGTTCCGCATCCGCGGCGTGAAGACGAACATCGCGTTCCTGCTGAACCTGATCGACCACCCGACGTTCCGCTCGGGTGCGGCGACGACGACGTTCATCGACGACACACCGGAGCTGTTCCACATCCGCGTGCCGCGCGATCGCGCGACCCGCGCGCTCACCTACCTCGGCGACGTCATCGTCAACGGGCGTTCGGACGTGAAGGGCTCGATCGACGGCCGCAAGCTGACCGTGCCGGTGCCGCCCAAGCCGTCGCGTCTGTCGCTCGGCGACCCGCCGCCGCCCGGCCTGAAGCAGACGCTCACCGAGCTCGGGCCGGAGAAGTTCGCGCAGTGGATCCGCGAGCAGGACCGCCTGTTCATCACCGACACGACGATGCGCGATGCGCACCAGTCACTGCTGGCGACGCGCGTCCGCACCTACGACATGGCGGCGATTGCCGACGTCGTGTCGCGGACGACGCCCGACCTGTTCAGCCTCGAGATGTGGGGCGGCGCGACGTTCGATACGTCGATGCGCTTCCTGCAGGAGGACCCGTGGGAACGGCTGGACGTCCTGCGCCAGCGGATTCCCAACATCCTCTTCCAGATGCTGCTGCGCGCCAGCAACGCCGTCGGCTACACGACGTATCCCGACAACGTCGTCCGCTCGTTCATCCGGCGCAGCGCGCAGTCCGGCATCGACGTCTTCCGCATCTTCGACTCGCTGAACTCGACCGACAACATGCGGCTCGCCATCGAGTCGGTTCGCGAGGAGACCGACGCCATCTGCGAGGCGGCGATCTGCTACACCGGCGACATCCTCGATCCGACACGCACCAAGTACTCGCTCGACTACTACGTCCGGATGGCGAAGCACCTGGTCAAGATGGGCACCCACGTGCTGGCCATCAAGGACATGGCCGGGCTGTGCAAGCCGTACGCGGCCTATGCGCTCGTGAAAGCGCTGAAGGACGAGATCGGGGTTCCGATCCACTTCCACACGCACGACACCAGCGGCATCAACGCGGCGAGCGTCCTGCGCGCGGCCGATGCCGGGGTCGACATCGCCGATGCGGCGCTCGCGTCGATGAGCAGCATGACCAGCCAACCGTGCCTGAACAGCATCGCCGCGGCGTTGCGCCACACGCCGCGCGACACCGGCCTGGACCAGGAGGCGCTCGACGCACTCAGCCGCTATTGGGCGGCGGTGCGCGAGCTCTACTATCCCTTCGAGGAAGGGCTGAAGGCGCCAGGGCCCGATGTCTATCAGCACGAGATGCCGGGCGGGCAGTACACGAACCTGCGCCAGCAGGCCCGGAACCTCGGCCTCGAGAGCAAGTGGCCGGAAATCTGCCAGGCGTACGCCGAGGCCAACCGACTGTTCGGCGACATCGTCAAGGTGACGCCGTCGAGCAAGGTCGTCGGCGACATGGCGCTGTTCATGGTCACTAACCGCCTGACGTCCGACGACATCATGTCCGCCACGGGTCCGCTCAGCTTCCCGCGCAGCGTCGTCGAGATGATGCAGGGCCTGCTCGGGGAGCCGGAAGGCGGCTGGCCGCGGGCGTTCCAGGACATCGTCCTGCGCTCGGCGCAGGTGAAGGCCATCGAGGGGCGACCCAGCGCCTCGCTGGCGCCGGCGGACTTCGGCAAGGCGGCCGAAGCGGTGCGCGGGAAGATGCGGCAGGAACCGCGCGAGGAGGACGTCCTCTCCTACCTGCTCTACCCGCAGGTCTACATGGAATTCCTCGAACACCGCCTGCAGTTCGGCGACACGTCGAGCATCCCGACGGCGCAGTTCTTCTACGGCCTGACCCCAGGGCAGGAGATCGCGATCGAGATCGAGCGCGGCAAGACGTTGATCGTCCGCTACCTGACGACCGGCGAGGTGCGCGACGACGGGACGCGGACGGTCTTCTTCGAACTGAACGGCCAACCGCGCGACATCCGCGTGCGCGACAAGTCGGTCGAAGCGGCGAAGCAGAGTCCCAAGGCGGACCCGGCGAACCCGCTGCACGTCTCGGCGCCCATGCCGGGCAAGGTGTCGTCCGTGGTCGCGAAGGTCGGGCAGCGGGTGAAGGCCGGCGACCGGCTGCTGTCGATCGAAGCCATGAAGATGGAGACGGCGGTCTACAGTCCGAAGGAGGCGACGGTCGGCGACGTCCTGGTCGGTCCGGGCGATGTCATCGAAGCCCGCGACCTGCTGGTCGTGCTGAAGGACTAGCCGGGGTGCGCCCGGACGACGCGCTGCCGCGTCTCGTCCCAGCGCCAGCCGCCGCCGCCCGGCTGCAGGTGGACGCCGCCCAGCCACTTGTCGATGCCGCAGGTCGCAACCCGATCCAGGCTGCCGGACAACACGGAACGGCCGGCGTCCGTGAGCGTGACGCGACCGCGCAACACGCGACCTGCCTCAGCCGCCGGGAGATCGAGCGTCAGCAGAGCCGGCGCGGCGCCGGACAAGGTCGCGGCCATCGCGGCTAGTCCGGCGTCCGTGACGTAGTAGGCCGTCTCATCGTCGTGCATGCGAGGGAACGCGTCCGCCAGTGCGATGCCGGTGCCGTCCGCCAGCTCGAGAAGGCGCCGTTCGGTTCTGGACAGGCCGTCGCGCGTCGATGGGTATTCCTGCAGAAACCGGGCGATGGCTGGGCCGAGGCAGGGCAGCGCGGACGTGTCGTCGTCGCGCACCGCGTCGAGCGGTTCGGGCGTCGGCGCGCGAAACGCCAGCCACGCCCGGGCCGCGAGCGCGTACTGCTCGTGGCCGACCGGTTGCCTGGCGTCGACGAGCGACGCCAGTTCGGGGGGCGTGAGTTCGCCAAGGCCCTTGAAGCCTGGACGTCCGGGAAACGCGGCGACGCAGACGAGCGACACCGCGGTGGTAGACGGCAGGCGCCGGCGAATCCATGTGAGCAGCTGGATCAGATTGAGCTGATCGAACAGGTCATGTTCGAACCACAGGACCAGTTCGTCGTACGAGTCGTAGCGGTCGATCGCCGCGCGCCACGCTCGCATGTCGTTGGCCGCCGAATCGTGCGACGAATCGCGTGCGGCCGCCAACCCGCCGGTGTCACCGCCTGGGCTGGCGAGGTATCGCCGCCGCACCTCGAGCAGCTCGTCGTCGCCCAGGTCCGGCGGCACCGGGCCCTCGTAGAGCGGATCGGCCCAGATGGAGCGGGCGCCAGGGATGCCGGCCATCTCGATGAGCCGGGTGGTACAGGTGCCATTGGCAACGTGCAGGAATCGAACGCGATCTGTGGACATCGCTGCTCCTGTTCGCCGACGGTCACGGCGAGTGCGACCCACCGGGTCGCATGCGGGCGCGGTTGGACTGCACCACAGTAGCATCCTGGGGGTCGACGCCGGCGCAGCCGGCCATCCGGCCGCATCTCAACGGTGGGACCCGGTCGGCTACCTGGGGAAATGCTCGACGTGCGTTTCGGCGGTCCGCCCGAAGTAGAGGGCGCGGCGCCCCGAGAAGGAGACGATGTAGCCGGCGCAGCCGACGGCCTTCACGTTCGAGCAGAAGGCCTCGTACGAATAGTCCGGCGGGTCGGCCTGGGCCCACCTCACCTGACTGGCGACACCCGCCTGATCGAACTGGGCGGCCACCGTTCCCTCCGAGCGGCGGTGCTCGAGCACGACGTTATCCCCATCCGGCAGGAAGTAGGTAGTGGTGCTGCGACGGTAGTCGACCATGTAGCCCTCGAAGCCCGCCGCGATCAGCGTGCCGACCACCTCGGGGAAAGCCATCGACCGGTCGAACGCGGCGTTCAGACAGGCTTCGGCAATCGCGATTCGTTGTGCGTCCATCGTGCTCTCCCTCGTCATCCGCGTCGTGGTGCTGCCGCCGAATGGCGTCAGTCTATCGGCAGGTTCCTGAGTTCGTGGGCCGCGGCGATCTTTCGGAGAAGCGTCTCCACCCGGCGCCGCTCGCCGGGAGAGAGTGCACCGAAGAACGACGCATCGTTCGCATCGGCGATCCGGGCCAGCCGCGGAACCAGCGTCCGACCGGCGGGCGTCAGGGCCAGCCGGTGGGCCCGCCCGTCGTCGGGGTTCGCTTCCCACCGTACGAGCGCCTTCTCGAGAAGACGGTCGGCGAGCTTCGAGATCGCGCCTCTGGTCATTCCCAGGTGCGCCGCCAGCCGGGACGGCGCCACCCAATCGGCGTCGTAGAGCACGCGCAGGAACACCCACTCGGCCACCGTCACCCCTTCGCGCTCCACTCGGCGAGCAAAGCGGCGTGAGACCGCGTTCGAGACGGTTCGCAGCCAGTAGCCGAGGTGATGATGCAGTCCGGAGACGGTTTTTCGCGTCGGCACGGGAGCTCGCTTGTTGCCTAGGAAACTATCAGTCCGCCGGCTGCCTCGTCAACCATGGATCGACGGGTCGGTTGTGCACCGCCCTGCCCGGCGTGACGGCGTGGACGTGTGGGATGTGCCGGTGGGATGTGTCAGTGGGATGTGTCGGTTGGGTGCCGGCGGGCCGCCGTGGTTCGAACCCCGGGCAGCGGGTCGGAGCCGCGATCAGGCGGCTGCCACCGGGTATCCCATCGCGGCGACCATCGGAAGCAGCAACCACTGCAGCAACTGGAGCATCCCGGGGACGTACAGTGCCGCAAAGGCGAAGGTCCAGACCCCGAACTGGCGGCCCATGATGATCAGGCCGACCGCAATGGCGCCAATCTGCGGCGCGTAGGGCGCCAGGAACCCGAGCAGTGCGGCGCCCGGCAGGGTGCTGGGCTCCGGCACACCGTGGGCGGCAAGGATGACCAGGGCCTGGATCATCAGCGGAACGAGCACCGCGGCGATAACAGACATACGTTCCTCACATCCCGGACAACGGCAGACCTCGCGAGGGCCGACAGTGGTCATATCGGCTGGTGAGCGACACATGCACATGCGTCTGCCCCAAAGCCCGGCGGCAGACGGCCCAGCGCGCCCGCCGCGACCGCGGCGAAGGAGGGACACTTTCCCGTCCAGAGGACACTCCGCGACCCGGTGCGGTTCTGGTAAGCTGCATTTTCCGAGGAACTTAGGCCATTTTCGACGTCCAGGCTCAGGTACGCGGCTTGCGTCAGGCCGGGTGGGTTCAAGGAGACACACCCAATGCTTTCGAATCGACTCGCGTTCGGGGCCCTCGCGCTGGCCTGCGTCACCGCGGCGGCAGGCGGCGGCTATCTCGCCACGCGTCAGGCGAACGTCAGCACCGAGGCGGCGGCTCCGGCCAGCGCCGACGCGCCGGCCACTTCCATCGCGGCGGTGCCAATCCGGGCAACCGACGCCGACGCCGACGCAACGCCCGCGGCCCCGCCGGAGGCGACGCCCGATACCACCGCGACAGCGGTCGCGATCACCTCGCGTCCCGCGGTCGTCCGCCTCCGCCCCGAGCCGGTCCGCAGACCGGCGGCCGTGCAGCCGCCGGCGGTCAATCGGCTCCCGACCTCCCAGCCAGCCGGCGAACGGCCGTCGCCGGTCGACAGCGCGCCGGTCTCGACCGGGCTGCCGCCCGCGACGATCCAGGCCGACAGCAGCCGTCAGACGCCGCTCGAGCCGCTGCCGGAGGCCGAACCGCTGCCGTCGACACCGGTCGAACCGGTCAATCTGTTCGAGGAGCTCGTGGTGTCGGCCGACTCGGTCATCGGGCTCGAACTCGATCGCGGCGTGACGAGCGAACGCGCCCGGGTCGAAGATGACGTCGACGCGCGGGTCGTCCGTGATGTCCGGGTCGGTCGCCTCGTGGCGATTCCGGCCGGCGCGCGCGCCCTCGGCTCGGTCATGCTCGTCGAGCGCGGCGGCAAGTTCAAGGAGCGGGCGCGCCTCGGCATCCGGTTCCACACGCTGGTGCTGCCCGACGGTGCGCGGTTGCCGATTCAGACCGACACAATCTATCGCTATGGCGAGGAACGCGGCGATCGCAGCGCGAAGAAGATTGGCGGCGGCGCCGTCGCGGGCGCCATCCTCGGTGCGCTCATCGGCGGCGCCAGAGGCGCGGCAGTTGGCGCCACCGCCGGTGCCGGCGGCGGCACCGCGATGGTGATGGCGGGTGAACGAAGCGCCGCGGAGTTCCAGTCGGGCGCCGAAGTCACCGCCCGAATCCTGTCGCCGGTGTCGGTGACGGTGGAACGGTGAATTGCCCGCCCACGCCAATCGCCGAAGCCGGGAGCCTGCGCTCGGCGCGTGCCCGGCCTCGTGCCGTCTCCGTCAGCGCTGGATGCTGACGCTCAGCACCGCGCGACGGTTGAGACGGCGCCCCTCGGTGGTGCCGTTGTCGTGCGCCGGCCGTTCCTCCCCGTAGCTGACGGTCGTCAATCGGCTCGCGGCGATCCCCTTCTCCAGCAGATAGGCGCGCACCGCGGCGGCGCGCCGTTGGCCCAGCGTCAGGTTGTACTCGGCCGTCCCGATGCTGCAGGTGTGCCCTTCCACCTGAACGCGCAGCGTCGGGTCGGCCTGCAGGGTCGAGACCGCTTCATCGAGCAGCCGCGTCGCTTCCGGCCGCAGCGTATGGCGGTCGAGGGTGAAATAGACGTCCTCGAACGTGACGCGGCGTTCGGAAGCCGGCGACCCGGTGATATCCGCGGCGGCAGACCGTGCCGCGGTCGGTGCCCCGGAGACCGCGGCGCCGGCGGCGGCGTTCGCGGGCGCCGCCGCTGTCGCGCTGCGGTCGGCGCCGGCAATGCCCGGATCAACGGCGCCCATCCGGCGCACGAGCCGATCGCCGGCGAAGACCGCCTCGCTCGCGGCCGTGATGCGCAGGAGCGACTGCTCGGGGAAGACCGCCACCACCACCGCTTCGGCGACGGTCGGGCTCTCAGCCGCTGCCACACGAGCGAACGCCGCGTAGCGATCTCCGGCTGTCAGGCCGCGGTTCTGCCCGCCGTCCGCCAGCACGAAGTCGCGATCGCCCTGCACCGCGCGCCCGTCGCTGCCGTAGCTGACCCGCATGGTCTGCTGACCGTCCAGGGTGCCGCCAACGAAGGTGCGCGCGATGCCGTCCGGCAAGGTGAGCTCGGCCGCCGGTTCGATGACGTCGCCGACGGCAATCGCGTCGCACGAGAACTCGATCTCCGCGGTGGCCGAGGACGTGGACGCCTCGGTCACACGCAGCCAGCCGATGGTGTGCTGCGCGCGCGGCGCACCGAAGAACCGCATCGGTCGGCGCACCACGTAACGGCCGCCCCCGACGATGCCGCCCTCGGTGCCGTGGTCGATACCGACGCGTTCACCCGCGGTATAGAGGGTCTTGTCGAAGTGGGTCTCGTCCGCTGGCGGCAGCGCGACGATGCGCGGCGCCCGCGGCGAGACAGGCACGCCGACCGGCGCGCAGGCGGCAGCCGTGCGCAGCGACGGCGGCACGTCCTGGGCGGCGGCCGTCAGCGGCAGCAGGCAGACGCCGAGAAGCGTCAATGGCAGACGGAGCACGGTCATGCGTGTCAGGCGATCAATGCCCGTACCGTGTGCCCAACCGCGCATCCTCCTGAAGCCGCGGGGTGGGACGGGCGGCGGCCGCCCGCGCCCGCCCGCGGCGACCGTCGAATTCGGTGATCGAATGACGATGCTGTCGAGCGGTCATCGCCCAGCACAGCCGGAGGAACCGCCGGGACGCGACGGGCCGGGGTGCGGCGGCCGCCGGCTCGGCATGACCGGGATCGATTGCCTTGCCAGCTCCCGAGAGGCGTGAAATGATGACGCCGAAACTGGAGGTTTCAGACTCATGACCAGATGGAGTTCCCTCGCAACCGCTTGCACCCTTGCCACCGCGCTGGCATCAGTCACGTTGACCGCCCAGCAGGTGACCAAGCAGACGGTGCCCGGCGTGACCAATTTCTCGAAGCTCGAGACGACAATCGCGTGCGCCGGTGCGACGACGCCCGACGCGATGCCCGAGCTGAAGAAGATGGGCTACAAGTCGGTCGTCAACCTGCGCCCGGCCACTGAAGCGGGGGCCGACGTCCCGGCAGGCGAGGCGGCAGCCAAGGCGGCGGGACTGACCTACATCCACATCCCGTTCAACACCGCGGCGCCCGATCCGGCGGCCGCCCACAAGTTCC
This sequence comes from uncultured Acidobacteriota bacterium, assembly GCA_902825985.1. GTDB lineage: Bacteria > Acidobacteriota > Vicinamibacteria > Vicinamibacterales > CAVVIG01 > VFZL01. Next base: position 26,124 of record CADEDC010000003.1, on the reverse strand, counting down.
TCACCGAGATCGTCAAGCCGGCGAACAACCCGGCCTTCGTCCACTGTGCCAGCGCGAATCGCGCCGCGGCCATGTGGATGGTGAAGCGCATCGCCCTGGACCGCTGGGACGTCGAGCGCGCCTCCACCGAAGCGGCGGCGCTCGGCCTGACGAATGCCGCACTGAAGGACTGGGCGATCAAGACCGGACAGTCGCACGCGAAGTAGTCGCGACGGCAGACGCACGTCATGGATGCCGCGGCCTTCCGGAAGCACGGGCACGAGCTCGTCGACTGGATCGCCGACTACCTGGAGGAGCCGGAACGCTATCCGGTGCTGTCCCGCAATTCGCCGGGAGACATCGTCCGCGCACTGCCCGCCTCGGCGCCGGAGGATCCTGAATCCTTCGGCGCCATCTTCGCCGACTTCGAGCGTGTGCTCGTCCCCGGACTGACCCACTGGAACCACCCCGGCTTCTTCGCCTACTTCGCCGCCACGGCGAGCGGGCCGGGGATCCTTGGTGAGCTGCTCACCGCGGCGCTCAATCAGCAGGCCATGTTGTGGCGCACGTCGCCGGCCGCGACAGAGCTGGAACAGGTCGCGCTCGGCTGGCTGCGTCAGCTCATGGGTCTGCCGGCGACGTTCGAAGGGGTGATCTACGACACGGCGTCGATCTCGACCTTCCACGCACTGGCCGCGGCGCGCGAGGCCAGGGTCCCCGCGGTGCGGGCACTCGGGCTGTGCGGCCGCGACCTGCCGCGCTATCGCGTGTACTGCTCGGCGCAGGCGCACTCGTCGATCGACAAGGCGGTCATCGCCATCGGCCTGGGTCATCGGTCGCTGACCCGCGTGCCGGTGGACGAGGCGTTCCGCATGCAGACCGAGGCGCTGGCGGCGGCGATTGCCGCCGACCGGGCGGCCGGCGTCGTGCCGCTCGCGGTGATCGCCGCCGTCGGCACCACTTCGACGACGAGCGTCGACCCGCTGCGGGCGATCGCCGACATCTGCCGGCGCGAACACATCTGGCTGCACGTCGACGCCGCCTATGCCGGGGCCGCTGCGATGCTGCCAACGCATCGGCACATCCTCGACGGCGTCGAGTCCGCCGACTCGCTGGTCGTCAACCCGCACAAGTGGCTGTTCACGCCGGTCGACGTCAGCGCGTTCTATTGCCGGCGCATGGACGACGTCCGTGCCGCGTTCGCTCTGACGCCCGAGTACTTGAAGACGAGCGAGGGTGACGCCGGCGCCGTGCGCAACCTGATGGACACCGGCATCCAGCTCGGACGCCGGTTTCGCGCGCTGAAGCTGTGGATGGTGATGCGCTCGTTCGGCGCGAGCGGACTGCGTGAACACCTCGCACGCCACATCGAGCTGGCGCAGCGGTTCGCGTCGTGGGTCGACGCGGATCCCCGCTTCACCCGCATGGCGCCAACGCCGTTCAGTGTCGTCTGCTTCCGGTGGGAACCCGATGGCACCGGCGCCGCCGCGACGCTTGCACCGCCGGCCGCCGACGCGCGTGAGGTGGCGCTCGACGCGTTGAACGGACGGCTGCTCGACGCCGTGAATCAGTCGGGCGAGATCTTCATCTCACACACCAAGCTGAACGGCCGCTACGTGCTCAGGCTGGCGATCGGACACGCGCGCACGACGATCGACCATGTCTCGCGTGCCTGGCAGCTCCTGCAGGATCACGCGGCACGGATCCAAGAATCCGTGTAGCCAGCGCGACCACGCCAGCACGACAGCGGCGTCACACCCGTTGCGGGGCACATCGCTTGCACCACGACATGCAGCGGTGATCAGTGCCGCAAGAAGGAGTGCGTGTGATGCGTCGTGTGAGCGTGATGCTGGTATTCATGGTGGCGGCGATGGGAATCGTCGCACCGACTCAGGCGCGAGCCGAAGGATTCGTGAGTCCATGGCTCGGCGTCAATTTCGGGCACGACCCGGCTGAAGGGCGAGCCGCGTTCGGTGCCGGGGCCGGATACATGGGCGCCGGTATCTTCGGCGCCGAGTTCGACTTCGGCTACTCGCCGAAGTTCTTCGGCACCGAGAACGACTTCGGCAACAACAACGTGATGACCGCGATGGGCAACATCATCATCGGCATCCCGATCGGCGGCACGAGCGGCGGCGGCGTGCGTCCGTACGTGACCGGCGGCATCGGCCTGATCCGAACCGACATCAACGGCATCTTCGATGACGACTCCATTTCGAACAACGATTTCGGATTCAATCTCGGCGCCGGCCTCATGGGGTTCTTCAACGATCACTTCGGCATGCGCGGTGACGTCCGCTACTTCCGCAACGCGAACGACAACGAGGACGATGACGAGCTCGATCTCGAACTCGGCGGATTCGACTTCTGGCGGGCCTACCTCGGCCTGGTGATCCGCTAGGCCGGCGGCAGCCGCCAGAGTTCCACCCACGTCTCGCCGTCATCGTGGGTTTCGAGCGCGACGATGCCGTTGATGGGGAAGCCCGTCGACGCATCGTCGTGACCGGTGAGCAGCAGTGTGAGCAGCCGCGGCAGATGCGGGAAGTGGCCGGCGATGAGGATGTCGCCGGCTTCGTGGCGGAGGCGGTCCCTCATCCAGACTGGCGGATCGTCCGGCTGAAGGTGGCGCGTCGCCACCAGCGGCGCCAGGGCGTTGCAGGCGCGCCAGTACTCTTCCGCCGTCTGGCGGGCGCGCAGCTTGCCGCTGTGCCAGACGATCGACGGACGGATGCCCTTCGCGGCGGCCGCCGCCGCGAGCAGTGTCACGCCGCGACGCCCGTCGGACGACAACGGTCGTCGGACGTCGACATCCGGGCCGACGGCTTCCCCGTGATGCGCCAAGTACACCTGCATGATGCTCCTCGTCGGTTTCGTGCGATGCTCGAGCCCGCGTGCCTGACCGCCCCGCTCCGTCCGATCCGGCCGATGCCCGGCCGCGTGCCGGCCCACCACCCGGGCGCGGGTGGCTGGTAGGGCTGCTGTGCGCCTTTCTCGGTTTGTGGCAGCCGCTGAACTTCGCTGCCGCGGCCGCCGAGGCGCTTCAGGCGCTGCCGGTTCGCGGCTGGCCGCTCGCGCTGCTGCTGATCGTGCGCCTGGCCGTGACGGCGGTCGGCTTCGCCGCGGCCCGGGCGTTGTGGGATCGGCGGACGGGTGCGCCCGCGCTCGCGCGTGCCGCGCTCGTGCTGTCGGCTGTCGTGCAACTGTTCATCTACGGAACGTCGATAGCACCCAACAACCGGATGCCGGGCGACACGCTGTACTACGTCGCGTTCACCGTCGTCGCGCACGGCGGCTGGCTGCTCTACCTCGCCCGGTCGGCGCGCGTCCGCCGGACGTTCGCCTGAATCCCGTCACTTCGCCAGCATCGCGTCGCGCTTCGCCTTGAATTCGTGGCCGTCGCGCCAGACGGGATGGACCTCGGCCTCGGCGACGCGGTAGCCGACGGCGAAGAACACCTTCAAGTCCTCACGCGCGCCTGTGAGATCCCAGTCCCGCTTCACCGTGTCCGACGGCTTGTGGTAGTCGTGAAGCGTCCATTCGTCGCGGATGTTGCGGGCGAAGTCCGGCGGCTTGCCGATGTAGTCGGTGCCGTCCTGCGGGTCGAGCGCCGGAACACCCTGCCTGGCGAAGTTGAAGTGGTCCGACCGGTAGTAGAACCCCTTCTCCGGTTCGGGATCGGGACGCACGATACGCCCCTGCTCACCGGCGGCGTCGCGGACGAAGTCGTCGAGTTCCGAGGCACCGTGGCCGATGAGCATCAGGTCACGCGTCCGCCCATGCACGTTGAGGCCGTCGATGTTGACGACCGCGACGGTCTTCGCCAGCGGATACACCGGCTTGCGGGCGTAGAACTCCGAACCGAGCAGGCCCTGCTCTTCCGCGGTCGTCGCGATGAACAGGATGGAGCGGCGCGGCGGCACCGGCAGCTTCGTGAAGGTCCGTGCGATCTCGACCATGCCGGCGACGCCGACCGCGTTGTCGCGGGCGCCGTTGTAGATGCGGTCGCCGTCGGCCGGGGGGCCGATCCCGAGGTGGTCCCAGTGCGCGGTATAGACGACGAACTCGCTCCTGACCGTGGCGTCGCGGCCGTCGAGCCGGGCGAGCACGTTGCGCGACTCGATCGGCCGCAGCGTGTTCGCGATCGCCATCGACGCGGTGATGCCGAGCGCGACCGGCGTGAACTCGCGCGTCGCCGCTGCCGCCTTCAGCTGGTCGAAATCCTGCGCGCCCCAGGTGAAGACGTCGCGCGCCCGCGCGTCGGTGATCCACCCTTCGACGGCCGCCCGGTGCATGTTCTTGTCCGCAGTCGATAGATGGAACTTCTCGCCGAGGTTCGATGCCTGCACGACGGTGAACGGGTATCCCGCGGCGCCGGTTTCATGCACGATCAGGGCGCCGGCGGCCCCCTTCTCGGCTGCCATCTCGAACTTGTAGGTCCACCGGCCGTAGTAGGTCATGGCCCGTCCGCCGAAGACCTTGGCGTCGAGCTCCGAGGGATTGTCCGGGTTGGGCACCGGCGGGTCGCCGACCAGCACGACCACCGTCTTCCCCGTCACGTCGAGCCCCTTGTAGTCGTCCCAGTTGTACTCGGGCGCGACCACCCCGTAGCCGACGAATACCAGATCGGAGGCGGCGAGCCCGGCCTCGGCAATCACCCGGGGCGACCACGCGACGATATCGTCCTGCCAGACGAGCTGGCGCTCCTCGGCGCCTTTGGTGAGGGTCAGAGGCCCGCCGGCAGCGGTGATGCCGACGAGCGGGACTTTCTGGATGAACGTGCCGTCGGTATTGCCCGGCTTGAGACCGATGCGCCGGAACTGGTCGACGAGGTAGCCGACGGTCAACGACTCTCCGTCGGTGCCGGGCGCGCGCCCCTCGTAGCGGTCGGACGACAGCTCGCGGGCGTGGGCGAGCAGTGCGTCGGCATCGATATCGGGCATTTCTCCCAGCGACGTCCGCTGAATCGTCGGTGTCGGGCCGGGATTCGACTCATCGGCAGGCGGAGCGGGCGGTGGCGCGCAGGCGGCAGACACCATCCCGGCGCCGCAGAGTACCGCCGCGCACAGCCGGAGGACTGGATGATCGAGCGAGGGGCAAGACATAGGACCTTCTCATTATCGCAGCATGACGGGGCTGGCCTCAGGCGTCCATCCGTTATGATGGGCCGCATGGCTGCACGCTCCACCTGGAAGGGCTACCTCAAGATCAGCCTCGTCAACATCCCGATCAAGGTGTTTCCGGCAACCGACGCCGGCGCGACCTTGAGCTTCAACCAGCTTCATGCGGAGTGCCAGACCCGGATCCAGCAGAAGCGATGGTGCCCGACGTGTGAAAAGGAGGTGCCCAACACGGACATCGTCAAAGGCTACGAGTTCGAGAAGGGGCGCTACGTCGTGATGGGCGAAGAGGACATCGAGAAGGTCCGGGTGGAGTCCACTCGGGTGATCAACCTCGAGAAGTTCACTGACGATACCGAGATCGACCCGATTTATCTGGAGCGTCCCTACTACCTGGCGCCCGACGGGCCGGTGGCGCGGGAGGCGTTCGCGGTCATCCGCGAGGGGATGAAGGGCAAGGCGGGAATCGGCAAGGTGGCGCTCTACGGTCGCGAGTATCTGATCAAGGTCCAGCCGCGTGAGAAGGGGCTGATCATGTACACGCTGCGGCATGCCAGCGAGATCCGCAGCATGGACGCGATCGAGGAGCTCGCCGACGTGCCGGCCCAGGTGAAGCCGGCGGAGGTGGCTCTGGCCCGCCAGGTGATGGGAACATTCGAAGGAGAGCTCGACTTCGCGGCCTACAAGGACGAGTACCAGGAGGGGCTGCGCGAAATCATCGACGCCAAGGTCGCCGGCCGCGAAGTGGTCGCGCAGGAAGTGGAAGCGCCGCCCAAGGTCGTCAACCTGATGGAAGCCCTGCGCAAGAGCCTCGACAGCATCTCGGCGACGCGCAAGAAGACGGCGCCGGCCACCGCCACGGTCGAGAAGGCCGCGGCCCCGAGGAAGCGCGCCCGCGCCTAGCCGCCCCCGGGCGGTTCTGGCCGCCCCGCCCCACAAACCCGACGGACTATTTCGCGACCTTCGCCTGGCCGGCCCCACCGACCTTGCCTGACGCCAGCGCCTGGCGTCCCTTCACGCGAACCACCCACCACAGGATGGCGCCGAACAGCATGGCGACGACGACCATCGTGATGCCGAACAGGGCGAGGGTGCGATAGAGGATCGACTGCGATTCCATGCGCGCATCGATCTCGAGCGGCGTGCCCGCGAGGCGGTCGGCCAGCGACTGCTCCCACACCAGGATGTTGCCGCGCTTGAGATTGTCGGCGCCGGCATTGTGATACGGCACCTTGCTCGGGACGTGGATGCGGAACGCGACGACTTCGTCGCCGGTCCACGGGATGCCCGCCGTGCCGCCGGCCGCCGCGCCGACGGTCTGACGGTAGTACATCAGGTCGGCGTCCCGCGTGAAGCGGTACGTCGACCAGCCGAAGGGACCCGTGGCGCTCAGCGTCCGCACGTCGTCCACGTCCATGCGCACGTGGACGTAGTTGCGCCGGTTGCGACGGGAGAACGTCAGGCGTGTGACGCGAATCCCGGGCCCCGTGAAGAACGCGGCGATGGTGCCCTTGTCGAGCGCCGCCTCGGGCCGGGCATCGAACGTCGAGCCGCGCAACGCGTTCAGCGCCGATATGGAGGCGTTGACATAGAGGGTCGCCGTGCCGTCGAGCGACAGGTAGGTCTCTTCTTCGTATTCGTACTGCTTGAAGAAATCGGCCCCGCCGCCACCGCAGGCTGCGGCGGCCATCAGCACCAGCACCAGGAGGGCGCGAAGCCGCATAAACGTCAATGATATGCTGGCCGTTCCCATGGGCGCAAAGCCTGTCCTGTATCTCATCGACGGCAGTTCGCAGATGTACCGCGCCTTTCATGCGCCGATCCGCACCGGCGAGGGCGCGCCGCTGCGCGACGCGCAGGGGCGGCCGACCAACGCCGTCTACATCTTCGTGACGATGCTGCGAAAGCTGCTGAAGGACCATGCGCCGCAGTTCATCGCCGCCTCGTTCGACCTGCCGGGCCGGACCTTCCGCGACGACATGGCCGCCGACTACAAGGCGAACCGTGCGCCGATGCCGGACGAGCTCGCCGTCCAGATTCCACTCGTCCACCGCGCCTGCCTGGCGCTTGGCGTGCCGATTCTGACGCACGAGCGTTACGAGGCCGACGACGTGATCGGCACGCTGGCCGTGCGGGCGTCCGCCGATGGCTACGACGTGGCGATTGTCACCGGCGACAAGGACTTCTTTCAGCTGGTCGGTGACGGCATCCGGGTCTTCAACCCACGGGAGGACGGGACCTGGTTCGACGCCGACGGCGTACAGGAGAAGTTCGGCGTCCGGCCGGACCAGGTGGTCGACGTCCTCGCGCTGATGGGCGACACCATCGACAACGTGAAGGGCGTACCGGGCATCGGCGAGAAGGGCGCCCGCGACCTGATCACCGCGCACGGGACGCTCGATGCCCTGCTCGACCACGCGGCGGAAGTTCCGCAGAAGCGCTATCGCGAGGCGCTGCTCGCCCATGTCGACGACGCCCGCAGCTGCCGCGAACTCCTGCGGATTCACACCGATGTGCCGATCGAGTTCACTATCGATCAGTTCCGCTATCCCGGACCCGACCAGCAGGCGTGCTTCCAGATCTTCTCCGACCTCGGCTTCCGGTCGCTGATGATGGAGTTCGCACCGACCGCGGCGACGGTCGCGAAGGACTACCGTCTCGTGACCGATGCCGCCGGACTGGCCAGCCTGGTCGACGACGTGCGCGCCGCCGGACGCTGCGGCCTGCGCGTGATGGCCGACGGTCCGACGACGGTGCGCGCCGGCATCGCCGGCCTGGCGTTCGCCACCGGTCGCGGACGGGCACGCTACCTGCCGCTCAGGCCGAGCGGCCCGCCACCGGTCGTGGCAGCCGCCGCTGAACCGTCCGGATCGATGTTCCACCTGCTCGACGCACCGGAGCGGCCGGCACCGGCGGCGGCCGGCGACGGCGGGCCGGCCGGCGACGGCGACCCGCGGCTGTCGATGGCCGAGGCGATGGCCGCCCTGACGCCGGTGCTCGAGGACGAGACGATCGACAAGGTCGGCCACGACATCAAGACCGACATGATCGTCCTGGCCCGCTACGGCGTCACGCTGCGCGGCGTCGGACTCGACACGATGCTCGCCAGCTACCTGCTCGATGCGACGCGTTCGGGGCATCCGCTCGAAGGCACGGCGCTCGAGTACCTCGGCTATCGCGCGCTGTCGGACGAGGACGTCTGCGGCCGCGGCGCCAAGGCGGTGCCGTTCGTGTCGCTCGCGCCGGCCGCGGTGCTCGACTTCGCCTGCGAGCGGGCCGATCTCGCCTTGCAGCTCGCCGCGCATCTCGGGCCGCTGCTCGAGGCCGAGCAGTTGACGGGTGTCTACCGCGATCTCGAACGGCCGCTGATACCGGTGCTCGCCGCCATCGAGCGAGCCGGTGTCCGCATCGACGCGGCGGCCCTTGCCAGTCAATCGCAGCACGTCGACGGCGAGCTGACGTCGCTCACCGAGCAGATCTACGCGCTGGCCGGCGAGTCGTTCAACATCGGCTCGCCGCAGCAGTTGTCGCGCATCCTGTTCGACAAGCTGCAGCTGCCGGCGCTGAAGCGGAACGCCAAGACGAAGACCGCCTCGACGGCGGTCGAGGTGCTCGAGGAACTCGCCCTGGCACACGACCTGCCGCGCCTCATCCTCGAATGGCGCGCGCTGTCCAAGCTGAAGGGCACCTACATCGACGCGCTTCCGCTGCTCGTCAATCCGGAGACGGGCCGGGTCCACACCTGCTTCAACCAGGGGGTGGCGGCGACCGGACGTTTGAGCAGCAGCGATCCCAACCTGCAGAACATACCGATTCGCACCGAGCTCGGGCGGCGAATTCGCGGCGCCTTCATCGCCGAGCCGGGGCACCTCCTGATTTCGGCCGACTACTCGCAGATCGAGTTCCGCGTGCTGGCGCACCTGTCGGACGATCCGGTGCTGATCGCCGCCTTCCGGGACGGGGCCGACTTCCACGAGCAGACGGCCCTGAAGATCTTCGGGGCGAACAGCGGCCGCGACAGCCACGAACTGCGCAGCACCGCGAAGATGGTCAACTACGCACTGCTGTACGGCAAGTCGGCGTTCACGCTCGCCAAGGACATCGGCGTCACGCAACAGGCGGCGCAGGAGTTCATCGATGCCTACTTCGCCGGGTTCCCGAGCGTCCGCGCGTTCATCGACCGGACGCTCGCCGAGGCCCGGCTGTCGGGCGTGGTGAAGACGATGTTCGGCCGGCGGCGTCTGGTGCCGGAGTTGACGAGCCGCAACGGGCAGATCCGCGGCGCCGCAGAACGGGTGGCGGTCAACCTGCCGATTCAGGGCACGGCGGCCGACATCCTGAAGCGGGCGATGATCGACGTGCACGCGGCCCTCGCCGACCACTCGGGGGCTCGCATGATCCTCACGGTGCACGACGAGCTGCTCTTCGAGGTGCCCGAGGCCGGCGCCGACACGATCGCCGCGATCGTCCGCGAACGGATGCAGAACGCCGTGACACTCGCCGTACCGCTGACGGTCGACGTGGGAATCGGGAGGAACTGGAAGGCGGCGAAGCCCTAGACAACGCGGTCGGCAGAGCGGGACAGCGGCACGCTCGGCGAACCGACGTCAGCGCTACCTGGCCCAGTTGACTTTGAACGTGTCCCACTCCTGCTGAACGCTGTCGGGCGGCTGTGCGAGGGCGCGGGCCCGCTGCGGGATGATCATCCGCAACACGAGACGGTCGAGCTCACCGCGCAGCGCGGCGCCATGATCGCCGGTGAGCGACGCACGCACCCAGCCGGCCAGCGCGGCATCCCAGGCCGCTTGATGATCGCCCAGACCGCTGGCGGCCGCCGCCAGCCAGTACGGCGCGACGGCGCTGCCGGGATTCTGTGCCAGCTCGTCGCGCATCCGCGACAGGATCCGCTCGTACAGCGGATGGCGGTCCAGCTCTCGGCGGGGACGCGCGTCACGATCGACGGCGCTCGCCCACCAGTCGAGCACCCGCTCGCGTGATGCCGCCGTCAGCGCATACGGTGAGGTGAGCACGCTGTCGAAAATGTTCGCCGCGGCACCGGCCGTCCCTTCCAGGAAGAGGTGCTCCCCAAGCCCGATGAGATATTCCACCCGTTCGCCGTGATTCAGCCGATCGGGGTCGATGCGGCGAAGCCGTTCGCGAGCACTGGTCAGGTCGGACGGGGAAGCGCTTTCGCGAAAACGCTCAAGGTAGGCGCGCGCAACGATGAGATCGACGGCGTCACCCCGCTCGGGGCTGCGCGCCTCCTCCGCCGCGAGCACGGCCGCCTCGAATCGCCGCTCGTTGTAGAGATGACGGGCACGGGCGAGGGGGTCGTCGGCCGCCCACACGCTGCCGGTGGAGACGCCGACGCCGACCACCGCCACGGCGAGAGCCAGGAGAGCCCTCGGGAGCCTGCGACGCATACGGGCGATGGTAGCACAGCCGAAAGTTGGCGCTAAATTACTGAGTTCCAAGGCAGTTAGTTGTCGGGCTGCAGCGTTTTGGTACAATGCCACCTCGATGACCGAGCCACGGGTAATTCCGCGCGACGAGCACACCCTCTCGCGACGGGACATCGACCCTGATGCGCTGAAGGTCCTGTATCGACTGCGGCAGGCCAATCACGTCGCCTATCTGGTGGGCGGGAGCGTACGGGATCTGCTTCTTGGGCGTCGGCCCAAAGATTTTGATATCGGCACCTCGGCGCATCCCTACGAGGTGAAGAAGCTGTTCCGGAACTGCTGGATCATCGGCCGGCGCTTCCGCCTTGCCCACGTCAAGTTCGGCACCAAGGTCATCGAGGTGGCGACGTTCCGCCGCCAGGTGCAGCCGGGCGAGGAAATCACGACCGACGGCGTCCCCGCCCCCATTCTGCACACGCCGGGCGACGCACCGCCCCATGTGGCGCTGGATGCCGGGGCCGGCGGCGGCCACCGGGGCGGTGGCGTGGCCACGGCCGGGGGGCCGACGCGGTCGCCCGAGATTCCCGGCGGCGATGCGACGGCCGGCCGCCGCGACCATGGCGACGAACATCTCATCCACCGCGACAACACCTTCGGCACACCCGAAGAGGACGCCTTCCGCCGCGATTTCACGATCAACGCACTCTTCTACGACATCGCGACGTTCTCGATCATCGACTACACCGGCGGTCTCGATGACCTGCGCGCCGGTATCGTTCGCTGCATCGGCGATCCGGAAGTGCGGTTCCTGGAGGATCCGGTGCGGATGCTGCGGGCGGTGGCGATGGCGGCCCGGCTCGATTTCGCCATCGACCAGCCGATTCTCGACGCGATCGGGATCCATCGGCATGAGATTGCGAGCAGCTCACCGCCGCGACTGCTGGAGGAGTATTACAAGATCATGCGGACCGGCGCGGCCGAGAAGACGTTCCGCGGGTTGGCGTCGGCCGGCCTGCTGGAGCCGATTTCGTCCGAGCTCCACCTCGGCGCCAACGACCCGTTGTGGCAGTCGCTGGCCAACGTCGACGCCTATCGGCAGCAGTTCGAGTCGAGCCCGCCGATGTTCACGAACGCGGTGCTGCTCGGCAGCCTGCTGATGCCGCTCGGACTGGCGCCGCAGGGCGGACGGCCGCCGCGCGAAACCGAAGACGGCAAGAAGTATCGTCCGGCGCTGCCAAAGCTTGGCGATCTGCCGCTGGCCCGCCGTGACGTCGAGCACCTGCGCCATCTGCTGTCATTGCAGCGCCGGCTGCGTGACATCGAGGTCAGCCCGCGGGCGCAGGAAGCGCTCGCCCAGCGCGCCATCTTTCCGGAAGCGCTGGCATGGCTCGAGATGCACGGGAACGCACCGGAGCTGGTGGAGCACTGGATCGGGGTGATGTCGGAACTGGGCGAGAAACCGCCGGACGACATGGCGCCCGAGGCGGCCGGCGAGCCGGGACCACGCCGGCGGCGCCGCCGCCGGCGCCGCCGCTTTGGATCCGCACCCGGACAATAGCAGCGCGAGCCACGCCCTGCCCCGCCACCGCCCGCGTCGAGCGGGCCGACTGGCGGGCCCGCTTCTCCGCTCAGCCGTTCGTCCGCTCGAACTCCCGCATGAACGCCACCAGCGTATCGACGCCAGACTCAGGGAACGCGTTGTAGATCGACGCCCGCATGCCGCCGACCGAGCGGTGGCCCTTCAGGCCGTCGAGACCGGCCGCCGTCGATTCCTTCACGAACTTCTTCTCGAGCTCTTCGGTCGCCAGCCGGAACGTGACGTTCATCAGCGAACGGTCTTCCTTCTTTGCAGTGCCACGGTAGAAGCCGCTGCGGTCGATCTCCGCGTACAACTTGCCGGCCTTGCGCTCGTTGGTTGCCGCCATCGCCGCCAGGCCGCCGTTGGCGAGCAGCCATTTCATGACCAGGCCGACGACGTAGATCGAGAAGCTCGGCGGCGTGTTGTAGAGCGACGTGTTCTCGGCGTGCACCTGGTAATTGAGCATCGTCGGCAGCGTCGCCTTCTTGGCGAGCGAGCGGGTCAGCAGATCCTCGCGGATGATGACCAGCGTCACGCCGGACGGCCCGAGGTTCTTCTGCGCGCCGGCGTAGATGAGCCCGTGCCTGGCGACGTCGATCGGCTTGCTGAACATGTTCGACGAGGTGTCGCTGACCAGCGGCACGTCGCCGACGTCGGGCAGGACCTTGTACTCGGTCCCCTCAATCGTGTTGTTCGAAGTCATGTGGACGTAGTCGGCGTTCGGCGTCAGCGCCAGCTCGGACTGCAGCGGCAGGTGCGAATAGGTGTCGGCCTTGGATGAGGCCGCGAGCTTGGCGTTGCCGATCTTCTTGGCTTCCTTGTAGGCCTTTTCCGCCCACGACCCGCTGTCGATGTAGTCGGCGGCGCCGCCGGGGCTCAGCAGGTTCATCGGCACCATCGAGAACTGCGTGCTGGCACCGCCCTGCAGGAAGAGCAGCTTGTAGTGGGCCGGGACGCCGGCGAGCGCGCGGATGTCGGCCTCGGTCCTGGCGAGGATCTCCTCGAACGCCTTCGAGCGGTGGCTGACCTCGAGAATCGACATGCCGACGCCGGGCAGGCCGAGCATGTCACGCTGGATCTCCTCGAGAACCGGCACCGGGAGGACGGCCGGGCCGGCCGAGAAGTTGAGGACGCGCTGAACGGTGGTCATTGAAGTCTCCGGAGAAATGAACGATCAGATGATGTGAATCAGCAGTCCGTCACGGAGCTTTGGCTCGAACCAGGTGCTCTTGGGCGGCATGATGGCGCCGGCGTCCGAAACCGAGATCAAGTCGCTCACGCTGACCGGGAACATCGAGAAGGCGACCGCGGCCTTCCCGCTCGCGACGAGCTGTTCGAGTGCGGCCGGGCCACGGCTGCCGCCGACGAAGTCGATCCGCTTGTCGGTCCGCACGTCGGCGATCTTCAGCACCGGGGCGAGCAGCCGGTCCTGCAGCACGCTCACGTCGAGCGAGCCGATCGGATCGGCGGGCGCGGCCGCGGTGCGCGGCCGCAGGGTGCGCCACTGCCCCTGCAGGTACATCGCCACCTCGCCGCGCGCCGCGGGGGTCGGCGGCCCGGCCGTGACGGTGAAGTCGGCCTGGACCTGCTGCAGGAACTGATCCGGCGACAGCCCGGCCAGATCGGTCACCACGCGGTTGTACGGCAACACGTGCAGCTGATCGTGCGGAAACGCCACGGCCAGCATGGTCGTGAAGTCGGCCCCGTCGCCAAGCGCCTCGCCGTGCCGTCCGCCGTCTCGCATCTCACTGCAGGTACGCGCCGCGCTGGCCGCACGGTGATGGCCGTCCGCGATGTACAGCGACGCCACGTCGCCGAACGCGGTGACGAGTGCCGTGCGCTCGCTACCGGTCACCTGCCACACCGTGTGCTGCACGCCGTCGGCGGCGGTGAAGTCAAAGAGCGGCGGCCGCAGGGCGACGCCGGCGACGATGCCGTCGACGTCGGCTCTGGCGCGGTAGGTGAGGAAGACCGGTCCGGTCTGCGCGCCAACCGCCCGCATGTGACGGGTGCGATCGTCTTCCTTCTCGCGGCGGGTCCGCTCGTGCTTCCTGATGAGACCGCGCTCGTACTCGTCGATCGACACACAGGCGGCGAGTCCGGTCTGGACGTGGCCGGCCATCCGCAGCCGGTACGCATAGACGCTCGGCTCGCGTTCGATCTCGAGGGTCGTGGCTCTCAGCGTCTGGAAGTTGTGGGCCGCCCGTTCGTAGACAGCCGGCGAGTAGGGGTCGGTCCCCTCCGGCAGCTCGATCTCGGCGCGCGACACCCGGAGAAAGCTCAGCGGGTCGTCCCCGGCAAGCCGACGCGCCTCGTCGGTGCTGACGACATCGTACGGCACCGCGGCGATGCGGGCCGCATCGGCCGGCCGCGGGCGCAGGGCGCGGAATGGGTAGAGAGCCGCCATGAACCCTCAATTATCCCTGATATTGCCGATTTGTGATTCTCGGATTGCGGTCCGTCTGGCATGCCGACCCGGGCGCCGCCGGTCGCGGCGACGCCGACGGCAGGGCGCAAGCGCCAGGCCGCCGCCCCTGGGTGGCGACCGCTAGATTCGTCCGGACGCCCGCGCCCAGACGCGAAGTTGCTCGCAACGCTCGCGCGCCTCGGCGACGGCGGCGAAACCGTCGACCGGCCATGGCAGGCGATAGCTCCAGTTGCCATCGTGTACGGTGGCAGGCTGATTGATGCGATCGGTCCAGCCGAACACATCCTGGATGGGCATCAGCAGCAGGTCGGACCCCGACTCGAACAGCGCCGCGAGAAGAATGTCGCGGACAGTCGGGTTGTACGGCGCGTCGAGCAGGTCGATCGGCCCGGCGAGGCGGCTGATCGACGGGATGCGGGCCACCGCCGCCCGTTCGTCCTCGGCCGCCTGTTGCCACCAGACCGCCAGCGGCTCGGTATCGTGCGTGCCCGAGTTGGCGACCGACCGGGCCGGATAGTCCACCGGATCGCGGAACGGCTGTCCAGGCGCGTGCCAGTCGCGCTCCCACCGTGCGACGCGGAAGCCAGGCACCCCGAGCCGCGCCAGCGACGCGCGCACGAAGTCGGGCACCGTGCCGAGGTCCTCGGCGATGATGTCGGACCCGGGCTCGCGGAAGATGGCGAGCACCTGTTCGCCGAGCGCGACCTGCTCGAGTTCGTCGGCCGGGGTGAAGAAGGGAGCGCCGCCGCTGCGCGGCCGGCCGTAGGTACGATAGAAGCCCACCAGGTGATCGACGCGGTAGCCGTCGAACAGCTGCGCGCCGCGGCGCGCCCGGTCGCGCAGCCAGCGGTAGCCGTCGGCCCGCAACGCGTCCCAGTGATAGACCGGCATGCCCCAATCCTGGCCGGTGGCGCTGAACGCGTCCGGCGGCACACCGACCGACGCATCGAGGATGAACCACTCCCGATGCGCCCAGACGTCGGCGCTGTCGCCGTCGACCATGAACGGCAGATCGCCGAACAGGCGGACGCCGACCGCGGCGGCGGCGGCACGAGCCTCGCGCCACTGGATGTCGGCGAGCCACTGTCGGTACTGCGTGCGCAGGATCGGCTCGGCCAGCTCGGTCCGCGCCCGCGCCAGGGCGTCGGGCTCGCGCCGTTGCAGCGGCAGCGGCCACTCGGTCCAGGCACGTTCCGCTTCCCGCGTGTGGATCGCCCGGAACAAGGCGTAGTCGTCCAGCCACCAGGCCTGCTCGGCGAGGTAGGCGCGGAGCGCCTGAGCGCGCTCGGTGTCGTGCCGCCACTCGACGTCGAAGAAGTGGGCGAACGCGGCGCGCGACGCCCGCTGCTTCAGCTTCCTGACGGCGTCGTAGTCGATGCGCTCCGACGCACGCACCTGCGCGAGACCCTCGCGATCGGCCGGGTCGAGTGACGAGACGCCACCAATCGCGACGAAGTCGGGGACCAGCGGCAGGCTGATGTAGATCGGATCGATCGCCATCGCCGTGATGGCGGAGTACGGCGACTGCTGCCCGGGTGCCATTTCGTTGAGCGGCAGCAGCTGCAGCACGCGCTGGCCGCACGAGGCCAGCCAGGCGGTGACGGCCGGTAAATCGCCGATGTCGCCGATCCCCCAGCTGCGCGTCGAAGTGCAGGAAAACAGGGGGATCAGCAGACCCGAGCGGCGGCGGGTCTCAACCTCGTGCATGGCCGCCGACGGTGCAATCGAAGTGCCGCAGGATGGCCCGTACGCCGTCTGCAAAATCCGGCGGCGGCGTGAGCAGCGAAACGACCAGAAACGACTCGCGCGGGAAGTCGAAGAAGTAGCCCGGATGCACGAGGATCCCGTGTGCGGTCAACAGTTCGACGACGAGTTCCTCCTCCGTGGCCAGCGTCGGGACCTGCAGCACGCCGTACCAGCCACCTTCCGCCTCCAGGACGGTGACCGAGGGGGTGGCGCCCGACATTTCTGCCAGTCGCCGGAAATTCGCCACCACTCTCGTCTGGATGGACGCGCGCACCTGGGCGCCGCGCTCTAGCAGTTCGGCGGCCGCCGCCTGCACGGGCGTGGACACCGAGAGATACAGATCGCACACGAACTCGAGCCGGCGAAGCGCCGCCGCGGCCAGCGTCGGCGGCCCCGCTACGGCTATCCAGCCAAGCTTGGCCTGCGGCAGCCCGATGGTCTTCGACAGCCCGCCGAGGCTGAAGACCAGCGCCTCCGAGGCTGCCAGCACGTCGCCCGCCGCCCCGTTCCGGGCGCCGGGCAAGGGATAGTCGGCAAACACCTCGTCGACGACCAGCGCGGCGCCATGGCGTGCGCACAGGTGTTCGATGGCTCGCAGTTCGTCATGCTTCAAATACGAGCCGGTCGGGTTGTTGGGACTGACCGCCAGCACCACCCGCGTCCGCGGCGAGATTGCCTGCTCCAGCGCCGGCAGGTTGACGCTCCACCTGCCGTGGTATTCCAGCAGGTAGGGCCGCGGCACGATGCCGTCGACCCGCGTCAGGTGCTCGAACAGCGGGTAGCTCGGGTACGGGATCAGCACCTCGTCGCCAGGGTCGCACAGGATCCTGAACAGCAGCGAATAGGCTTCGCTCGTGCTCGCCGTCAACGCGATCCGATCGGCGGGCACCCGGATGCCGCGGCGCGCGTAGTCGGCGACGACGGCCTCGCGGGCCTCGGGCAGTCCGAGCGCCTGCGGCCGATACGCCAGCCCGCGCGGATGCGCGAGCGGCGCCAGCAGATCGGCCGGGTAGTCGAAGCCGGCACGCGTCGGATTCGACTGCGTCAGGTCGATGAACGGCAGCCCGTCCCGCTGTCGCTGCTGGAGGATGGCGGTGAGGCGGTTGGGATTGAGGTCACCTGGGGTGCGGGAGGAGAACACGGTCAGTGTGCCGTCAATTGCCGAGGATCTGCACCGACTCGATGACGTCGCCCTCGAGCACGCGCTCGGCGACCTCGATGCCGGTGATCACCTGGCCGAACACGGTGTACTCGTGATCGAGCCGCGGATTGTCGACCAGATCGATGAAGAACTGCGCGTCGCCGGTGTCTCGCCCGCGGGTCGAGATACCGAGCGCGCCACGAACGTGCGGCCACGATCCGACTTCATCGCGCATATGGTCCGGGTGACCGACGTATTCGTTGGCGTCCGGACTGCCGCCCTGGAGGACGAAATTGGGGACGACGCGGTGAATCGTCAGCCCGGTGTAGTAGCCGCGCTCGGCCAGTCGTGCCAGGTGGACGACGGTGAGCGGCGCCTCCACCGTGATCAGGGCCACATCGATCACGCCGACATCACGAACCGTGATGCGGGCCCGTGGCGCGGCGAGCCGGCGCAGTTCGTCGATCGTCGGATCGACGGTCGACAGGATCGGTCCGGCGGCGGCAGCGGCGGCCGCCACCGGTCCGCGGCCGCGCCCGCCGCTCGACGGCCGGGCGCTCGGCGCGGTCGGCGGCGCCGCGCCGACGGCCGTCAGCGTGTCGGCGATCGCCTGCCTCGCGTCGGTCGAGTTGTCGTGCCCCTCTGCCGTCAACCGGTCGTGCGCGGCGCGCAGCGCCGCGACAATGGCCGGCTGCTCGACGCAGGCGGCGCACGTCCGCAGTGCGATGGCGGCAGCGCGGAGGGCCTGGTAGCCGCGGCGGGACAGTGCGCCGACGTACGACGTGACGGCGTCGCCGCCGGCCACCGACGCGAGGCCCTCGAGTGCCGCCTCGACGACGTTGTCGTTGCCGTCGGCGGCCAGCGTCTGCAGCGTCGCGCGATCCGCCGCCGCCGCCGCGGCACGTGCCGCATACACACGGACGAAGTGATTGCGGGCGGCGGCGTGGGCGGCCAGCAGCGGTCCGACCCGCGCGGGCGCGGCGAAGGCGAGCGCGACGAGCGCATGCGCCGGCTGGTGCCAGCGCCGCGGCGTGTCGAGGGCGGCGGTGTCGGCCGCGAGATCGGCCAGGCGGGTCACCGCCTGGTCCCAGCGGCCGCACGCCTTCAATTGATCGATCGCCTGCAGCGCGACGTGGCTGTCCACGTCGGCGGCCGCCGCCAGCGTCCACGCACAGGCGTCGTCGCCGGCCAGCGCCGGCAGCCCGCGCACCGCTTCGAACCGCACCATCGGTGACGCGTCCTCGAGCGCACGGGTCACGACGACGGTGGTCCGCAGCCGCCCGGCCGCCCGCACCGCCAGCCGGCGCACCTGGACGTCGGCATCCGCGAACCCGCGCTCGACGACGGCGGCGTCGACGACGGCGGCGGTGATGAGCGCTTCCATCGCCAGACGTCGGACGCGCGCGTCGCGCGTCGGTTCGACGGGACGGGCGGCGGCGGGCGGCGGCGACGGGCCGTCCAGCGGTTCCATGTGCGAGGCGGAGACGACGCCGACCAGGGAGCGCAGCAGGTCGAGGGCGGCGGGCGTCAACGTCGTGCCCTTCTGGAGGCGCACGAGCGCTTCGAACGCCTTGGCGACGCCGAGTCTGTCGCCGACGTCGCCGTGCGAGGCCGCGAGTTCGACCAGCACCTGCTGGACCGTGCCGGCAGACGCCGCCTCCGCATACGGCAGGCGGGCCAGCGTCTCCGCCAGCGCCGCCCTGACACCGGTGTCCTCCTCGGCCGCGAGCCGCGCGCGAAGCGTCGGCAGCAGGCTGTCGGGCGACGGTCCGCCGACCGCGCCTCGCCGGAGTCCGGCGGCGGCCTGCGCGACCGCATGCGCGGCTTCGGTCCGCACGTCGGCGAAGCGGCTGTCGAGCACCCGCAGGATGTCGGGAATCAGCGCCGGCCGTTCGAGCCGCGCGAGCGCCCGGACCGCGAGGCGCGCCGTCTGCGGGTCACCCCCGAGAGCGCCGGTACGCAGACGCGTGAGATCGGCCGTCGTCGCGGCGCGGCGGTCTTCGGCGT
Organism: uncultured Acidobacteriota bacterium; assembly: GCA_902825985.1. GTDB lineage: Bacteria > Acidobacteriota > Vicinamibacteria > Vicinamibacterales > CAVVIG01 > VFZL01. The sequence goes on along the minus strand of CADEDC010000003.1, from coordinate 6,725 downwards.
TCAGCACCGCGATGCGGGCCGGGGTGGCGATCTGTCCGGCCGCCGGCGCGGCGAGGCCAAGCAGCAGCAGGGGAAGCCAGCGCGGACACCACATGCCGGATGACCGCGCTAGCGACGCAGCTCCCGCGTCGCCGCCGAGAACTCGAGCATCTGCTGCGTCAGATCCCGGGGATAGGAGATCGTGACGTCCGTGACGTTGCCGCTCGCGTCGGTCTGCGCCTCGAGCTTCGGCATGAGGAAGCCGGTGTAGGAGGGCAATTGCAGCGCGTCGACGCGCGCGACGACTTCGTCGCGCAGTTTCGCATCGAAGTGGACGCCGTGAGCCTCGAACAGTGCCCGGGCCGCCGGGTAGTCGCCTTCGGCCTTGATGCGCTGCACTTCGGCCAGCAGGGTGCCGACGCCAGCGTGGAACGCCTCGACGTCGGTGAGAACGTAATAGGTCTTGCCGTCGCGCGTCCGCACCTCGATGGCCTTCGTGTTCGCGATCAGCCAGTTCACGATCATCTGGCGATTGCGCATGTGATCCTCTTCGAGCGTCGTCCCCTCGCGCGCCCGGCGCAGCTGCACGAGGGCGTTGCGGGTGTAGTACTCGTACTCGGTGCGGACGATGTCCGCGTGATCGGCGGCGCCGAGCAGCCCGAGCTCCACCATCCTGGGGCTGTGGAGGAAGTAGAGCGCCACGAGGTCGGCGCGGGCTTCCTCGAGCGCCGAGAACTGCTCCTTGAGCGCGAGTTGCGGGCTGCCCTTCAGCCGTTCGGACACCTTGCCCGACGCATGCCCGATCACCTCGTGCATGTTGGTGTGCAGTTCGCCCGAGAGGGCACCCCACTTCGCCGCCCGCTCGGCTTCGTCCGGCGTCCACGCGAACTCGCTGCGGAACGACGGCAGTGTCGCCTTGTCGTTCGCCTCGGTGACGTTCGACAGGGACACCGACTTGCTGCCGTGCTGCTCGCGCACCGCCTGATCGTTCGGCAGGTTGATGCCGATGGGCGTGATCGGTCCGGAGTCGCCGGTTTCGACGACGACGTCGATGGCGTTGGCGGTGATGCCGGTCACCCCCTGCTTCCGGTACTTGGCGTCCCACGGCATGCGGTCCTCGAACCACTGCGCATCGGCGGCGAGGCGGCGGATGTCCTCCGTCTTGTCCTGGTTGACGTAGAAGACGATCCCTTCCCACGAGCCCTTGACGCCACGAGCGTCGAGGTAGACTTCGATGAAACCGTTGATCGTATCGACCGGCGACGTCTTGTCGTTGACCCAGGCGATGTCGTACGCCTTGCGGTCGGCGTCCTCGCCGGTCTGGTACCACGTGATCAGGGCGCGCAGCGCCTGCTGCATCGAGTCGGGGGCGAGCGGCACCGCCGCCTCCAGATGCCCGACGATGGCGGCGATCTGCCGGCCATAGCGACCGTCCACCTTGTAGACCTCTTCGACGAGACGGCCGTTCTGCTTGGCGAGTCGCGAATTCAGACCGTAGCGCTCGTCGAACGCCTCGACCTCGGCGAGGGTGACGCCGGCGTAGAGGTTGTTCGAACTCGCCGTGATGATGTCCTTGCCGGGCGGCGGCGTCTTGGCGGTCACCATCGGCTCGAACGCCGGATCGAAGAACATCGGCTGCAGGCGCGTCAACAGCTGCTCGAGCGATTCGCCCGGCCGGGTCGGGAACGACGCACCGGCGTTCGCGGCGGCCCGCGCTGCGGCGATCAACGCCGCTGGCGTGCATGTCAGCACGAACTTGCGGGCGCTGAGGTTGTGATAGGGACCGGAGTTGATCCAGAACAGCTTCGTATAGCGTTCGATTTCAGCGAGCGTGGCCGGCTCGATCGGTGCGGCGGCAGCGGACGCCGGCTTCGCCGCCGTGATGATCGCCTCGAGCACGTCGCGCATTTCGAGCGCCGCGGCATGCCGCTGGTCGTAGTAGATGTCGCGCCCGGCGATGGCCGCCTGATAGAGATGCCAGATGAGCGCCTTCTCCTTCAGGGGAAGCGCGGCAAACCCGTCGGCGTACACCTGCACCACCGCCGCATCGCCGACGCGCTCGATCAGGTACTGGCGATCGGCCGGCGGCGCGGCGGCCGGCGGCTGCGACGCGGCGGCCGGCGATTCGGACGACGAGGGTGCGCCGCACGCAGCGGCAGCAATGGCGGCCATGAGAACGATGAACCTCTTTCGCACAATCTGCCTCTGAACCGAGCATGCCAGCCGGCTGGCGGTAAGTCTACAACTCCACCCGTTCCTGATGGGCGGCCACGTGCACCGGCCAGTGCCGGTCGGCTTCGATCCGCTGCTTCAAGGCCTGCAGTGCCTCGGACTCGCCATGGACGAGGTACGTCATCGTCGGCGCCCGCTTGAAGGAGCCGAGCCAGCGCATGATCTCATCGACGTCGGCGTGCGCCGACATCGCATCGATCCGTTCGATGCGCGCCCGTACGGCGATGTCGAGGCCCTTGAGCCGTACCGTGGGCTCGCCATCGACGAGCTTGCGGCCGCGGGTACCGGCGGCCTGGAAACCGACGAACAGGACGGTGTGCCGCGGGTCCGGCAGCGTGGCGCGCAGGTGGTACAGCACTCGACCGCCGGTCGCCATGCCGCTCGAGGCGATGACAATCGACGGCTTGCGCGACGCGACCAGTTCCTTCGACTGCTGGGGCGAGGCGACCACTGTCATCCGGCGGGTGTAGAACGCGCGAACCCCCTGTCGGCCGGTCTGCATGTCCGGATCGAGCTGGTCGGAATGCCGGGCGTAGAACTCGAATGCCCGGGCGGCCATCGGACTGTCGACGAAGACCGGCAGGACGGGGATGCGCTGCTCTTCCTCCAGCCGGTCCAGCCAATAGATGACCTCGTTGACGCGGCCGATGGCGAACGACGGGATGATCAGCTTGCCGCCGCGGCTGGCGGCGTCGTTGACGATTCGGGCGAGCTGCTCGCCGTTGTCGTCGGCCTGATGGCGCCGATTCCCGTAGGTGGATTCGAGGAGCAGGATGTCGGCGCCCTCGACCGGCGTCGGATCGGGCAGCACCGGGCGGCCGTAGCGGCCGAGATCGCCGCCGAACAGGATGACCTGGCCGGCGGCCGTGACCCGCGCGTAGGCGGAACCGAGCAGATGCCCGGCGTTGATGAACTCGAGCTGGATGTCGGGTGCGATCGGGATCGGCCGCTCGTAGCCGACCGGCTGCAGCAGTGACAACGCCGCCTCGGCGTCCTCGTTGGTGTAGAGCGGCAGCGCCGGGTGATGCTTGGAGTAGCCGTGGCGGTTCGCGTCGCGGGCGTCTTCCTCCTGGATGCGCGCCGCATCGCGCAGCACCAGTCCCGCGAGGTCGCGCGTGCCCGGGGTGCAGAAGACGCGGCCGCGGAACCCGTGCGCGACCAGCCGCGGCAGGTAGCCGACATGGTCCAGATGGGCATGGGTCAGCACAATCGCGTCGATGTCGCCGGGAGCGACCGGCAGGTCTTCCCAGTTCCGTTCGCGGAGGGCCTTGAGCCCCTGGAAGAGGCCGCAGTCGACGAGGATGCGATGCGGACCGACCTCCAACAGGTGCTTCGAGCCGGTGACCGTGCCCGCCGCACCCAGAAACGTCAGTCTGGCCATCTGTTGACTATAGCCGAGCGGCCAGCGGGCACCGGGGGCTTCTGCTAAGCTGCGTGCCATGCGGAGCCCACATGCGCGCTCCGGTGCCGTGACCGCTGCGCTGGTCTGCACGCTGGCAACGATCGCCGGCGCCCAGCCACGGCCGCTGACGCTGGATGACATCTACGACCCGTCGCGACGGATCAACTTCGCGGGGACGCCGCTTCCCGCCCTCACCTGGATCGACGCCAGCCGCTACGTGCTCGCGCGGGCCGGCGGCGACGGTCCGGAATGGCAGGTGGTCGATGCCGAGAGCGGCAGCGCCACGACACTGTTCGCCGCCGGTCGGCTCGACGCGGCGCTCGTCACGGCCGGCGCAGCGGCGGACGCGGCACGAGCGGCGGCGCGCGCCCGGTCGCTGACATTCGACCGCACCGGCAGCGCGCTCGTGCTGCTGGTCGCCGGCGACGTCTATGTCTACTCGATTGCGCCGAACCGGGCGGTCCGCCTGACGACCACCAGCGCGGCCGAGGAAGTGCCGTCGTTCAGCCCGGACGGCGCGCGGGTGGCCTACGTCCGCCAGGGGAATCTGTACGTCGCCGAGATCGCCTCCCGCCGCGAGACGGCGCTCACGACCGACGGCACCGAGCGGATCCTCAACGGCCGTCTCGACTGGGTCTACGAGGAGGAAATCTTCGGTCGCGGCCAGCCGCGGGCCTACTGGTGGAGCCCGGACTCGACGCGTCTCGCCTATCTGCGGCTCGACGACACGCTGGTCCCGTCGTTCACGGTCGTCGATCACATTCCGTACGAGCAGGGTGTCGAACGCTGGTATTACCCAAAAGTGGGCGATCCGAACCCGATCGTGACGCTCGGGGTGGCCCCGGCCATCGGCGGACGGACGCAGTGGGTGGATGTCGGGCGCTATCCGGCCCCGGAGCGCCTGATCGCCGCGGTGTCGTGGACGGCGGACAGCCGCGATGTCGTGTATCAGGCGCAGAATCGCGCGCAAACCTGGCTCGACGTCAACACCGCGGATGCGGCCAGCGGCGCGACCCGGACCCTGTTTCGTGAGACCAGCCGGGCGTGGGTCAGCGACACGGCCGATCCGGTCTGGCTTGGCGATGGGTCGTTTCTCTGGCTGTCGGAGCGCTCGGGCTACCGCCACCTTTATCTATATGGCTCTGATGGCCGGCTCCGGCGCCAGCTCACGGACGGGCCGTGGGAGGTCCGGTCGCTGTACGGGGTCGACGAGGCGGGCGGCTGGGTCTATTTTGCCGGCACCGAACGGAGCGCGACCGGCGGCGACATCTACCGCGTCCGACTCGGCGGTGCGGGTTCAGGCGGCAGTGTCGCGGCCGACCGGCCGGAGCGGCTGTCGGCGACGCCCGGTCTGCATGCGGCCGAGTTCAGCCCGGGGTTTCGCTATTTTGCCGACAGCTGGAGCGACATCCGGACGCCGCCGCAGCTTCGGCTGTTCCGAAACGACGGCAGCGAGCTGCGCGCCATCGAGGCGAACCGGGTCGACGTGCTCGATCAGTTCATCCTTCCGCCACCGGAATTCCTGCAGGTCGAGACGCGCGACGGCTTCACGATGGAGGCCATGCTGATCAAGCCGCCGGACTTCGACGCGGGCCGGCGGTATCCCGTGTACACCTACGTGTACGGCGGGCCCCATGCGCAACGGGTGCGCAACGCCTGGTCGGGAGAAACGCTGTTCCTCCAGCTCCTGGCCCAGCAGGGGGTCGTGGTGTGGGTCTGTGACAACCGGACGGCCAGCGGCAAGGGTGCGGACGCGACCTGGCCGGTCTACCGGAATTTCGGGGAGCTGGAATTGCGCGATCTCGAGGACGGTCTGGCCTGGCTGAGGGCTCAGCCGTATATCGATGCGCAGCGAATCGGCATCCACGGGTGGAGCTACGGCGGCTACCTGACCGCCTATGCGCTGACCCACAGCCGGAGCTTCGTGATGGGGATTGCCGGCGGCACCGTCTCGGACTGGCGCAATTACGACAGCGTGTACACGGAACGGTACATGGGACCGCTGGCGGAGAACGAGGAAGGATACAAGAAGAGCTCGCCGCGATTCGCGGCCGCGTCGCTGCATGGCTCCCTGCTGCTCATCCACGGGCTGATGGACGACAACGTCCACGTGGACAATACGATACAGATGGCCTACGAGCTCCAGAAGGCGCAGAAGCCGTTCGAACTGATGCTGTATCCCAAGTCGCGGCATGGGGTGACCGATCCGGCGCTGGTCCGGCACATGCGCGGCCTGATGTTCGATTTCGTCATGCGCCATCTCAAGCCGGAACGGGCCGGTTCGGCAGCCGGCGCCGCCGGGACCCCATAAACAAACCGCTGTGTCCGGTCGTAAATCTCGGCTGTGGTATAGTTTGGGGTCTTATTGTGAGCCGGTGACTCTCCGCGGCGTCCCGCGCCGCTTCACCTGATCGTCGCTCGCGCACTTCGTTTGAACCGTCGCCTGTTTTCAGATTATCGTTTTTGTTCGTGCGATCCGTCGACAGCCCTTGAGAGGTGATCCTGCAATGGATGAAAAGTACATGACGGAAGACACTCCGAAAGATGCGTCACGACGCACCTTCATCAAGGGTGTCATTGCTGCGGGAGCGACAGTCTCCTCTGCCAGCTATCTGTTCCGAACGGCCGTCTCCGGCCAGCAGTCGGGTGGGGGCGGCGTCGAACGCCTGCTCACTCTCAACGTGAACGGGCAGAACCGCCCCGTGGACGTGATGAAGCAGGAAACACTCGCGTGGACCCTGCGTTACAAGCTCGGGCTCACCGGCACGAAGCTCGGTTGCGATCGGGCCGAATGCGGCGCCTGCACGGTGCTGATCGACGACGTGCCGCACTATGCCTGCTCGATTCTCACGCACTCGGTGCGCGGCAAGAAGGTCACGACGATCGAGGGGCTGGCGGCCGCTGACGGCACGCTGCACCCGGTGCAGCGCGGCGTCGTCGAGGAGCAGGGGTTCCAGTGCGCGTTCTGCATGCCCGGCTTCGTCATGGCGGCGGTCGGCTATCTGAAGACCCATCCGAATCCGACGCGCGCCGAACTGGCGCACGGCGTCTCGGGCAATCTGTGCCGCTGCCAGGACTACGACAAGATTCTCACCGCGCTCAACCGCGGTGC
>CADEDC010000002.1 GCA_902825985.1 uncultured Acidobacteriota bacterium | reverse complement strand
GGAACAGATTCAGCGCGGTCGCCAGCAGGCCGAACCAGCCGGCGAATGCCATCGGGTGCATGTTGACCGTGAAACCGTCGGGCGGCGTGCCCCAGAAGAACCACGACACCGCCCGGTAGAGCAGCGGCTCGCCCAGATACATCGTCAGCGGCGGCAGCGGATCGGGCAGCTCGACGACGTTCGACATCCCCATGCCGATGACGAGGGCGGGTACGGCGACGAGAAAGCCGGCGATCGGCCCGGCGATGCCGATGTCGAACAGCATGCGCTTCGACGGAATCGGTTCGCGGATGCGGATGAAGGCGCCGAGCGTACCGGTCAGGGGCAGCGGAACCGGCAGGAAGAACGGCCGCGACGCGTCGACGTCATAATAGCGACACGCCCAGTAATGGCCGAGTTCGTGACACCCCAGGATCGCCAGGATGGTCAGACTGTACCAGAGACCGCCGAGCGCGAGTTGCAGCGCGGTCAGTCCACTCGGAGCCAGCGAGAAGCCGACCGTGAACGACGCATAGTGGCCCATTCCCGAGCAGGTGGTGGTGCCGAGCGTCAGGAGGAGCAGCAGCCAGTGGAGGTGGCGACGGTCCTGGAATTTTGGTCGTCGCACCCCTTCGAAGGCGAGGAACTCGGGCCGATCCAAGGCGTCCGAATCTGGCTCCACGGTGGGGTCCGACAAATACGGGCGGGCCGGTTAACCGATGTTCTGCAGATCTTTACCAGGCTTGAACCGGATCGTCCGCCCGGGCGGGATGCGAACTTCCTTCCCTGTGCGAGGATTACGACCGATGCCGCGCTTGCGAGGCTTGACCTGGAAGACACCGAAACCGCGAAGTTCGATGCGCTCTCCGCGTTGCATCGACGTCCGCATGGCGTCGAAGACGGCATCGACCGCCACCTCGGCCTTGACCTTGGTGATGTCTGCGATTTTCGACACTTCGTTGACGATGTCGACCTTGATCATGCCTGCGGTCTCCTGGAATCTGTTAACTAGCATAGATTGTGTCACTTACGCTGTCAAGGCAGAGCCTAACTGAAACCACCTGATGTCCCGTAAACACGCTACCGTCGTGCTGGTCGGCCGTCCCAATGTAGGGAAGTCGACCCTTTTCAACCGAATGACCGGATCGCGACGCGCGATCGTTGCGCCGGTGGCCGGCACGACACGCGACTCGCTCGAGCGTCCCGTCACCTGGCAGGGGCGATCGTTCGAACTCGCCGATACCGGCGGGTTGTACGGGGCCAGCGAAGACCCGCTGCATGAGCTCGTGGTTAAGCAGGGCCAGCACGCCATCGGTGGCGCCGACCTGCTCGTGATGGTGGTCGACGGCCGCGAGGGGCTGGTGCCGGGTGACAATGCGATCGCGCAGGAGCTGCGCTCGACCGGCAAGCCGGTGCTGCTGGCGGTGAACAAAGCCGATGACAAACGCGCGCGAAGCGGCGTTCTCGAGTTCTATCAGCTCGGGTTCGAGCCGGTTCTCGAAATTTCGGCGGAGCATGGCACCGGCGTCGGCGATCTGCTCGATGAGATTCTCTTGCGCTTGGCGACGCTCAACTACGGCGCCGATCGCCCGCAGGAGGGGGGCGAGCAGGCCGAGGGTGCGTCCGCCGCAACGGAGGTCGGCGGGCCGCCGGTGCGCGGGTCCCGGCCGACCGAAACGGCCGTGGCGATCGTCGGCCGTCCGAACGTCGGCAAATCGTCGCTGCTCAACAAGCTGCTGAAGGAGGAGCGGGTGCTGGTGAGCGACATGCCCGGGACGACCCGCGATGCCATCGATGCCGTGCTCACGTGGCACAAGCGGCGCTTTCGGATCGTCGACACCGCCGGCATGCGGCGGCCCGGTCGGGTGCGGGACGGCGGACAAGTGGAACTGGTCAGCGTCGCGGGCTCCAAGAAGTCGATCATGGAAGCCGATGTCGTGGCCCTGGTGATTGATGCCGAGGAAGGAGCGACCGACCAGGATGCCGCCATCGGCGGCGAGGCCGACCGGGCTGGGCGTGGTGTCGTCATCGTCGCCAACAAATGGGACCTGGTCAAGAGCGCCGACTCGACGTTCGTCAAGACGTTCGACGACGACCTCCGCCGCAAGATGAAGTTCCTCGACTACGCACCGATCCTCCACATTTCGGCGCTCACCGGCGAGCGGGCGCCGAAGGTCCTCGAAACCATCGACAAGATCGCGGACACCCGCCGGACGCGCGTTCCGACCCCGGCGCTCAATCGTTTCGTCGCCGAGGTCACCGCGGCGAACCCGCCGATCAGCCCGGGCCGTCGCCACGTGCGCATCATGTACGCGGCCCAGATCGGCGTCGCGCCGCCGTCCTTCGTCTTCTTCACGAACGTCGCGACGACCTTTCATTTTTCCTACGAGCGCTTCCTCGTGAACCAGTTGCGCGATCACTTCGGCTTCGTCGGCACACCCATCCGGATACAGGTGAGGCGCCGAGCCAAGTAGCTGCAGCAGACCACCTTAGCGTCCAAATCCCGCGTCGCTGCGTGCTATACTGCCGCTGCGATCACCATGGCGCAGACGCTCCCAGCGGTCGACATCCCCAACCGGGCGCTCTTCAAGGCGGCCGAAGTGTGCGACCTGGTCAAGGTGCAGCCGTACGTGCTGCGGACCTGGGAGGCCGAGTTCCCCGAACTCGGCGTGGCGAAAGCCGAGGGCGGGCCCCGTGTCTACCGGCGGGCCGATGTCGAGCAGGTGCTGCGCATCAAGCACCTGCTGCTGGTGGAGGGACTGACCCTGGCGGGTGCCCGCCGGAAACTGCACGAGGCATCGGCGCCGGTCGCGGCTGACGCACCGGTCATCGACGAACTGATGGGGCAGCACGCGCGTGAACGGTTGACCGAGGTGAAACGCGGCCTGCAGTCGATTCTGGAATTGCTGGCCAGCCGCTCACCGGCGAACGACTTCCGGTTGACCGCGCCGGGCGGAGTTGGCGAACCTCCTGCGTCGGCGAGGCCGCTGACCACGCCGGCGGCGCTGGCGGAGCAGACTCCGACCGAGCCGCAGCCCAAGGCAAAGGCGCGGGCGGCGGCATCCGCGCCGTTGGCGGCGCGCCGCAGACGGTAACGGTTTTCTGCTACGCTAACGTGATGGCCAGCACCCACTGGCCGCGCCGGGCCCTCCCGGTACACCTCACGATTCGGGATGTAGCGCAGCCTGGTAGCGCACTTGACTGGGGGTCAAGGGGCCGTGGGTTCGAATCCCGCCATCCCGACCACTACTTCTCCCAAGGGGCTGCCCGGATCAGGGCAGCCCCTTGCTGCGTGATCCAGCGTCTCCTGCGCCATGATAGGCACACCCTGCGTGATGAACATGCAGGCGATTGCCCGCGACGCCACGCCGTCGGCGGGCGGACGAGTGCCCGAGTGCCTTGTTCAGGAGACTGCCCATGAAGCTGCTACTGTCGACTGCGTTCCTCGCCTTTGCGTTCCTGCTGCAGCCCGCCCGCACCTTCGCACAGACATGCGAGAACTACGTGCCGGCCATCGCCGACGGCCGCATCGTCGGCCCGGTCACGGCTGGTGCGGGGAACGTCGCCGCCCTGTATTTCTTCGTCGCCCCCGGCCGTAGCTACACCGTGGAGATCGCCTCAACCGGCAGCAGCAGCCCGAGCGCCGTGACCGGCGGATACGGCGTCGATTGCCCCACTACCAGCGGCGGCTGGCCCAGCAACATAGCGACGATGCCGAGGAGCGACGGCCGCGTCATCCGGTTGGCGATTGAGGCGACGTCGAACACCTACATCGTCACGCGGATACCAACCGGCACCGTCACCTACTCCGTCACCGAGACGACCCTCTACAACCCGAGCTGGAGCACCACCGGCGGTTTCTTCACGCAATGGGGACTGCAAAACACGACGAACACCACCGTTACCGGCACGCTCACGGTTCAGGAGGCATTCGGCGGCTCCGCGACCTACACCCGAGACGTCTCGCTTCCGGCGAACTCCGGAGTGTTTGTCACCACCCAGGATACGTTCGTCGGCGGACCGATTCCCGCAGGACGCGGTGGCAGCGCCAGATTCTCACACAACGGTCCGGCAGGTGCGGTCAATGCCGACGGCTTTCTCCTGAACGGAACGCAGATCGTGCCGATTGGCTTCCGGGCGGTGCGCGAGGCCGGCCGCTAGCCCGGTGGCGGGCGGCGTTCGGGCAGGCCGAGTTGAGCGCCCGTACGCCGGCGCCCACCGGGCGGGCGCGGCTGTCCGACGCACCACCGGACGCCTACTTGCAGCAGCCTGGGGCACAGCAGGCGACGGCCGCCGGTTTGCGGCCGCGCACGAAGGCGCTGGCAAAGCGGCCCTCCACCTCCGCCGCTACCCGATCGACATCGACGCCGGACTCGGCGAGGAAGCCGCGGGCATCGTTGACGTCGTAGACGCGCCACGGTTCGATCTCGACGTCGGTGAACCCGGCGCTCGCGAGCTTGGCCGCGAACTCCTGCTCCTCGAGGGCGCCGGCGATGCACCCGACCCAGAGTTCCATGCTCCGGCGGACGGCGGCCGGCACGTCGCCGCGGACGATGACGTCCGACACGGCGAACCGGCCGCCTGGCTTCAGGACGCGGAACGCCTCGCGGAGCACGGCGTCCTTGTCGGCGGACAGGTTGATCACGCAGTTGGAGATGATCACGTCGACGGAGTCGTCGGGCAGCGGGATCGATTCGATGGTGCCCTTCAGGAACTCGACGTTCGTGGCCCCGGCCTTCCGCTGGTTCTCGCGGGCGAGCGCCAGCATCTCGTCGGTCATGTCGAGGCCGTAGGCTCGGCCGGTCGGGCCGACGCGGCGGGCCGAGAGCAGGACGTCGATGCCGCCACCCGAGCCGAGGTCGAGAACGACCTGGCCGGGCTCCAGTTCGAGCAGTGCCGTCGGGTTCCCGCAGCCGAGTGACGCGGCGACGGCGTCTGCCGGAAGGCCGCTGGTCTCGGCCTCGGAGTAGAGACGCGAGGTGATCGGATCGTTGCCGCCGCAGGCGCTGCCGCCGCAGCAGCCGCCGGAGGTGGCCACCGATGCGGCGATGGCGCCGTACTTGGTGCGCACGGCCTGCTGGATGTCGGACATGGACATGTCTCCCGGTTGTGGCGCGCGCGAGCGCGGCCTGTCAGTAATATCTGCGAACGCGAATACAGCCAGGTTAGGCGGCCCGTGTTATATTTGTCAAGACATATATATGGACAAGCGTCTCGGCCAGATGGAAGCGCTCTTCAAGGCCCTCGGCGACATGACCCGCCTGCGGATTCTCGGCCTGCTGCTGACCGGGGAAGTCTGCGTCTGCGACATCCATGAGAGCCTGAAGATTCCCCAGCCGAAGGCATCACGCCATCTCGCCTATCTGCGCCGGACCGGCCTGGTGGACACGCGCCGCGACGGCTTGTGGATCCACTACCGCCTCGGCGCGCTCACCGACCCGGTGATGGCGGCCCTGGCCGACGCGGTACGCCACGCGCTCACGCACGTCGGCAGCGTCCGCCGCGACGCCGAGCGGCTGCAGAGCCGCAACGGCTGTTGTGTCCCGTCGCCGGCGCCGGTGGCGGCGCCGTCCTGCTGCGCCGCCGCAGACGTCGCGCCGCCGGCCGGGCCGAAGGGCCGGCCGGTGATCGCCGCGCCGTCACCGGCGCCGGCGGCGCGCCAGCGCACCTAGGGCCGGCGATTGGCGGAGAAGCGCATGGCGATTCGCATCGGCATCAACGGCTTCGGACGAATGGGCCGGCTCGCGCTGCGCGCGGGCTGGCAGCGCGCCGGCCTGGAGTTCGTGCACATCAACGAGATCGCCGGCGGCCCGGAGGCTGCCGCGCACCTGCTGACGTTCGATTCGGTGCACGGCCGCTGGCCGCGACAGGTGGTCGCCGAACCGGAGGCGATTCGCATCGACGGTGTGCCGGTCGGCTTTTCTGCCGTCGCCGCACCCGGTCCAGACCCGTGGGCGTCGAGGCACGTGGACATCGTCCTCGAGTGCAGCGGACGGTTCCGGACCCGCGACTCGCTGGTGCCGTACTTCGCGGCCGGTGTCCGCAAGGTGATAGTCGCAGCGCCGATCACCTCCGGTGCGCGCAACATCGTCATGGGGGTCAACGATCAGGACTACGATCCGGCCGCCGATGACCTGCTCACCGCCGCGTCGTGCACGACGAACTGTCTGGCGCCGGTCGTGAAGGTGGTCCACGAGGCCATCGGCATCCGGCACGGCGTCATCACCACCCTCCACGACATGACCAACACGCAGGTGGTCGTCGACCGCGCGCACAAGGACCTGCGTCGGGCCCGCGCCGGCAGCCTGTCGCTCATTCCGACGAGCACCGGCTCGGCGACGGCGATTGCGCTCATCTACCCCGAACTGGCCGGCAAGCTGACCGGCATCGCGGTCCGCGTGCCGCTCCTGAATGCGTCGCTGACCGACTGCGTCTTCGAAGTGCAGCGCCCGACGACCGTGACCGAGGTCAACGAGGCATTCGCGGGCGCCGCCGCCGGCGGGCTGGCCGGCATCCTGGGCTACGAGCAGCGGCCGCTCGTGTCGGTCGACTTCAAGGGTGACACGCGGTCGGCGATCATCGACGCCCCGTCGACGATGGTGGTGAACGGCACCTGCGTGAAGGTGCTGGCGTGGTACGACAACGAGATCGGCTACGTGCATCGCATGGTCGAACTGGCGACGAAAGTCGGCGCGGCGCTGTGAGCCCGTCGGTCGCGGGATCGACGTCGGCGATCAGCATCCGCCACTATGCCACGGTCACGGCGGCCTACTGGGCCTTCACGCTGACCGACGGTGCGCTGCGGATGTTGGTGCTGCTGCACTTCAACGAGCTCGGCTACACGCCGGTGCAGCTGGCGTTCCTTTTCCTGCTCTACGAGGTCTTCGGGATCGTGACGAACCTGGTCGGCGGCTGGGTCGCGTCGCGCACCGGCCTGCGATTCACGCTGGTGGCCGGTCTGACGACCCAGGCCGGCGCGCTCCTGATGCTGGGCATGCTGAACCGCGACTGGGGCACGGCTGCCGCGGTCGCCTATGTGATGGGGTGCCAGGCGCTATCCGGCATCGCCAAGGACCTGACCAAGATGAGCGCCAAGAGTGCCGTCAAGGTGCTGGTGCCGCAAGGCGACGACTCGGGCCTGTTCAAGTGGGTCGCCATCCTGACCGGTTCCAAGAACGCCCTCAAAGGCGCCGGGTTCTTCGCCGGCGGCGCGTTGCTGTCCATGCTCGGGTTCCGCGGCGCACTTGTCACGATGGCGGCTGGCGTGCTGGTCGTGCTGCTGTCGGTCGTGGTGACCCTGCCGGCGAACATCGGCCGGGCGGCGAGCAAGGCGGCGGTGTCGAGCGTGCTGTCGAACTCGGCTGCCATCAATCGCCTGTCCCTCGCGCGCCTCGCACTGTTCGCCGCGCGTGACGTCTGGTTCGTGGTCAGCGTGCCGATCTTCCTGGCTTCGGTCCTCGGCTGGTCATTCACGCAGGTCGGAGGATTCATGGCCGTCTGGGTCATCGCGTACGGAGGCGTGCAGGGGGCCTCGCCGTATATCCTGAAGGGGATCACCGGCGGGCGGGCGCCGGGACCGCGACTCACCGGCGCGCTGGGGTTGACGTTGGCGGCGGTCACCGCGCTGATGCCGCTGGGACTGGCGTGGCACTGGCCGCCGTCCTGGACGGTGCTCGGTGGCCTCGGGCTGTTCGGCGTCGTGTTCGCGCTGAACTCGGCCGTCCACTCCTTCCTCGTCCTCGCCTATGCGGAGGCCGACCGCGTGTCGCTCAGCGTCGGCTTCTACTACATGGCAAACGCGTGCGGCCGCCTGCTGGGAACGCTGTTGTCGGGAGTGCTGTATCAGCAGGCCGGAGTGACGGCGTCGCTCTGGGGAGCCGTGTTGCTTGCGGCCGTGGCCGGAGTCACCGCGTTGACGCTGCCGGCGGTTGCCGCGCGCGCACCGGCGTGGGTGGCGGGCCCGGGGGATGACTGATCGACCGCGGCGTGACGGTGCCGGACCGGCGCGTGGACACCTGCAGCGCGGCGCGGCCGTGATGCCGGTCCATCGACCGGTGTGTCGTCCAAAGGAGTGTGGATGTCTGTCGAGCATGAGACCGCCGACGCGAGCCGTCGGCTGTTCCTCAAGTCTGCGCCGTTGCTGGGACTCGGGATGGTGCACTGTGCGAGCGGCCCGGATCCCGCGGGTGGCGGCGCATCCACGCCGGTCGCCGGCACCGTGCCGGCTGCGCCACGGGCCGACTTGACCACCGGCTCGGCCGCCCTCGAACCCGACGAGATCGTCCGCTCGGCATGTCAGTTCTGCAATGCCCTGTGCGGCCTCGACGTGCTGAAGAAGAGCGGCCGCATCATCGGCATCCGCGGCAATCCGCACGATCCGGTGCAGGCCGGCAATCTGTGCGTGAAGGCCGGGATGATGACCGAGCTGGCCTACAACCCGCACCGGATCCAGACGCCGTTGCGACGGGTCGGCGGCAGGAAGGGCGATCCCGACTCGGTGTTCGCGCCGGTGTCCTGGGACGCCGCCCTCGAGGCGATCGCGCGCAAGTTCATCGACATTCGCGATTCCACCGGA
Source organism: uncultured Acidobacteriota bacterium (assembly GCA_902825985.1). GTDB lineage: Bacteria > Acidobacteriota > Vicinamibacteria > Vicinamibacterales > CAVVIG01 > VFZL01. The sequence continues at coordinate 158,487 of CADEDC010000002.1, read as the reverse complement.
CCCCAGGGGCTGGCGAACAAGACCTCGGGGCGGCTGCCGCGCGGCACCGGCTCGATCATCGGCCGCTTCTTCGATCTCTACGGTTCACCGAATGCGACAGATGTCGGCCCGGTGTGCAACGACGCCGGCGGCAACGCCCTGGCCTGGACATTCGGGCTCGGTCAGTTCACCAACGGCTATGGCGTCGATGCGGCGACCGGCGGGGAAGACCTCGGCAGCGCCCGGCTCTTCCTGTTCCTTGGCACCAACCAGGCCGAGACTCATCCCGTCACCTTCGAGTACCTGCTGCGAGCGCGCCAGGCCACCGGCGCCAGGCTGGTGGTCGTCGATCCGCGGCGGACGCCGACGAGTACCCATGCGGACCAGTACCTGGGCATCCGGCCGCATACCGACATGGCGCTCGTCTACGGCATGCTCGCGCACATCATCGATCGCGAACTCTACGACCGGGCGTTCGTCGCCGGCTGGGTGCTCGGATTCGACGAACTCCGCGCCCACGTGAAGGCGCAGGGCTTCAGCCCGGAGTGGGCGGAACGGATGACCACGCTGCCGGCGCCGACGATTCGGGCGCTGGCGGAGGAGTTCGCCCTGACGAAGCCGGCGGCGATTTTCTGCAACGCCGGCGTCTCGCATCAGGTGAACAGCTTCCACACCTATCGGGCGCTGGCGTTCCTGTCGGCGATCACCGGCAACATCGGGCGACCCGGCGGTGGCTGCAACTTCATGCACAACACCTGGCCGGGTGGGCTCGATCTGCCGGCGATCATCGGCACGCCGCCGGCCAAGCCGGCGCCGGCGCTGCCGGTCGGTCCGGACTGGTTCGCCACGGCCATCCTCGACGACCAGCCGTACAGGCTGCGCGCCGTCGTCATGGAGGGCAATCCTCTGGTCGACAGCGCCAACAGCGAGCGGGTGAAGCGCGCCTACGAACAGCTGGAGTTCCTCGTCTACCCGGGCCTGTTCATGGAGGAACCGGCCTATTACGCCGACTACATCCTGCCGGTGCCGAGCGTCCTCGAGATGGACACCATCTACATGCGACGCGACGATCGGGCCATCCGCTGGTGCCGGCAGGCGGTGCCGCCGGTCGGCGAATCGCGTCCCGACATCCACATCTGGATCGAGCTGGCGAAGAAGATGGCGGCGCTGGATCGCACGCATCCCCCCGAATACTGGACCGCGAATCTCCGGGACGAGTGGAAGGACTACCGCCGTCTGTGGGACGAGGCGTTCGTCACGCACACGCCGGGCGCCGCCGGCATGACCTCGACCCGGCTGCTGGAGCGGCAGGAACCGCTGCGCTGGCCCTGCCCGGGACCCGAGCACCCCGGCGTCAGCACGCTGTATCTCGATCACCCGTCCTGGCAGGCGGCCGCCGAGTCGCTGGGGCACGCCGGTAAGCGCTTTCTGACGCCGAGCGGCAAGATCGAGATCTTCACGCCGGAACTCGACGCGAAGCTGAGGCCGGCCGGGCACGCGGCGCTGCCGCCCTTCTATGCGCATCCGGAGACCACCGGCGGTCTGCCATCGGTGCGCCACACGCGGGAGTTCGTCCAGAACCCGATTCATCCCGGAGCGGTGACGCCGCGGGCCGAAGTCGGCGTGCCGGCCGAGCGCCCGGCCGCGTATCCGCTGGTCGGCATGATCGGTCGCCCGAGCGTCGCGCACTTCGCCACCATCACCCAGTGGACGCGAACCGGTAAGCAGCTCAACGGCATCCGTCTGGTGCAGGTGCACCCGGCGGCGGCCGCCGCCGCCGGCGTCGCGCACGGCGACGCCATCAGGGTGGAGAGCCCGCGCGGCAGCATCAGCGCGACGGCGCAGCTGTTCGACGGCATCCGACCGGACACGATTTTCGTGCCGAACCTGTTCGGGCCGCGACAGCTGGTCGGCCAGGAAATCGGCCTGCCGCTCTACGAAGCCGCGAACACGCTCGTGGATGACCGCGTCTTCGACAACCTGTCCGGCCAGCAGGCGTACAAGTGTTTCGCCTGCCGGATCGTGAAGGCGTAGCACCACCCGGCGTCGGGTGCCGACGCCATTCCGAGGAGCCCGTTATGCGATTTCTCACCCATGTGCTGGTCACGGCCGTGGCGCTCGGCGTCACCGCCTATCTCCTGCCGGGAATCCACATCACGTCGTGGGCGGCGTTGTTGGTCGCGGCCGTCGTCCTCGGTGTGGTGAACGGCGTCATCCGTCCGGTGCTGGTGCTGGTGACGCTGCCGATCACCATCCTGACGCTGGGACTGTTCTATCTCGTCGTCAACGGGCTCGTGTTCGGTCTCGCGGCGGCGCTGGTGCCCGGCTTCGACGTCGACTCGTTCGGCTGGTCGATACTCGGCGCGCTCGTCGTCGGCCTGGCCTCATGGTGTGTCGGCGCGCTGGTGAGGGACTGATCGATGGTGCTCGATTGCGTGACCTACGCGGCGGTGTACGACGGCCTGTCGCCGATCCTGCAGCGCGCGCTCGGCTATCTGACGGCGACCGACTGGGGGCGGCGCGCTCCCGGTCGGCACGACTTCGAGGGTGACGATCTGTTCGCCATCGTCGCCGACTATCACACGCGCCCACCGGCCGAGGTGCCGTGGGAGGCCCATCGGCGCTACATCGACGTCCAGTACGTGCACAGCGGCCGCGAACGGATCGGACATGCCGACCTCGCCACGCTGGCCGCCACGCCGTACGACGAAGCGCGGGACCTGGTCTCGGCGGATGGGCCGGGCGGCTTCGTGACGCTGACGGCCGGGGCGTTCGCGATCCTCTGGCCCCACGATGCCCACCGTCCCGGCGTCGCCGTGGATGGCCCGGAAGCCGTGCGCAAGGTGGTGCTCAAGGTGGCGTATAATCCGCGGTCCGCGGCGCACGACGGGATCACCAGCACGAAGCAGCAGTGAGTGAGGCAGCATGGCATACGTTCGCACGACGGAAGGGAAGGGCGGCTGGGCCACCATGGTGGTCGCCGGGGTGGTCGCGATCGGGCCGATGGTGCCGGTCGTGGCGCAGACGGCGCCGCCCGTGCGCTTCCAGGAGCACGTCGTCGCGCAGCAGATCGCCGGCGGCTACCAGGTCATCGCCAGCGATCTCAACAAGGACGGCAGGCTGGATCTCATCGGCCTGGGACTGTCGGCGAAGGGCGAACTGGCCTGGTACGAGAATCCGACGTGGACGCGGCACGTCATTGCGAGCGATCTGTCGCAGATGATCAACGCCGCGGCGCGCGACGTCGACGGCGACGGCATCCCCGAGATCGGCATTGCGACCGGGTTCACCACTTCGGTGACCACCAGCAAGGGCGGCGTGCACCTGCTGACGCACGGCGCGTCGCCGGACGATCCGTGGATCCGCAAGGACATCGACGTTATACCGACGGCGCACCGCGTCCGCTGGATGGATGCCGACGGCGGCAGGAAGATCATCCTCGTGAATTCGCCGCTCATCGGGCCGGACGCGACCACGCCGGACGCCCATGCGAAGAATCAGATCCTGTTCTACGAAGCGCCGGACTGGAAGCGTCAGGTGATGAGTGAGGAAGACGGCCTGATGCACGGCATCCTCGCCACGACACAGGGGCCGTTCAGCAACGGCAGGAGCGACGTGCTGCTGGGGGCCGGCTTCGGCGGTGTCGCCCAGCATCAGTTCAAGAACGGCACGTGGACGCGGACGACGATCACACCGGGGAACCCGGGCGAGTGGCCCAAGGGCGGGTCGAGCGACGTCGCGGTCGGCCATCATGGCCGGACGGCGATTTTCTCGACCATCGAACCGTGGCACGGCAACCAGGTCGTGGTCTACTACCCGCAGGGCAAGCAGTGGGCACGCCAGGTGCTCGACGAGCAGATCACCGACGGCCACGCCCTCGCCATGGCCGACTTCGACGGATCCGGGCGGCACGCCATCGTCGCCGGTGAGCGCGCCGGGCAGCGCAGCACCTATGTCTACTGGCCGCCGCGCACGCTTGGCGATCCGTGGCAGAAGCAGGTGCTGGACGGGGCGATGAACGCCTCGTCCTGTGTCACCGCCGACCTGAACGGCGACAAACGGCCGGACATCACCTGCATCTCCGGGCGTGCGCCAAGCCTGAAGTGGTACGAGAATCTCGGCAAGTAGCGGTGCCGGTCGCGCTGTGGCGGCGACCAACCGGATGCGTCAGGCGTCCGGGCGGTCGCCGGTGCGGGACGGCGCTGGCAGCAGCCGCTTCAGGTCGTCGAGTGCGAGCGGCTTGACGAGATACGCCGCACCCGCCCGTTCCGCTTCGCCCCGCAGCACGGCATCGTCGAATCCCGAGATGGCGACCAGAATCATGTGCGGGTCCATCTGGCGTGCCAGATGGACGAGCTGCAGGCCGTTGTAGGTGCCCAGTCGGACGTCGACGACCAGCGCGTCAGGCGTCCGCTTCTCGATGAAGGCGCGCGCCTCCTCGAAACGAGCGAAGGGGACGACGTCGTATCCCCACTTGGTGACCAGGCGCTGCAGCGTGCCCAGCGCCAGATCGTCGTCGTCAACAATGACGACCTGGTAGGTTCGCACGATCACGCCTTGTTCGACAGCATGGAGCGGCTGACGGCATTGGCCGGCAACCGGGACGGCGCGACGCGAAAGCGCTGGAACGGCAGATGGCAATCGTGCTTCCGCAGAAAACTCAGGAAGCGCTTGTAATCCTCGTCCGGCATGTTGAACAGCTGAATCAGCAGCCGGTAGTTTCCGTTCGTGCTCTCGAGTCCGAGCTGGACGATCTTTCGCAGATCGTCGCGCGTCAGATCGCGCGACATGAAGACCGGATAGACGGCCGACCAGAACGATTCGCCATTCTGCAGCATGCGCACCGCCAGGTCGTCGGCGGCCGAGCGGGCGTCCGGCTTGCGCGGCGCCACTCCGTCGCCGGGGGAGATGCCCGCGCCCGCCGCGATGAGCGGCTTGAAGACGTCGGCCGGCAGATCGTTCGGCCTGATGATCTGACCGCTCGTCTTCAGCACCAGCCGCTCGATCACGTTCTTCAGCTCGCGGATGTTGCCCGGCCAGCGGTGAGCCATGAGGACGTCCATCGCCGCACTCGAGACTTCCGGACGCGCCACCCGGTGCTGGCCCGAGTACGTGTCCAGGTAGTAGTCGACGAGCAGCGGAATGTCGTCGAGCCGCTCGCGCAACGGCGGAATCGTCAGCCGGATCACATTCAGGCGGAAATAGAGGTCTTCGCGGAAGGCGCCCGAGGCGATCTGGGTCGGCAGGTCGCGATTGGTGGCGGTGATCAGCCGCACGTTGACCCGCGTGTGCGACCGGTCGGCGCCGATGCGTTGAATCTCGCCGGTCTCGAGGAAGCGCAGCAGCACCACCTGCATGCGCATGCTCATCTCACCGACTTCATCGAGGAAGACGGTTCCGTTGGGCGCCATTTCCAGCAGGCCCGGCTTGTCGCGATAGGCGCCGGTGAAGCTGCCGCGCACGTGGCCGAACAACTCGGACTCGAGCAGCGAGTCGGGCAGGCCGGCACAGTTGACGTTGACGAGGGGTCCTTGCGCGCGGAGGCTGCGCTGATGAATCTGCCGGGCCACGACCTCTTTGCCGACGCCAGTCTCCCCGGTGATCAGCACTTTCGCGTCGGAACGGGCGGCGCACTCGATGTCCGCCTCGATGGTGCGAATCGCCTCGCTCCGGCCAACGAGACGCATTTCGGTCTTTGCGAGCGACAAACCAGGGATCCTTCCCATGCCGCAGGAGGGCGGCCCGGTTTGGCGCCCTCACGCAGACAAAAGGTTATCGGAGCCGTAATCCTACCGGGCGGTTGGCACGGGCGTCAACAGCGCGGATGGTAATCCGCCTTCGCCACCCGCCGGAGTTAACGCGTTGCATCACCATTGGTTGCATGCCGCACGCACCGGTTCCGGCAATTGCGCATGACTGCATAGGGTGGCCGGCCTGGCGGACTTCCACGGGTGAATCAAAGTCTTTGGGGCTGGAATTGGGTATATTAAGTCTCCATTTCGTATGACTTTGTTCCACCACGGGGACCAGATGCGTCCGTTCCATGGGCGACGTCTGGTGCCGGTGCGAGACGTTTTCACGCTCGTTACAGCCGCCGTTCCAACAGGTTACGAGTGTCCAACGTCAATAGCCGCGCACCGACTGACTCTTTGGTGAATACCTTGCACTGGATGAGCCTGACACGTTCACGGAATGCGGCCGCCGCCATGCCGGCAGGCTGCGAGGCAGTGTCGTCGGAAGGCTCGCAAGAGGCGTCACGATGAGACAGACGGGACATATCGATCTAATCGGGACCAGTCCGGCGCTGCTGGAACTGAAAGCGGAAGTCGAACGCGTCGCGAAGTCGGACGCGAAGGTGCTGATCACCGGCGAGAGCGGTGTCGGCAAGGAGATCGTCGCCCGTGCCATCGGCTCCGCCAGTCTCCGGGCGACCGCCCCGTTCGTTCCGGTCAACTGCGCCGGCATCCCCGAGACCCTGCTCGAGTCCGAGCTGTTCGGGCACCTGAAGGGCAGCTTCACCGGTGCCTACCGTGACAAGCCGGGCAAACTCGAGATGGCCAGCAACGGGACCATCTTCCTCGACGAAATCGGCGAGATGACCCTGCGGATGCAGGGGCTGCTGCTGCGCTTCCTCGAAACCGGCGAAATCCAGAAGGTCGGCGCCGAGCGGGTGGCGATGGCACCGAACGTCCGCGTTCTGGCCGCGACCAACCGCAGTCTCCGCGAACTCATCGTGCAAGGACAGTTTCGCGAGGATCTGTTCTATCGCATCAACGTCATCCACCTCGTCGTCCCACCACTGCGGGAGCGGCGCGAGGACATTCCGCTCCTCATCGAGCACTTCCTGTCGAACTTCACCGGTGCCGCCGCGAACGGGAACGGCAACGGCAACGGCGGCGTGCCCGGCAAGGTCCTGCCGCCGACCATCGTCAAGGCGATCAGTCCCGAAGCGATTGTGGCGTTGACCGAATACTCCTGGCCCGGCAACGTCCGCCAGTTGGAGAACGTCATCGAGCGGTTGGTGGTCACCGGCCGGCGCGACACCATCCACGTCGACGATCTGCCGATCGAAATCAGGACGCCGGTGGTCGGCCTGCGTCCGCGGCGCGAGCGGCGGCGCACCGTCGCCGATGATCTGTTCAAGAAGCTGACCGACGAACGGGAATCGTTCTGGACGGCGGTCTATCCGCTCTACATGAATCGCGAGATCACGCGGGGCAACGTGCGCGATCTCGTGCACAAGGGGCTCGAGGAGTCCCGGGGCAACTACAAGATCCTCCTGCGCCTCTTCAACATGGACACGCGTGACTACAAGCGCTTCCTGAATTTCCTCCGGAAGCACGACTGCCAGCTGCCGTTCAAGGAATACCGCAAGTAGCCGTCGCCGGCCGGCGTTCACTGCCGGCCGGTCAATGGCATCCCGTCACACGCCGGCTGGATGAAGGGCACGCGGAGGCCCCTCTCCAGCGCTCGCGTATCAGCGGTCGAGGACTATCCCCGAACTTCCGAACTATCGAGCCGCCAGCGGCCCGATGACTCGTCGTGCGTGACCGCCATCGGTGGTGACGCGCCGACGCCGGCGCCCGACACCTGGTAGACCCTCGCGTCGGTCGTGTCGATCCGGAGCACGTAGGCGATCGGCAGGGCATTCAGCAGGGTGCTGATGGCTTGCAGAACGACGGGCGCGAGGCGGTTCTCGTCGTCTGGTGTGAGCGAGGACGTAAAACGTATGTTCATGCGAATGAGGCCATTCATGCCGTGAAGCCGGCCGGACTGGGCCGTCGCAACATGCGTGCCCTGCAAAAGCCGCTGAATGAGGCGCGATGCCGCAACTAGTCGGGGCGTGTCGGGGGTTTCGTCTACCCGGCGCCGGATATGGTGCGGGAAGGGCTGGGCGGCTGCCACGTCGCCGCGGCCGGAGCGGCTACGGATTGGCGGGCCGCAGGACGATCTCGAGTACCTGCCGGTAGCGCACCGGCTGCCCGGCTCTCGTCGCCGGCCGGTAGCGCCAGGTCCGCGCGATGTCGCGCAACGCCTGGTCGTACGCCGGCCAGATCGGCTTGACGATGTTCGTCTCGGCGACCGCTCCGGTTTCGTCGATGACGATGACGAGCAGGCCGGAGTGGGATGCCGTGGCCGGCGAGCGCGTCGGCGGCACCCACCGCGGCATGACGCGACGAATCTCGACCGGCGGCACGACGTCGGGGTTGTCGGACGAATAGACCACCGGGCCGGTGGCGAGCGCCGCCTTCTGCGCCGCCTCCGCCGCCGCGCGGGCGGCGGACTCGGCCTTGGCTGTTTCGGCGGCGGCCGCGTCCGCGGCCCGGCGAGCCTCGGATGCGATCTCGCCGTCGGTGAGCTTGAGGAACCCCTCGCCGAGCTGCTTCAGGTCGGCGAGGGCCGCCGCCTGCGCGGCAGCGTCGGGATCGGCCATCAGCGACAGCAGGGCGGTGAACTCCGCCCTGGCATCGGACCACCGCTTCGCGTCGTAGTGCGTCTTCCCCCGCGCGTACACGGCCCGCGCGGCCTCCGGCAGCTGCCGGCGGCGCACGTCGTGGAAGAGCGTGACCAGCTTGGGTGAGACGTCGGCCTGTTCGATCCGGTAGGCCGGGTTGCGCATGACCAGCTGAACGACCGCCTGCTCGGCATCCTCGGTGCGCCCAAGGGCGAGCAGACAGAGCGCCCGCAGTTGATGCGTCTGCTCGGGACTGTCGTTGTCGGCAACGGAGGCGAGCGCCGTCAGGGCTTCCTCATACGATGCGGACGCGTACAGCGCCCGCGCCGTGGCGAGATCGGCTCCAGCCGCCGGCAGCGTCCACACGAGCACCGCCAGGGCAGCACCGGCGATCGACTTGGCGCGCCTCATTGCGAGAAGTTCACTCCTGCGCGGGCCGGTGCCTGGACCGTCACCACAACCGCCTGGCGCCGCTCCCCGAGCTGGGGATGACGCCAGACGACGTCGTGCGTGCCGATGGGCACGGCCAGATTGGCCAGCGGCGTGGTGCCGACGTTCTGTCCGTCGAGAAACACTTCGGCCCACGGAATCGCGTTGATCGACAGCGTCCCGTCGGGAATCGTCACCGCCGGAGACGCGACCTTGCCGGCCTGAATCGAGACGGCGAGCGGGCTGTGGAACTGCAGCGCAGTGTTGACCAGCTCCAGTTCGTGGCGTCCGGTGGGCATCATCAGTCGATCGCTGCGGCTGCTGCCGAGCAGCCTCCCGTTCTCGAGCACCTGGACCTCGAACGGGACCGCGAGCGACAGGAAGCCACCGACCGCGCCTGACGTCGCCACCGGCACCGAGAGCGAGGCCATGACGGATGCCGTTGCGCCGGGGGCCACGCGCACGGTTCGGTAGATCGTCGCGCCGTCGCGGGTGAGCGACACCCGATGCTCGCTCGCGTCGACCGCGTCGATCGTCAACGGTGTGAGGCCGCGGACGACGCCGTCGAGACGCACCTGCGCGCCTGGTGGATCCGACGTGATATCCAGCCGACCGGTCTGGGCACCGGCTGTGGCGCTTGGCGTCGCCATCAATTCGACGTACTGGGACACGAGCACGCCGGCCTCGATTGCCAGCGGCAAGGTGCGGCTGCCGGTCTCGCCGCGAATCTCGAGCGTATGAGCACCGACCGGGAGAGACAGCTTGAGGGGCGTGGTCCCGCGGACCGTGCCGTCGATGATGACCTCCGCGCCGCCCGGACGTGAATCGAACTGCGCCAGTCCGGTGACGGCGCTGGCGGCGGCCAGCGGCGGAGCGGTGGTGCGGAAGACCGTGACGTACAGAACACCTGCGAGCCCGAGCGCGGCGACTGCCGCCGCGCCGACGAGAAGCGGGCTGCCTCCGCGCGGTGCCGCCGGTGGATGCGTCCGGAATCGGATTTCGTGTTCACTCGAGAACGCATCGAGGCCCGCGGACGCTCTGGCTCGCAACGACGGCGGGAGGTCCGCGAGCTCGACCGACGCTGGCTCAACCGCCTGCTGCGGCGCCGCGATCGTGGGGCGATCCAGCGTCAACGCCTCGACAGCGGCAGGCGGTTCGCCAGGGTCGCCGTCGCCAGGTGCGAACAGCTCGGTGGCGCCGGTGGTGGACGCCGTGTCGGACGTGTCGCCGGCGGCCACGCCGGGGGCCTGATCCGCTGGCGGCACCTCGTCAGACCCGACGTCGGGCCGAGCGGGCGTTCCAGAGGCGAGCTTGAAGACCAGAGGCTGACGTGACATGGTGTGGATCCAATCCAACCGTCGAGGGTTGGCCCTGCACGTATGCGAAAAATGTAATTGTGCCAGAGAACGCGAGGCAGGCTACGGGTATTTGCCGCGCCCGCTGTCATGTAGTGCAGGAGCGTGCGCTGGCGTTGCGTGCCGAGTTGGCACAAGCCGGCGCCAAGCTCGACCGTACAGGGTGGAGACGTTCACCGAGCGACGACGTCGAGGGTGCGCCGCACGAATCGCCGGTCGTTCTCACGATTCATGAGGCCGACCCTTTCCAGCGACTCGAGCGCCGTGCGGCAGACGTCTTCCGACAGCCCCGACGCACGCACCGCCTCGTCGACGCACAAGGCATCGCCGGCGCGCATGTTGAGGAGCAGCGTCTGCAAACGATCGAATCCTTCATCTGTCTTGCGTGACAGGAACGACATTGGTGCCCTCGTGATTGGATACACCTCGGCGGAGCAATGCCTGTGCCGTGGCGGCAGTCACGGGAATTGCGCGTGATCCGCTGCATATCGACCCCGAGCGATACCGAGCGACCGCAATCCCGCAGTATTTCCGGACGGTTTTCACCGGGCGAGTATGAACATTCTGCCGACCGACCGTGCAGTGCGGTCATGGGAGCCGGTTGCGCACGTCAGAGTCAGATGCTGTCGCGTGTGGTACGATGGGCAGCTTTTTCACACCCAGATTGCACGATGGCAACTTGCCCCCGCTGCATGGGGCCCCTCACGGACGATCATCGCTGCCCACGAGCGCGATCGCGACGCCTGCTCCGCACCACCGCGCCCATTCTGGTCGGTGTGCTGGTGGGGGTGGTGGCGTCCTTTGGCTTGCTCGACCGGCCGCATCCCTTGGTCGTGGTGTGCGCCGCGCTGCTCGGCGGCCTACTGGCTGATGCGCTGCGGCGTGCCGTCGTGCCGGGCGTCTGAAAACGCGACGCAGAACTGCCGGACTGTGTGGATCACACGATCGGCGTCGAGCGGCTTGGTCAAGGTCGCCACCGCCCCGAGTCCGGCCGATACGGCATCGGCGTCGACGGCGCCAGTCATCAGGGCGACCGGCACGTCGGCCACAACCGGGTCGCCCAGTTGGGCCCGCCGGAACTCCCGCCCGCCGAGGCGTGGCATCGACAGATCCAGCAAAATCAGGCAGGGAACGAGCGGTTCTCGATGCCGGACCGCCCGGAGCAGATGCAGCCCTTCGAGCCCATCCTCTGCCCAGACGGCGCGAAATCCGGCCATCGTCAACAGCGTGACCACCATGTCACGCGTGGCGCGATCGTCTTCGACGATGAGCACGGTGCCGAGGGATGATGCGTCCATAAACCGAGCCGACGGCCAATCCGCTATCAAGGCGCATGCCGACGGCATGCGGCGCGGCACGCCAGTCCGGCGGCTCAGGCGGGACGGGGCGGCGCCGGCGCGCCGGCGATGCTCGCCACGCCGATAGGTGCGCCGTCGAGCAGCGCCAGCGGCGCATGCTGCGCGAACAGGCGGGTCAGTCGACTCGCGACGGCCTGCGCGTCGCCGCGGTTCGTCGCCGGCAGCAGGACGCTGATGTCGCCGCTGGCGAGCGCGCCGATGATGTCGTCGGGCCGGAGCCGGACACGGATGTCGCGCACCCAGGTCTCGCGAACCGCCGCCGCGGTGTCGGAGGGATCGGGCAGGATGACCAGGAGCGAGACATCATCAGACGCGGCGCGGATGCGCCGCCGATCCGCCGCCGGTGCGCCGGCCGGGCCGGCGGAGAGATCGCCGCGATCCAGCGCGTTGGCAGTCCAGCGACCGAGCACCGTCGCCCCGATGCCGCCGAGCCGCGATTCCCGCAGGGTGAACGGACGATTCGGCGGCCGCCACAGCGTCAGGGTCGCCCGGCAGGGCGGCGCCACGTCGAGCACGTAGCCCTGGACGGCGAACCCCGGCCAGGCCCCGGCGTGGGCAGCCGCCGGCGCCGGTGGTCCCACCTGCAGAATCATCTCGCCGGCGCCGTCCGTGATCTGCATCGCCGCCGTGCACAGGGCGGCGCGCTCCAATTCTGCCAGGGCGAGGCCGGCCGCCTCGCGCCGCGACAGCGGCCCGTCGACGAGATGCTGCATCATCACCCACGTCAGCCGCGACGCCTCGACTTCGGCGGTGGCCAGGAGTGCGGGACGCAGCATGTCCTCGAAGATCGCCAGGCGATCCGCGTCCGCCGCGCTGATCTGACCGGCGTACGCGATCACCCATGGCGCATGATCGGCCATGCGCACCGAGGACAGCACGGTGTCGCGCGTCGTCGAGAACCCGAGCCGGTGGGCGTCGGTTGCCGACAGTCGGCGCCTGGCCCCGTCCGGCACGGTCCCGTCCTCCGACAGCACCGGCGGCGCATCGCCGGCCGCGGCACCGGCGAGCGACACGGTCAGGGCGAACTGTCCGGCACGGTTCCCGAGATAGGCACGCGAATCGGTATCGGCCCAAATCGCCAGCGCCTCGATGTAGGCGGAGAGGACGGCCTCGACCGACCCGCGGGCGACCGCCTTCTGCAGCACTTGGTGCAGCACGGAGATCTCGCGCCAGTCGCGCACCGGGGTCTCGGACGTCGAGCCGAGCGCGCGCGCCAGCCAGGATGCCATCCGCGACAGGTCGGCACGACGGGTCGTCTCTCGCCCGACGTCGGCCCGCTCGGCGAGCCACAATGTGACGGGTGCCCGCGGCGGATCCGCCAGCCCGAGGACGCCGATGCGCAGACCGTCGGCGCGCGCGAAGACCATCGGGCCACCGGCGGTGGCGTCGCGGAGCAGGGCGGCCACGATCGGCGAGGTCGGGGTCCGGAGCAGCCGGCGCAGACGATCGGCGATGTCGCCGCGGACGGGTGGCAGCACCGACATGGCGTTCGCATCGACGACCTCGATGCCCGGCAACAGGTGGTCGCGGAGATCGATGAGCCATCGCCACCGATTCGGTGTGGCCGTGGCAGCCGCGTCCGTGAACTCAGACACGGTGGAGCAGTTCTCTCTGGACGGCGCGCTGCAGTCGCATGTCAGGCGTCAGGTGCCGCGGGTGCAAGGCCGCGGCCAGTAACGATTCTGTCATGCCTTCCCGTCATCAGGCGGCATGGCTGTTGCGAATTCCCGGCGCGTAGACAGCCATCAACCGAGCGGCGTTGCGCATCAGGGTGGGCCCCGGCGATCCGGGATGGCGCGCAGGTCGTCAGGATTGCGGATCGGTTGCTGGCAAGGCCATCATCATCGAGACACACATCCGATTCCCGGATTGTCTAGCTCGGCGAGGGGATTGTCTGCCAAGCGTGAGAATAGTGAACAACAGCGTCGATGAACAGGGGATCCGCCAGCTCACAGAATCCCAGATTACGGAACTGGGAGGAGTGCCGGCGCTCGTGTTCAGCGAATCGGGGACGCGTCGCTTGAGCACCGTGGTCCGGCGGGTTGCCGACGTGGTGCAGGAGACCGTGGTGCTCGCCGAGCGCAGCGACCAGCAGTGGCGCCTCGTGGCGAGCCACATGGTGCAGCGGCCGCAGCCGCAGCCGGACGACAGCCTGTGGCGGGTGGTGGAGCAGGCGTCGGCCACCGGCGAGGTGCGCACGGCGACGACGCGCCGCGACGGGCGCTGGACGGCCGTGCCGATCTCGCTGTCGGGCACCCGGCGCGCCGCGCTGCTGCTGGCCGGTGACTGGCGGCTCGCCGGACAGGCGCTGTCGTCGCTCGGCGATCAGATCACGGCGGCGTTTCGCAGCCCGCGGCCCTCGGCCGGCGGTTTGCGGCGTGCCAGCCACCGCCTGGCCCAGCGCCTGTCGAAGACGCACGGCGTTTCGCCCGTCTGCGCCGCCATCGTCGACGCCATGGCGACCGCGGTGCGCGCCCGGCTTGCCGCGATTGCGATCGTCGATCCAGCGGACCGCCGTCTGTCGATCAAGGCGACGTTCGGCTACCCGCTGATTCTCGTCGAGCACATGCAGATTGAAGCCGGGGAAGGCATCTTCGGTCAGGCGTTCGAGAGTGCACGGGTCATCCGGATGCCGGGCGGCGCGGCCGCGGCGCGGCCGGCGCGCCGGCGGTCGCGCTATCGCACCGATTCGTTCATCGCACTGCCGATCCAGGCCGGTGAGGACGTGCTCGCGGTCGTCTGCGTCGCCGATCGCGTCGACGACCGGGCGTTCACCCGTTCCGATCTGTCGGCCATGCGGGCGCTGGCGGCGCCGGCGGTTCTGGCGCTGGCGCGGGAGCGCGCGGCGGCGCGCGCCGAGGCCTATGCCCACGCCGCCGCGATCGATCCGTTGAGCGGGCTGTTCAACCGCCGCTACTTCCACGTCCGGCTCGAGGAGGAATTGCAGCGGTCGCGTCGCCATGAAATCCCGCTCGCGCTGCTGATGCTGGACATCGACGATTTCAAGGCGGTCAACGACATGTTCGGCCACCTGACCGGCGACCTGGTGATCAAGGAGACCGCCGAGATCGTCCGCCGCGCGGTCCGCGTGTTCGATGTCTGCACGCGCTTCGGCGGCGAGGAGTTCGCCGTCATCATGCCGGCGAGCAGCGAAGACAGCGCGCTGGCCGTCGCCGAGCGGATCCGAGCGCGCGTCGCCGCGTATCGATCGACCGACCGGCCGTTGGAGGAACTCCGGGTGTCGGTGAGCGTCGGACTGGCGCTGTCGGAACCGGGCATGAGCGCCCGCGATCTGATTCACCGCGCCGACGAAGCGTTGTACGTGGCCAAGCGGGCGGGCAAGAACCGCGTGCGGCCGTACGCGCCGCATCCGGAGGTCTGACCCCGGCCGGCTGACAATCGGTGTCACCGGACTGTCGCGGAGTGTCACCGCGTCGACGGGCGGCGGGTCGCGGCTGCCAGATGCTGCACACGGTTGACCGTCTCACCTCGACGGTACCCGCATTGCTGTCTGATCGCGCGTCCAGACATCAGTGCCATGACCGTCTACCTGTACATGCATCCGCTCGATCACGCCGGGGAGCGTCAGACCCTGGTCCGGTTGAATGCGCTTCGCGCCCTGCGTGATGAACTGTCCGCTTACGCCGGCGTGCAGGTGTCGGCGACGCCGCGGGCCGCCGATCTGGAGGTGGAGATCGTCAACATCGTCGGCACCGACGAGCCGACCGGCGTGTTGAGTCGCGATCCCCGTCAGCGCATCCTGGTGGTGCGCATGTGCCGTGGCGGCGAGCGTCTCGACTTCGTCTGCTCCGACGGCCGCGGCGAACTGACGGCCGAGCGGCAGGCGGCCCGCCGCATCCGCAACTGGGTCGCGGGCGAGGACTTCTTCGCCCAGGCACGCGTCGCCGGCGTCGAGCCGGCGCTGCGCAAGACGGCGTGAGGCCGCCACACGACATGCTGCAGCATCCCAAGGTCACCGTCGCCTGGGCGGTCGCCTCGCTGGAACGGGCGCTGAACGACCTCGGCGACTCGCCGGCCGAGGAACGGACCCGCCGTCAATTTCATCAGTTGCTGCTCGCGCTCGAGCGCGACGGCCACGTGTTCCTGGATCCGCGGCTGTTCCCGCTGACCCACACGCCGTCGCGCGTGCTCGCGATGTCGCCCCGCCCGCCGCTGGCCGGCTGACCGATCGCCGCGACGACACCATCCGTCGGCGCCGGCCCGCCACCGCATCGCTGCAGCAGCAGGCAGCCGCGTACGCCGCGGTGATCACGTTTGCACGCTTTGGTGCCGGGAGTGCGTCTCAGCGGGTGTTGGCGTCGCCGCACCGGCCGATATCCAGACATAGCAGGAAACTGGCCGGTGGGCGCGCCTGTGCGCTACCCGACCGAGGTGGGACTTGGAACCTGTGCGTTGAGGCTTCAGCCATGACAGAAGGGGCACTGGCGCGGCACCACTGGCTCGGAGACGGCGGGTCCGGTCCGTCGCCGGATCGGGCGGGGACGCCCTGGGGCGAACCGGCCGGTTCGGGCGGTCAGAAGCCGCTGTTGCTCGTCGTCGACGACGAGCAGCCGGTGCTGCAGATGCTGGAGCGGCTGGGCGAGCGGCTGGGCTACGACGTGGTGACCTGCGATGGCGGGCACGCCGCCCTGCGGGCCATGCAGGAGCGGCCGGCCGACCTCGCGCTCGTCGATCTCCGCATGCCGGACGTGAGCGGCATGGACGTCCTGCGCCAGGTCCGCAGCGAGGCGCCATCCTGCGCCGTCGTCATCATGACCGCCTACGGCGCGATCGACTCGGCCGTCGAGGCCATGAAGCTCGGCGCCCGTGAGTACATCACGAAGCCCTTCGACTTCCCGCAGCTCCGCCAGTTGTTGACCGACGTCCGCGAGGAGATCGCGCACCGCCACCTGACGGCGGCGGCCGGCCCGGCGCGTCCCGGCACCGCCGTCGACCTCCGCGACATCCTCGGCGACACACCGATCATGACGGAGGTGTCCGACCTGGTCCGGTCGCTGGCACCGTCCGCCCGCGTCGTCCTGCTCACGGGCGAGCGCGGTACCGGCAAGGAACTGGTGGCGCGGGCGCTGCACGAGGGAAGCCCGCGTCGCGAGCGACCGTTCGTCACCATCAACTGTTCGGCGCTCGTCGACACCTGGTTCGACCGCGAACTCTTCGGCCACGAGAAGGGCGCATTCTCCGGCGCCGACGAGGCCAAGCCGGGCCTGTTCGAGGCGGCGCACGGCGGCACCGTGTTCCTCGACGATGTCGCGGAGCTGCCGCTATCGGTGCAGGCGACGCTGCAGCAGACGCTCGACAGCGGTGAGATCCGCCGGGTCGGGGCGCAGCGTGGCCGACCGTTCGACGTCGCGATCGTCGCCGCGACGCAGCGCGACCTGCGGGCCGACGTCGCTGCCGGACGATTTCGCGCCGACCTCTACTATCGCCTCAGCGTCGTCGGCATCGTGCTGCCGCCGCTGCGCGAGCGTCGGGACGATATCCCGATGCTGGCAACGGCATTCCTGCACGAATGCGCCGCCGGCCGCGGCAAGCTGCTGACCGGCTTCTCCGAGCCGGCCATGGCGGTGCTGCGCGAGGGCCGGTGGGCCGGTAACGTCCGCGAACTGCATGCCTGCGTCGAGCGTGCATGCGCCAATGCCGGCGACGCCGTGGTCACGCTCGAGGACGTGCTCGCATCGCTGCAGGAGGACGCACCGTCCCCGGCGGTGCGGGCCGGCGGCCTGCACGTGGTGCGCTGCGGTAGCGCACGGCAGCCGCTCGAGGATGTGGAGAAGCAGCACATCCTGTCCGTGCTGCGTGACGTCCGCGGCAACCGCGTCGCCGCCGCCCGCGTCCTCGGCATCAGCCGGCGGGCGCTGTACCGCCGCCTGGCCCGGCACCAGATTGGCGCCGAGACGCTGCACGCCGTGCCGGCGCGCCGACGAGAGGGCAATCCCGACTATGAGTGACCCGGCCCCCGGACGACGGGTGAGCCTGGCCGTTCCTGACGATCAGCGTTATCGCGCACTGTTCGAAGACGCGTCGATCGGCATCCACGTGTCCCTGCCCGACGGGACGGTCGTCGACTGCAACCCGGCGTTCGCCCGGATGCTCGGCTACACCACGCCGGCCGAGGTCATCGGCCAGGACCTGGCGGCCATGCGGGGCGGCGACGCGCACGCGGCGTGGCTGGCGATGGTCCGCGAGCACGGCCGCGTCGAACAGCACCGCGGCACGATGATCGGCGGCGACGGACGCCGCGTCCGCGTCATGTGCTCGGCGGTCGGGGTGTTCGAGCGATCCGGGGCCCTCAGCGAAATCCGTGGCTTCACCGTCGACGTCACGACGACCACCGAGGCGGAGGAGCAGCTCAAGGATCGCGAGCGCCGCTTCCGCGCCGTCTTCGTCGACGCCGCCGATGCGATGGTGATTCTCGACGACCACCGCATGATCCGGGACGCCAATCGCGCCGCCGGACTGTTGCTTGGCGAGGCGCCGGACGACCTGCTCGGGCAACCGTTCGACGACTACATCGTGATTGCCGACCGCGAGCAGCTGGAGGCGGGCTGGCGCGAGCTGCTGGCGTTCGGGGAGGCCAAACGCGAGCATCACGTGCGGTCGCGCCGGCAGCCGGAGCGCCTCGTCGAATGCAGCTATCGCGCGTCGGTGCACGGCGAGCGCCACCTGTGCATCGCCCGTGACATCACCGATCGCCGACAGCTCGAGGAGCGCCTCGTCCAGTCCGAGCGGATCGAGAGCATCGGCCGGCTCGCCGGCGGTATCGCCCACGACTTCAACAACCTGCTGACCGCCATCCTCGGCTACACCGAGCTGCTGCTGAACCAGCGCGGCCCGGACGATGCCGACCGCCAGGACCTCGAGGAGATCCAGAAGGCCGGGCAGCGCGCCGCCGCCCTGACGCAACGCCTGCTGGCCTACAGCCGCAAGCAGGTGCTCGTGCCGAAGGAGGTGGACCTCAACGTCGCGATCGTCAACCTGCGGAGCATCCTGTCGCGCGTCATCCGTGCCGACATCGCGCTGACGGCGATCCCCTGCGACGGACCGGCGCTGGTCAAGATCGATCCGACGCAGTTCGAGCAGGTGGTGACCAACCTGGTGCTGAACTCCCGGGATGCCCTCCCGGCCGGCGGTCACATCAGGCTGGCAGTCGCGCGCGTCCGGCTCTCGCAGGTGGAGGTTCCGATCGATCAACCGACGCGGGCCGCCGAGTACATCCGCGTCAGCGTCGCCGATGACGGCGTCGGCATTCCGCCAGAGGCCCGGGCCCACCTGTTCGAGCCGTTCTTCACCACCAAGGAACTGGGCAAGGGAACCGGGCTCGGACTCGCGTCGGTCTACGGCATCGTCCGCCAGAGCAACGGCTTCATCAGCGTCGACAGCGAGCCGGGCCGCGGCACGACCTTCACCATGCACTTCCCGGCGCTGGCGGGCGACCGTGCCGGCGGAACGACGGTGCCGACGGCGTCGCCGGGCGATGCGGGCGAGACGATTCTGCTGGTCGAGGACGAGGACTCGGTCCGCGTCATCGTCGGGGCGGTGCTGCGCCGGCACGGTTATCGGGTGCTCGAGGCGGCGACGCCGCGCGCCGCCTGCGACCTGTTCGCCGCCCACGGCCCCGATGTCAGCCTGCTGCTCACCGACGTGGTGATGCCGGAGATGAACGGTCCGGCGCTGGCGCAACGGCTGGTCGCGGTGCGGCCCGGGCTGCGCGTGCTGTTCATCTCGGGCTATGCCGACGGCGGGTCGCCGGTCGACGGCACCAACCCGAACGTGAGCTTCCTCAGCAAGCCGTTCCAGGCGGCCGTGCTCGTCGCCAAGGTCCGGGAGATCCTCGCCCGGCCGGCGTTCCTGCGCTGACCCGGCGCCACGCTGAAGTGCTCCCGCCGCCGGCCGATTGGGCAGGGGAGGAGCGCCCACGGTGTTCGAAAGCCATTCGTCACTTTTCGACTGTATCCGCGAGTACACGGCTCACCTGGCCGGGCGTCCGGCCGGCCGGCCGCTCCGCGTCCTGGTGGTCGATGACGATGACGCGACGCGCAAGTTTGTCGACCGGGTGCTGCGCGAGGCCGGTTTCGAGACGATCGTGGCGGCGGACGGACTCGAGGCCATCGCACGGGTGCAGGACGACAGCCCGCTGGACCTCATCCTGACCGACCTGATGATGCCTGGAATGAACGGTGACGAACTGGCCCGCCGTCTGCGCAAGATCGAACCGACGGTCAAGGTGCTGTACGTGACCAGCTACACCGACGAGCTCTTCAGGGAGCGGCCGTCGCTCTGGGAAGACGAGGCGTACCTGGACAAACCGTGCAGCGCCACCGGCCTCCTGCAGGCGATCGCCCTGCTGTCGTGCGGCCGGCTGGCCCTGCCGGGTCAGAAGCCGGCCGTGGCGCCCCTCGCTCCGGGGCCGGATGCCGCCCCGCTCTGACGCCCCGTCCGTCCGGCAGCCGTGTACAATAGCCCGCATGTACCCTGAATTTTTCGTGGCGCCGATGCGCGCCGAACTCACGCGATTCGGTGTCGACGAACTGCGGACGGCCGAGCAGGTGGATGACGCCGTCACCTCCACCAGCGGCACGTTGATGATCGTCGTCAACTCGGTCTGCGGCTGTGCGGCCGGCAGGGCGCGTCCGGGCATCGCCATGGCGCTGCAGCATGCGACCAAGCCGGATCGGGTCGCGACGGTGTTCGCCGGCGCCGACGTCGAGGCGACGAATCGTGCGCGCGAGTACTTCACCGGGGTGCGGCCATCGTCACCCGCGGTGGCATTGCTGCGCGACGGCAAGCTGGTCTACATGCTCGAGCGCCACAATATCGAGAACCGGACGGCCGAGCAGATCGCCACGGAGCTCGCGGCGGCCTTCGACAAATTCTGCGGCCAGGCGGCGCCAGCGGTCACGACGAACTAGCACGCCGGCGGTGCCGGCGCGCGAGCCGCGCCGGGCGCCGTTACCCGCCGCGCGTGTGCATCTCCAGATGCGGATCCTGGCGCAGCGATCGCAGCGGCACGAAGGCGCGCCGATCGCCCAACGCCAGGCGGATCTCCGCGCCGCGGTCGGTTCGCGCCTGCCACGCGTCGGTGACGATGCGTTCGAGTTCCGTCCGCGAGGCACCATCACGCAGGGCCGCCCGCAAGTCGGTGCCGCGAACCGCGTACAGGCACAAGTACCACATGCCATCGGCCGTCAGGCGACTGCGATCGCAATCGCGGCAGAACGGTTCGGTCGTCGACGAGATGATGCCGAAGACGGTGCCATCGGCCAGCCGGTAGCGGTCGGCGGGGGCCGAACTGGTCGCCGGCACCGCCTCGACGCCGCCGTAGTGGGCCGCCAGCCGCGCCACCATCTCCTGGCGCGACAACACCCGTTCAGGCGACCAGTGGGTGGCGCCACCCACGTCCATGTATTCGATGAACCGGACCTCGGCGTTGACGCTCCGCCCGTAGTCGATCAGATCGACCAGTTCGTCGTCGTTGACGCCCCGAATCACCACCGTGTCGATCTTCAATTCGCCGAATGCCCGGCTTGCCGCCGCGATCCCCTTCCGCACGCGTTCGAGTTCGTTGAAGCGCGCGAGAGCGACGAAGCGCTCCGGGCGCAGCGTGTCCAGGCTCACGGTGACGCGTCGGATGCCGGCCGCCTTCAGCGCGTCGACGGAGTCCGCCAGCAGGATGCCGTTGGTGGTCATCGCCAGATCGGCGAGGCCCGGCTTGTCGGCGACCATCTTGACGAGCGTCGGCAGGTCGCGACGCAGCAGCGGTTCGCCGCCGGTGATCCGCAGCTTGTCGACCCCCAGGCCGATGAAGACATCGACCAGCAGGCTGATTTCCTCGAAGTGCAGGAGATCCTCGCGCGGCAGCCAGACGTAGTTCTCCTCCGGCATGCAGTACTCGCAACGCAGGTTGCAGCGGTCTGTCACCGAGAGGCGCAGGTTGCGGAGCGGCCGTCCACAGGCGTCCAGCAAGGACATGCCTGGCATTATGACATCGGAAGGCGCACCGGCCGACGTCGAGCCGGTTTGGCGGCCGGCGCCGCCCAGCGTCCCGGGACGACCGATCGGCACGCCGGGCAGCACCCGTCGTCGGTGACGTGGTAGGCAGTGACCAGGTAGCCGTGGCGTTCGACGAGGGTTGCGTCGCAGATGCCGCACCGGGTGTGCTCGAGGTCGCCGACCCGTCCCGGCAGGTTGCCGGCGTAGACGTGGCGGAGGCCGGCGGCCCGGCCGATCGCGGCGGCCCGTAGCAGCATCTCGGGCGTCGTGTCGCGGGGGGTGGTCAGCTTGTAGTCGCCGTGAAAGGCGGTGACGTGCCACGGGACGTCGGGCGACACGCCGGCAAGAAAGCCCGTGAGCTGCGCCAGTTCGTCGGCGCCGTCATTGAACCCGGGGACGAGCAGCGTCACGACTTCGAGCCAGAAACCGGCCGCGAAGAGCTGCTGGATGGTGTCGAGAATCGGCTGCAGCCGGCCGCCCAGCTGACGGTAGCGGCGATCGTCGAAGCTCTTGAGATCGACCTTGTAGAGGTCGACCCACGGACGGAGGAACTCGAGCGCCTGCGGCGTGCCGTTGCCATTCGAGACGAAGCCGGTCACCAGCCCGGCGGCCTTCGCCGCCCTGAAGATGTCGACCGCCCATTCGCTCGTGATCAGCGGCTCGTTGTACGTGCTGACGATGACGCGGGCGCCATGCTGCAGCGCGTCCTCGACGATCGCCTCCGGCGCGGCCCGGCGGAAGCCGGCGACCGCCTGCGGATCGCGAAGGACCTGCGACGTGACCCAGTTCTGGCAGTAGCCGCAATGGAGATCGCAACCGAGCATGCCGAAGCTGTAGGCCAGTGATCCGGGATAGGCGTGGAAGAACGGCTTCTTCTCGATCGGATCGCAGTGCACGCCGCCGACATAGCCGTGGGGTACGCGCAGCCGGCCGTGTTCGTTGAAGCGGACCTTGCAGACGCCTGCCGCCCCATCGGGAAGCGGACAACGGTGCCCGCACGCCAGACAGCGGAGTCGTCCGTCGGCCAGCGTCTCGTAGAGTTCGCCGTCGCGGGTTTCGCGCGCCAGCAGCTCCGCCATTGACGACGTCGACATGACCGGCGCCCTCGTCCGCGCCTCGCCGCATTGTACGGCGGCGGCCGACCTCGGCCGTAGGGCGCGCCGGGTTCTGGCCGGCAGGCCGTCTTATCTCTGCTGAAGTGCGACCTTGTCCATGGTGGCGCCGTCGTTGTCGCGCGGCATGGCGACTTGTCTCATGTGCTGCGGCGACCATTCGTGATTACACAATCGGGTCTTGTGGAGGCTGCAATCGCGGCGATACAGTCGCGGTGTTTGGGCTCCCCAGTCGAGCCTTCCACGGAGGCCGCACATGCGTTCGCACATCCTCGGGCTCACGCTCCTCGCGCTGTTGACACCGCATCCGAGCCGCGCGCAGTCGTACCTGCATCTCGAACCCACACCGGCGCCGACCGTCACCGCGGCGCGCGAGCAGTGGCAGATCACCGGCGAGGCGATCTTCTACAAGGGCGAGTTCTACTACCCGACGGGCCCGACGGAATTCTTCGATCCCCGCGTGATGCAGCGGACCGGCACGCACGACGGCGTGCCGCTCTACGAGAACGCGACGCTGCTGCCGTTCGAGATCGTCTACGTTCCGGTGGGCGGCAAGCAGATGCGCCCCTACGAACGGAAGCGCGACGGGTGGCGGGCCGGCACGACCGGCTCGCGCCTGCCGTCGTTTGCCGTCCAGCCGCGCTTCTCCGGTCCCGCCATGGCAGAGGACCGGGAGCCGTATTCGGCTCGTCTGGCGAGCGGCCGCGCGCAGTGGGACTGGCCGCGGCCGGTCGAAGTCGTCACCCCGCCGGCCCTGACCGCGGTGCCCGGCCGCGGCGAGTCCGTCGTGCCGCAAGGCGTGATTCGCGACGTGCCCCGGCGTGAGACGACGAATGCCGGCGCCTATCTCGTGTTCGACGGCGCGCGCCACTATTCGTCGGGGCGGGCGGTCGTGCCGAACGCCGACCGCTTCGCCCGTGCCGGCGAGTCGCGCGGCGCCGTCGTCTATCGCGAAGTGCGGGGTGATGCGAGGACGATCTACGTCGAAGCCGTGCCGGGTGGACCGCTCGCACCGTACACGCGGCGGTAGGAGGCGCGGCCGTCGATGGCCGACCGCATCGCGGCTATAATCGTTGGTTCATGCTCATACTGGTCACCAACGACGACGGGTATCGCTCCGAGGGCCTGACGGCGCTCGCCGATGCCGCGAAGACACTGGGCGACGTGGTGATCGTGGCGCCGGTCGACGAAGCCAGCGCCATCGGCCATGCGCTGACGCTCAAGCGTCCGTTGCGGCTCGAACCGATCGCGACCGGCGTCTACGCGGTGGACGGCACGCCCACCGACTGCGTCAACATCGCCGTCACGCAGGTGTTCAAGCGCCTGCCGGACCTCGTGCTGTCGGGCATCAACAAGGGCTACAACCTCGGTGACGATGTGACGTACTCCGGCACCGTCGCCGGCGCCCTCGAGGCGGCACTGCTCGGCGTGCCGAGCCTGGCCGTGTCGCTCCGCATGACGCGCGGCGTCTACGACTTCAGCTTCGCCGCGCAGGCCGCGGTGACGGTGGCTGGTGCGATGGTGCAGCGGCCGCTGCCGTCGCGGACGTTCCTCAACGTGAACGTTCCCAAGGGCCAGCCGAAGGGCTTCAAGGTCACGGTGCAGGCGTCGCGCAACCACATCACGTCGGTGGCCGAACGGCACGATCCGAAGGGGCGGCCGTACTTCTGGATCGAGGAAGGGCAGGACAGCTGGCATCCGCACGACCGTTCGGACTACGAGGCGGTGCGCGCTGGCTACGTGTCGATCACACCGCTGCAGCCCGACCTGACGGCGCACGGTGCGCTCGCGGCGGTGGAATCGTTTCCGCTTTGGAACGAAGCTGGGGTAAGATGAGTCGTTGCTTGGGCGCGCGGCCTCCCCGGGGCGCGGCGCAACGGCCCAGCGCGATTCGCCTGTCGGGGCGTGGCTCAGCCTGGTAGAGCACTCGGTTCGGGACCGAGGGGTCGGAGGTTCGAATCCTCTCGCCCCGACCATTCACATTGCGTCCGAGGCCTGCATCATGCAGGCCTTTCTTTTTGTACGCCAGCCGGAAGCCACGTGGGGGTCGGCCGCGGCCGCCGTGGTCCGCAACTCGCCCGACCGGTTCACCCAGCCTCGCTTGTGCCGGGCCTTGATGCGGATGCAGAAACGATGGCGGAGGGTGCGTGCCTGACCGGAGCGACTCCGACCGGCGGCAGCCGGGTCGGAGTCGCCGAGGGCGGATCGACGGATGACACGGCAGGCCAGGCGGCCGCTGCCGGCTGCCCGGCCCGTCTATGGTTTCGTCGCCGGCGCCGGTGCGACGTCGCCCTTCGTCTGCCGCTTCTGGAAGCGCCAGCCCTGCGCGGTCTTCACCAGTTCGTCGGTATACGCGGCGGAGGTCACGATCGACGCCGGCTTGGTCGCGAAGTCGACGAGGATGAGGTACACCTGACCGGCGGCCCCGGTCGCGGTCGGCGTCACCAGCAGGTTCGTATTCCAGTGCTTCACGTGCGAGCCGAGACCGGCGTGGAACGTATCGGCGAATTTCGCCAGGCCGTCCTTGCCGACGTTCGTCGTATTGAAGACGCCATCCGGCGTGAAGGTCGCTGCGTAGGCCTGGGAGTCGCCGGCGTCTAGGGCCCAGTTGTACTTCGCGTAAAGCTGCTGGATCTCGACGAGATCCTGGGGCGTCAATTGTCCGCCTTGCGCGAACGCCGACGACGAGCCGCCGAGGACGACGGCGACGAGCAGAGCCAGCACGGTCCGAATCATGTCTGCGCCTCCTGAATGGGTTAGGGTACGAATGCCCTGCGCATCCTATCAGGAGTGACGCCGCCGCATCCACGCCGGCATCGGGCGCACCGACACAACCGGTTCAGCGGCCCCTCACGGTCAGGCGCTCCGCTGTCTGTTGCCTCCGGCGCGATGTGGCTGCCACTTCGGACAGGTCTCGCAGGCATCGGTCGAATGGAGCAGGCGGGGCGGTGCCGTGCGAACGCAGGTCCACGGCGCCTCCTCGGCTCGAAGCCACATCGGCGTCGGCATGAAGATGGTCGGCGTCGCCTGGTGGCAGGTGGCGGCGGCCTGTTTCACCGGTGGGTGCGGCATGGTGGCTCCTCCCGCGCCGCCGGCGGCTTGCCGGCGGCCAGACCAGATGCAGCCTGGGATCGGCAAGCGCCGTGCCCGCCGCCGCCAGTGCCCGACCGGCGTCTTCGCCGCGCGGGCCGCCGGATCGGCTGACCGCGGCCCGGCCCGCTCGTGCCGCACCACCGTCAACGCTGACGAGATCCCGGCTCGTTCACGGCACCAGGCGGCCGGGATGCCGTCGGCGCTGCCGATCGTGGCGATCGGCGGCGGGCCGTCTCTTGCAACATGCCCACGCGGAGGACGTGCCGGACCGGCGCGCGCGCAATGCGAGTTGGACAGCTCTCCTCATGGTGCGTGGTCGCCGGTGGTGCCCTGTGTGCCGTCGCCTGCGTCGACCAGTATCCGCCGTTCGCGAACCAGCCGCCACCGGTCGTCGAGCACCGGCTCTGGACGGTCGCGGGGCAGCCGAGCGCGGCGGCCCTCGAGGCGCTGCAGTTGTTGCGCTCCAGCGCCGAGGAGGGGCTGCGGCCCGAGGACTACGCCGCCGATGCGCTGACCCTTCTGGCCGACGCCACGGCGGCGGCACACGGCGCTCACGGTGGTGCGGCCGCGCTGGATGCCGGGCTCACGCTCGCGGTCGCCGCGTACCTCCGCGACCTGCATCGGGGACGCCTCGATCCGCGCGACATCGGTCTGCGCCTCGAGGTGCCGGACGACGGCCATGACTTCGCGGCGCTCGTCCGCGAGGCGGCGGCGGCGAACCGGGTGTCCACACTGGTGGAGGCCTATCGGCCGTCGCCGCCGCAGTACGGGGCGCTGCGTCGGGAGTTGCGCCGCTATCGTGGACTGCGAGACGACGCCGTGCTGTTGCCGCCGGTCGAGCGGTCGGTGCATCCCGGCGAGTTCTACGCCGACGTCACCCCCCTCGCGCGCCGGCTCGCCCGCCTCGGCGACCTCATCGAAGAAGGGAGCCCGGGGACGGCCGACCGCGACACCTCTCGGGCCGGGACGGTCTACGATGCGACCGTGGCCGACGCCATCCGCCGTTTCCAGGAGCGGCATGGCCTGGAGGCCGATGGTGTCCTGGGGAATGCCACCATTGCGGCGCTGAACGTCCCGGTGTCGTGGCGCACCCGGCAGATCGAACTCGCGCTGGAGCGCCTGCGCTGGCTGCCACACCTGAATCGCCCGCGCGTTCTCGTGCTCAACATCCCGATGTTCCACCTCTGGGGCTGGCGGCCCGGCGTCGATGCGGCGCCGTCGTTCTCGACCCGCGTCATCGTGGGCAAGGCGTTGAGCACCGCAACGCCGGTGATGGCGAAAGAGATGCGCGAGGTGATCTTCCGGCCGTACTGGAACGTTCCGCGCTCGATCCTGCGAGCCGAGGTGCTGCCGCTCGTGCAGCGCGATGCCGGCTACCTGCAGCGCCAGAACATGGAACTGGTGGCCGGCGAGCGCGACGACGACCCGGTTGTCGAGGCGTCGCCCGCGAATCTCGAGCGGTTGCGGCGCGGACAGCTGCGGCTGCGGCAGCGCCCCGGCACCGGCAACGCGCTGGGGCTGGTCAAGTTCGTGTTTCCGAACGACGAGCAGGTCTACATGCACGGCACGCCAGCACCCGCGCTCTTCGACCGCAGCCGGCGGGATTTCAGCCATGGATGCGTCCGGGTCCAGGATCCGGTCGGGCTCGCGGTCTGGGTCCTGTCGCAGGAGACGGGATGGCCGCGCGAGCGAATCGCCGCCGCGATGGCGGCGGGCCGGCCGCAACCTGTCCGGCTCGACACGCCAATCCAGGTGCTGCTGTTCTACACGACGGCGGCAGTGTGGCCCGACGGCACGCTGCATTTCGCCGACGACATCTATGGGCACGACACACGGCTCGATCGCGCACTCCGGGCGAGCCCGATGCTCGAATGAGGGTCACGCCCGCCGTCGCGCCGCAGCGCGCCCGACTACCAGAACCGGACGCGACCGACGTCGACGTGCACGAAGTTCGACGCCGGGTAGAAGCCGACGCCGCCGCCGTGCATCGCCAGGGCGGCAGCCCGCAGCCGCGTCAGCGGCACGTCAGCGAGCCGGATGTCGATGGCCTGTCCCACCATGTGCAGACTGCCGGCGGCGACCCCCTCGCCCTGCCGGCGCAACCGGGCGTTCGTCTGCGGCGAGCGGAAGGCGGAAATGACCTCGAACGGACGGCCGGTGTCGGTGAGACCGGCGAGCCGGTGCAGGAGATCGAGCAGTCGGCCGTCGATATCGTGCACCTGGTTGGTGCGGAAGTCGCGCAGGAAGTGATTCACCGTAGTCATCGCCTGCGGGTCGTAGATGCCGTCGCGAAAATAGTCGATGACCAGCCGCTCACCCGTGTGCGTGTGTGCGAAGCGCAGCGTGCGGGGCACCGTCGGTTCCGCCGCCAGGAGCGGCGGCGCGGTAAGTGCGGCGGCAAGCGAGGCAAGAAAGCGGCGGCGGGACACCACGTGCATGCAAGAACTCCCGGCGTGAGCGCGAGGTCCCATTCTACAATGGCCGAGAGCCATGCCAGACTTCGACCTTGCGTCGGCGTTCGTGTACTACGTCGTCTTCCTGTTCTCGACAACGCTGCATGAGGCCGGGCACGCCTGGGCGGCCAAGCTTGGCGGCGATCTGACGGCGTATCACGGTGGCCAGGTCTCGCTGGATCCGCGTCCCCACATCGCTCGTGAGCCGTTCGGCATGGTCGTCCTGCCACTGCTCACCGTTCTGCTGTCGGGATGGCCGATGGGGTTCGCGAGTGCCCCGTTCGATCCCTACTGGGCGATGCGGCATCCCAGGCGCGCCGGCTGGATGGCGCTGGCGGGGCCGGCCGCGAATCTGACGCTCGTGGTGCTGGCCGGCGTGGCGATGAAGCTGGCGATGCTGGTGGGGGCGTTCGCCGCGCCGTCGTCGGTCGGCTTCGATCACGTCGTCGCGGTGGACGAGGGAAGTGTCTGGAGCGGCGTCGCCTTCTTCCTGTCCGTCCTCTTCTCGATGAATCTGCTGCTCGCGTTCTTCAACCTCATCCCGTTCCCGCCGCTCGACGGCAGCGCGGCGATCCCGGTGTTCCTCCACGACAGCGCCGCCGCCGCCTACCAGCGGTTCCTGCTGCAGAACGGTCAGACGTTCGCCTTCGTGGGGATGCTGGTCGCGTGGCGCATCTTCGATGTCATCTTCAACCCCATCTTCGTGACGGCGATCAACATCCTGCACTGGGGCCGCCACTATGGGTGAGCCGAGGCCCGGCTCTTGCCGGGTGTGGTAGTCTGAGTTCACCGTCGCATTCGCGTCGAGCGCGGCGATCAGAAAAGGCTTCAAGCGACCACGCTCGCCTCGGGGCGGGCACAACCATACGGTCGCGGCCGGGAGGTGCATGCATGGCAGACACCACCGGGAGTCGTCAATAGACACTCCCAGATGCGTGGGAGCGGCCGGCCGAAAGGCCGGCCGTTTCTTTTTTTCCCGGCGTTCCTGCAACCGGAGTGCTTCGGCCGTGGCGCTCCCCGCCGCCGGACTTGCGCAGGCCCATCGGGAAGCGACGCGGCTCGACTACCTGCGGTGGCGTCACGGTTGCAGTCCTCACCGGTGGGCCGTGAACGCAGGAGGGGGCATGCGATCAATGAACTGGACCGGACTGCTGGCGATCGTCGTGCCGGTGGTGTCGACCGCGGCTGCGGCGCAGACGCCGTCCGCCGCACAAGCGGGTGGCGCGTCCGCCACGCCGCCACGGGTGACCGTCACCGGCTGCATCGAACGAGCCGATCAGATCGTGCAACGCGGCAACGACCCGGTCGACAGCCTCGACTTCGTGCTGATCAAGGCGCAGCAGAAGCGGGCCGCAGAGTCACCGGTCGGCACCGGCGGGACAGCGGATGCGCCGGGCCGCTCGCCGCATGGACCGTCGGTGCCGGGCAAACCGGAGGTCTCAGGGCTCGGCGCCACCTATCGGCTGCGCGCCCGGACCGCCGTGCTGAATCCGCATGTCGGGCATCAGGTCGAGATCTCGGGCGCGGTGATGCCCTCGGTGGCTCCCGGATCGACCGGCCTGCCGGCGGCGCCGGCCGGCGGTGCGGCCGGAGCGCCGACGCCTGAACAGGCACCGGTGTTGAGCGTCGACGCCATCACGCTCATGTCGGAAACCTGTCCCCGCTGATCGGCGCGGGCACGTGCCGCGGCTCGTGCCCGCCCTCGTTCACCTCGCCTGCCCGTGCGGGCGTGCCGCGCCCCAGCCGCATCACTCCGCCGGTGGATCGCGGCGACCCTCACCGTCGTCGTCGCGGCGGATCTCATCGGTACGCGATTGCTCAGGGTGCCAGAGTTCGGTCGCCTCGCTTCCACTTCCAGGAACCGGCCGGCGATCGAGTTCGACATCACCCGGCGCGCCGCCCTCACTGCCGACCTCATCGCTCACGTCCCTCACCCGCCGATGCGACGGCGGTTCGCTCTCGTCATGCGGCCCGTCGCGGTGCAGCCCGTCGCTGTGGGTGGCCGCTGGCGCGCTGCTCGTCCTGTCTCGATGCATGTCGATCTCCCGAGCGCTGTCAGGCAAGGCGGGCGCCAGCCACGGCAGACACGACCGTTCCCCCCGGCGCGCGGTTTGCGACGGGCAACCGTGGAAAAGAGGGCCGCGCCAGCGCGCAGCCCTGACGGCAGGTGGACTATTCAGGAGGACGTGATGAAGAAGACGTGGACCGTTGGTGGCACCGTACTGACGCTCGCCATGGCAGCCGGTGTTCAGGCGCAATCGCAAAGCGGCTCGGGCTCGGCCCAGCCCGGAGCCATCACCGTGACCGGTTGCCTGCAGCAGGGCGGGTCGATGGCCGCGGGAAGTGGCAGCGTGGGCACTTCGGGATCGACAAGCGCAGCGGGAACGGCGACCGGCACCGCGGGCTCATCGGCGTCCGGGCAATTCGTGCTCATGAACGCCCGCACGGGCATGGCCTCGAGCGCCCCGGGCGCCCCGGGCACGACCTCCAGCGGGACGCCGGGTGCGGCCAGTGGCGCGACCACCAGTCCGAGCGGCGCTGCGGGCGGCAGCGGTACCACGGGCAGCGCCAGCGGCGCGACCGGCAGCACCACCGCGACGGCGGGCGGGACCACGGCCGGTAGCAACCCCGCGAGCGGCGGAGGCGCCGGAGCCACCGGTGCCGCCGGTAGCGCGGGGACCGGTGCCATGTACGTCCTGTCGGGACAGGACGCCCAGTTGCGACAGCACGTCGGCCATCAGGTGGAGGTGATGGGACGCCTCGCGTCGGGAGCCAGCATGCCGGGCGCCTCGGGCTCCGGCAGCACTGGCAGCTCGGGCTCCGGCAACTCGGGCAGCTCTGGCGCCACGGCGGGCGGCACGACGACCGGACGGACCACGACCGGTGGAACGACGGCGGGTGGCACCACCGGCGGCTCGACCGCCGCTGGATCCACCTCGGCATCCGGCACCGCGTCGTCCGGTGCGTCGGCGGCCAACGCGCCGCGGATCGACGTCCAGTCGGTCCGGATGATCGCCTCGAACTGCAGCTCGCGTTAGCGCGCCACCGCCCGGCGCCGGCCCCGCGGGTATCGCGCGGGACCGGCGCGGGTCACCCGTGAAGACAAGGACTCGACCGCCGCCGGATTGGCCGTCCGCCACTGCGACGCCCCGCCTGACCCCCGCGCTATAATCGCGACAGGTCGCTGCCGGACGTCGGCAGGTGTACCCGTTCTCTCCGGGTGAGTCTGTTGAAAGACGGGAGTCATTACATGTTGCGAAGAGCAGTACGCATGGTGCCGCTGGCCGCCGGCGTCGTCCTGGGGGCCGTCTACCTGATGGGTGGCACGACGCCGGTCGCCGGTCAGGCCGGTTCGATGCCGAGCACCGCCAAGGGCGATTGGACGCACTACACGGCCGACGTGAAGGGCAGTCGCTACTCACCGCTGGCCCAAATCACCGGGTCGAACTTCAACAAGCTGGAGGTTGCCTGGCGGTTCAAGACCGACGCCCTCGGCACCCGGCCCGAGTACAAGCTCGAAGGCACGCCGCTCGCCGTGAACGGCACCGTCTACACGACGGGCGGCACGCGGCGCGCCGTGGTGGCGCTCGACGGAGCGACCGGCGAACTGCGCTGGGTCTACAGTCTCCGCGAAGGGCAGCGCGCGGTGATGGCGCCACGCCAGTTGTCCGGCCGTGGCCTGTCGTATTGGACCGACGGCAAGGACGAGCGGGTGCTCTTCGTCACCACCGGCTATCGCCTGGTGTCACTCGATGCCAAGACAGGTGTGCCGACACCCGGATTCGGCAGCGCCGGTATCGTCGACCTGAAGGTCGGCGCCTACAAGGGCAACAATCAGCAGATCGACCTCGAGACGGGTGAAATTGGTCTGCACTCCACGCCTACCGTCACGGGCAATACGATCATCGTGGGCTCGTCGTTCCGCGAAGGCCTGGCGGTCAAGAGCCGCGACAATACCAAGGGCGTCGTTCGAGCGTTCGACGTGCGCACCGGCAAGATGCTGTGGCGCTTCAACACGATGCCGGCGACCGGCGAGTTCGGCCACGACACCTGGGAGAACGACTCCTGGTATACGACCGGCAACACGGGCGTGTGGACGCAGATCACGGTCGACGAAGAGGCCGGCCTGGTGTATCTGCCGGTCGAATCGCCCACCTCGGACCTGTACGGTGGACATCGCCCCGGCAACAACCTGTTCGCCGAAACGCTGGTCGCGGTCGATCTGAGGACCGGTCAGCGCAAGTGGCACTTCCAGTTCGTGCACCACCCGATCTGGGACCATGACATGTCGTCGGCACCGCTGCTCGCCGACGTCACGATCGACGGCAAGCCGCGCAAGATCGTCGCGGTGCCCTCGAAGCAGAGCTACCTGTACGTGTTCGACCGCATCACCGGGCAGCCGATTTGGCCGATTCCGGAAACGCCGGTGCCGCAGTCCACCGTGCCGGGTGAGAAGACGTCGCCGACCCAGCCGATCCCCAGCAAACCGCCGGCGTACGCACGGCCGTTCGTGCGCGTGCCCGAAGACGTGATGGACTTCACGCCAGACCTGCACAAGCAGGCCCTCGAGAAGCTGAATTGGTTCGTCGTCAATCCGTCGCCGTACAATCCGCCGATCGTCAGCACGCTGGAAGGCAAGATCGCGGCGCTGACCATCGGCACGTTGACCGGCGGCACCAACTGGCAGGGTTCGACGTACGATCCCGAGCTGAAGACCGTGTTCGCGCCCGCCTGCAACTCCTGTCTGGCGCCGCTCGGCCTGGTCAAGCCGCCGAAGGAAGTGTCAGACATCGACTACATCATGGGCACCGCGGGCGCCACCGTCCGGTTGATCACGGGCGGTGGTGAGGGTGATGCTGCCGACGCGCCGCGTCGCCCGGCCGGCGCACCGGCCGCCCCGCCGCCGCCACCCGCGCCGGCGGCCGTCCAGGGACCAACCGGGGCGCAACGCGCGGCCACCACGGTCCAGGGCCTGTCGGTCCTGAAACCGCCATACGGCGTGCTGACGGCCGTCAACCTCGAACGGGGAGACATCAGCTGGTCGGTGCCGCACGGCGAGACGCCCGACAACGTCCGCAACCATCCGCTCCTCAAGGGGCTCACCATTCCCAAGACCGGGCAGGGCGGCAACGTCGGCGCCGTCGTGACGAAGACGCTGGTCGTTGTCGGCGACCCGCAGGTGACGTCGCCGCCAGGACGTCCCCGCGGCGCCATGCTGCGTGCCTACGACAAGACGAACGGCAATGAAGTCGGCGCCGTCTACATCCCGGCGGCGCAGAGCGGCTCGCCGATGACGTACATGGCGAACGGCAGGCAGTACATCATCGTCGCCGTGAGCGGCGGCAGCTATTCGGGCGAGTACATCGCGTTCGCGCTGCCCGAATCGGAGATCCGTCCCACCGGTCAACAGTAATACCGCCGGCCAGGCGACAGGGGGGCGAACGTCCCCTGTCGCCGCCGATGGCCTCCCGCCGCCGGTGCGCGCCGGCTCGCACTCCGCGTTCGGGCGCCAGCCAAGCATTTCCCTCGATCCCGGTCGGTAGTTGGATACGATTGGCGCGACATTCGTATGACAGACACCGAGACGCTGGCGGAGCCGGCTGGTGCGCAGTACAGGCTGTTCTTCGACGCGGTGCCGTGTCCGGCGTGGATGTTCGCCGATCGGACACTGCGGATCGTCGCGGCCAATCGCGCGGCGGTCCAGGCCTATGGGTTCTCCCGCGACGACTTCCTGGCGATGACCGTCGAACAACTGTCGCCCGAGGCCGACCGTGCGGCGTTGGCGCGCCAGCTCAGACGGGTCAAGACCGGCGCGGCAGGGGGACAACAGCGCCATCGGCTGAAGGACGGCGCTGTCGTCGACGTCCTGTTGCGGTGGGTCAGGGCCGCCCCGGCACGGGGCAGCACCGGGACCGGCCTCGCGTGGGCGGAGACACTTCGCGCCGACGCCGCCGGCGCGCCCGGGGACGGTCCGCGCGACGCATTCGACTGCGCACCGGTTCCGCTGCTTGGCGTGAGCCGTTCCGGGCAGATCCTCGAGGTGAACCAGGCGGCCGGCGTCTTGATCGGCGAGCCGGCGACGATTCTCGTCGGTGGCCCGCTGGCCCGGATCGTCGACGATGCCGACGGCGCGGCGGCGGTACTGAACCTCGAGGGCGCCGGCTGCTGGAGCGGGCTGCTGCGGCTGCGGCGCGCCGACGGCAGCCAGATCGAGGTGGACGTGCGGGCCGCCGTTCACCGGTCGTCCGGGCTGCGGATTCTCGCGATGCAGGACATCAGCGAGCGCATGCGGACCGAGGGCGAGCTGCGGCGTTCGAACGATCGGTATCGTCGGCTGACCGACCACGCGCGCAACCTTCGCGAAGAGGAGCGCGCCCGCCTTTCGCGCGATATCCACGACCGGCTCGGACAGTCGCTGAGCGGACTGAAGATGGACCTGGCGTGGTTGCTGGCGCTCTGCGACCGCTTCGAGCCGACCAGTGCGCGATCGGCGATCGCGGTAATGATGGATCGCATCGACACGACCATCGGAATCGTCCGGCGCATCGCCGGCGATCTCCGCCCAGGCGTGCTCGATCGGCTGGGACTGCAGGCCGCCATCGAGTGGCGGGCCGCCGAATTCGAACGTCGGGCCGGCGTCCGCTGCCGGGTGTCGACAACCGGGCCGATGCCGGAGCTCGATCATCTGCAGTCGACCGAGCTGTTCAGGATTTTCGAGGAGATCCTGACCAACGTCAGCCGACATGCCCAGGCGACGCTGGTGCGGATTACCATGAAGGGGGAACGAGGCAAGTTCGCCGTCCACGTCTACGACAACGGCCGTGGCATCCCGCTCGACGCGGTGGACAGCGAGCACTCGCTCGGGCTCATCGGCATGCGGGAGCGCGCGACCCTGCTCGGCGGTACCTTGATCGTCAGCCGCGGCCGACGCCGCGGCACGCTGGTGGTCGTGCGGATTCCACTGAAGCCGCGTCTCGTCGGCCAGGCGCCCGATACCAGCCCCGACCGTTCACCGGCTCCGGACTAACGACATGACGAGAGTGCTCATCGCGGACGACCATCCAATCGTACGGCAGGGCATCCAGAAGATCGTCGATGCCACACCCGACATGCGGGTCGAGGCAGAGGCGGTCGACGCGCAGCAGACCCTGGATCGCGCCGGTGCCGACGGCATCGATCTGGTGCTGCTCGACCTCAGCATGCCCGGCGCAGACGGACTCGATCTGCTCAAGGAATTGCGCCGGCGCCGGCCGCAGCTGCCGGTGCTGGTCCTGACCATGTACTCGGAAGAGCAGTTCGCCATTCGCGCTCTCAAGGCGGGCGCCGGCGGCTACCTCACCAAGGACGCGGTGCCGGAAGAGTTGGTGCGCGCCATTCGAACGGTGGTCAGCGGCCGCCATTACATCAGCTCGACACTGGGCGACCGGCTGGCGACGACGCTGGTCGACGGCGGCGGCGGCGCGCAGCACGAACGGCTCTCCGACCGCGAGTATCAGGTCTTCCGGCGGATCGCCGTCGGCCGCACGAGTCGCGAAATCTCGGCCGAACTGACCCTCAGCGTCAAGACGGTGGCGACGTATCGCGCCCGCGTGCTCGAGAAGATGGAGATGCGGACCAACGCGGAACTCGTCTCGTATGCGGTTCGGAACCGGCTCGCCGACTGACGGTCTCCCGGCCTGTCAGTGAATCACTGACACCTTTGTAGGCAGAAAACGGGCCTGGCCCGTGGTGTTCTACCGATAGCAAAGCTGAGCAGGGTCAGGCATTGTTCGAGGTCTGACCCCAGAATCCGTCACCCCGCCCACCCAGATCCTCGTCGTCAACGACCAGTCGCACGACCGGCAATACCTGAGCGCGCTGTTCCGCCACCAGGGTTACACGGTCATCGAGGCGGCTGACGCCCTGGACGCCCTGGCCGTGATCGAGCACCAGGCGCCCGCGCTGATCATCAGCGCCGCGCGAGTGCCACCGGTCGGCGGCTTCGAGTTCGTCCGCCGCGTGCGGTCGATGGCCGGTGGCGCGAACCTGCCAATCGTCTTCTTCACGCGCGCCGGGTTCGAGCGTGAGGCGCGCGCGGTGGCCGAGCTGTGCGGCGTGCAGGACGTCCTGATGCGCACCAGCGCCCCGGCCGCCATCGTCGATCGCGTCCACGCGCTGATAGCACGCGGGCGGCAGGCCGGTGGCGCGCTGCCGCAATCGGCGCTCGACGCGGCACCGACCCGATCGGCGCTCCAGCTGATCGACATGGTGCAGGAGCTCGCCGCGGCGGAGCAGCAGATGACCGCCGTCGCGGCGCTCTGCCAGCGGCTGGCGTGCGAGCGGGCCACCGGGGTGCTGCTGCAGGCGCTGGCGGACGGCATGTGCGAGCTGACGACCGCCGAGTTCACCATCGGCGGCCTGTTCGATGCCGCCGGGCACGACGGCGGGGTGCGCGTGATGGCCGGTGTCCCGTCGGACGCCGCGGCAGGCGTCGCGGCAGCGCGACTGACTGATGGCTTCCGCGCCTCGATGCTGCGGCGTCTCGCGATCCGCTGGGAGGTCGGGCGCGACGACGTGGCGGTCTTCGATTCGCCGCCGGGAGCCGAAATCCGGTCGGGCCTTGCGGTTCCGCTGCTGACGCCGTCACGGGTGCACGGCTGGCTGATGGTCGCCAACCGCCGCCGCGGGCCGGCGTTCACCGACCGCGACGAGCAGGCAGCGACGATCGTTGCCGGTCAGGCGGGCATCGCCTGCGAGAACGCGACGCTCATCGAGGAGCTGCAACGGCGATCCGAGCAGCTGCACACCACGGCGGCGCACACGACGTTCGCCCTCGAGGCGGCGCGGACCGGTGTGTGGACCTGGGATTTGCCGTCCGGCCACTGGCATGGCTCGGAGTCGTTGCGGTCGGTGCTCGACCT
Organism: uncultured Acidobacteriota bacterium; assembly: GCA_902825985.1. Lineage (GTDB taxonomy): Bacteria > Acidobacteriota > Vicinamibacteria > Vicinamibacterales > CAVVIG01 > VFZL01. The sequence goes on along the minus strand of CADEDC010000002.1, from coordinate 121,342 downwards.
CGGCGCGGCGGATGACATCCGATCGCTGGACATGCTCACGTCGCGCATCGTCCGTGAGGACCGGCCGCGGGTCGAGCAGGCGTTCCGCCAGTCGGCGGCCGATCTCTCCGGGCTGAACGTCGAATTCACCATGCAGCGGGCCGATGGCAGCGTGCGGGTCGTCCAGGCCAACGGTCGCGTGTCGATGGACCGCGACGGACGCGCGGCGCGGATGCACGGCGTCATGACCGACGTGACGGATCGCCGGGTGCTCGAGGCGCAACTGCGCCAGGCGCAGCGCATCGAGACGGTCGGCCTGCTGGCCGGCGGCATCGCCCACGACTTCAACAACATGCTGACGGCGATCCTCGGCTATGCGCGGCTGGCCGAGGACCAGCTCGCGCAGCACGCCAGTCCTCTCGCCGAGGTCCAGCAGATTGCGAAGGCGGCGGATCGTGCATCGCTGCTGACGCGGCAGCTGCTGGCGTTCAGCCGCCAGCAGTTGCTGGAGCCGGTGCGCCTGGATGTGAATGCGATCATCGAGGAGCTCGCCGCGATGTTGCGGCGGTTGATCGGCGATCACATCCAGGTCACCCTGACGCTCGACGACACCCGTCCCCGGCTGCTCGGCGACCGCAGCCAGATCGAACAGGTCGTGATGAACCTGGTCGTCAACGCCCGGGACGCGATGCCCAGCGGCGGTCGCGTGGAGATCGCGACGGCACGCGTGACCCTGGCGGCCGACGTCCAGCTCCGGGGAGCGGCGGTCGTCCCCGGCCGCTACGTGGTGCTGTCGATCAGCGATACCGGCTCCGGCATCCCGGACGACGTCAAGGGCCGGATCTTCGATCCGTTCTTCACCACCAAGGAGCGCGGACGCGGTACCGGGCTGGGACTGGCGACGGTGTACGGCATCCTGCGCCAGGTCGGCGGCTACGTCGACGTCGTCAGCGAGCCGGGCCGCGGCAGCACGTTCGTGGCGTACTTTCCCGCGGTCGACGACGAGCCGGTGGCGGCCGCCGCGTTGCCGGCCGCGACCCTGGCCCGCGGCGGTTCGGAGCGCATCCTGGTCGTCGAGGACGAGCCCGAGGTCCGCCGGCTGGTGCGGACGGTGCTGGAGCGCGCCGGCTACCGGGTCGCCGATGCGGCCAACACCCGCGACGCCGAGCGCATTCTCGCGTCGAGCGCCGGCGGCTTCGAGCTGCTCATCACCGACATCGTGATGCCCGGCGGCACCGGAGCCGACCTGTTCCAGCGGCTGGTCCAGGTGCGGCCGGCGATGAAGGTGGTGTACATGTCGGGATACGCGGACGACCAGCTGGTCGCCGAGACCGTGGCGCAGCCCGGCATCGTCTTCCTGCAGAAGCCGTTCACCATCGAAGCGCTGGTGCGGCGGGTGAGGGAGGCGTTGGACCGCTGACGACCGGCCTCAGCGCTTGCTGAGGATGATCTCGACTTCGACGGTGCGGCCGTTCATCGTGAACGGCACGCGGGCCTCGGACACTTCGCTGGGATAGCGGGTCGAGAAGTCGCTGCCGATGGTGACCGACGGGCACGTGATCGTCCAGGCCGGTTCGAAAGCCGCCATCCGCGTGCGCAGCGAGCCGGCGATCATGTTGGCCAGTTCGCCCATGGCGTCCGGCATCTCGCCGTTGACGCTGTCGTGCGGGATGCCGAGCATCGCGCCGGCGATCTCGTTGGCGGTGTCGATCGAACTATGGAACGAGACGAAGCCGTTGCGGTGGCCGGCGAAGGCCACCGTGGCGACGACATGCCGATGCGGGCCCGCTGACACGTGGCCGTCGACGGTGCCGACCGTCACCGGCACGAACACCATCCGCTCGAACACCTCTTCGGTCGCCGAGATAAGCTGCGTCAGCAGCTGTTCAGGAATCGACATCGTCTGGTCCCGAGTTTACGCCGGCTTGAGCGCCGCCTCGATCTTGTCCTTGATGGTGTCGGGCGTGAACGGCTTGACGACATAGTTGTTCACGCCGGCGTGCAGCGCCTGGACGATGTCGTCCTGTGCCGCGTTGGTGGTGACCATGAGCACCGGCAGGTGCTTGGTGGCCTCGTTGCCGCGCACCGCCTTGATGAATTCGATGCCGCTCATCTCGGGCATGTTCCAGTCGGTGATCACCATGTCCACCTGTATCGTTGCCAGCCGCTCGACGCCTTCGCGGCCGTTGGCGGCTTCGTGGCATTCCTTGTAGCCAAGCTTGTTGAGGGTGTTGATGATGATGCGCCGCATCGTGCTCGAATCGTCGACTACCAGGATGCGCATGGTGGCTCCATCGGAATGCTGATACTCACCTCGGGAGAATCGGCACTTCCGTGTTACGGTTGAATGCAAAACATGAGCAACACGGTGCCCCCGGAGGACTGGCTGGAAGCGGCGAATCTGCACGCGACGGTGGCGCAGCTCCTCTCCACGGTCATCCATCAGGTAAACAACGCTCTCCAGACAATCGGCGGCCATGCGGAGTTGTTGAAGACCGATCCGGGCGTCACCGAGACGACGAAGCGGCGTGCCGGCACGATCACCGGCGTCACCGAACGGACGGCGACGATGCTCGCGAGTTTCCAGGTTTTCACCCGGCCGCCGCTCGAGCCGGGCGTGCACGAACTCAGGGACGTGGCGGAGCGGGCGCTGGCGTACCGCCACTACGGGCTCGGCCGGGCGCGGATTCAGGCGGCGGTCGAGGGCGCCGCGGCGGCGCCGGTGCTGGGCGAGGCGCGGCCGCTGATGCAGGCCGTGCTCAATGTGATCCTGAACGCCGAGCAGGCGCTGACCGGCCGGCCCGGTGAAGGCAGGATCGCGATTGCGATTGCGGCAGCCGACGGGCGCTCCACGATGACCGTCGACGACAACGGGCCCGGGCCGGCAGCGCCGCACGAGGGCGCCAACGGCTGGACCCTGGGCGCCGGCAACCGCCTGGGACTGGGGCTGTGGGCGGCGCGCGAGATCGTCGGACGGATGGGAGGGGAGTTGACGCTTGGCGTGTCGCCGGCCGGCGGCACCCGAGTCGTGATCTCGCTGCCAACCGCCGGCGGGTCGTGACACCGGACGCCTAGACGGCCGTGAAGTCCTCGCTCGGCGACCCGAGTCGATGCAACTTGTCGATCAGCGTCGTCCGGCTCAGGTTCAGCAACCTGGCGGCCTGCCGCTTGTTGCCACCGGTCTTCTCCAGGCACTGCAGAATCAGGTCGCGCTCGAGTTGCGAGACGACCGAGGTGAAGTTGATCCCCTCGTCCGGGATGGTCACGGCCGGCAGCAGGGTGCCGCGCTCGGGGTTGAGGATCTCCTGCGGCAGCGTGGCCGCGGTGATCTCGCTATCGCCGCCGGTCATCGCGACGGCATGCTCGATGGCGTTCTCGAGCTGCCGGATGTTGCCGGGCCACGAGTAGTCCATCAGGGTGCGCAGCGCCGATTGGGTGAGCGTCCGCAGCGACAGGCCGTTCGACTTGCACGACAGCTTCACGAAGTGCTGGGCGAGCAGCGCGATGTCGTCCTTGCGCGCCCGCAGCGGCGGCAGCACCACCGGCACGACGTTGAGGCGGTAGTAGAGATCCTCGCGGAAGCTGCCATCCTTCACCATCTTGCGCAGGTCGGTGTTGGTCGCCGCGATCAGCCGGATGTCGAACTTGAACGGCTTCGATTCGCCCACCCGTTCGATTTCCCGCTCCTGCAGCGCCCGCAGCAGCTTGGCCTGCAGGGCCAGCGACATCGACGCGACCTCGTCGATGAAGAGCGTCCCCTTGTGGGCCGATTCGAAGCGCCCGATGCGCGCCGCGATCGCACCGGTGAACGCCCCCTTGATGTGGCCGAACAGCTCGGCCTCGACCAGCCCCTCGGGGATGGCGGCGGCGTTGAACGCCACGAACGGCTGGTTGCGCCGCGAGCTGTGTTCGTGGATGGTCCGGGCGATCAACTCCTTGCCGGTGCCGGTTTCGCCGTGGATGAGCACGGTACTGTTCATCATCGCCACCCGATCGATGGTGGAGAAGATCCGCTGCATCTCCTTGCTGGTGCCGATGATGCGGTCGTACTGCAAGGTGACGCCGCTGTCGCGCGCCGTCATGGTCGCGGTCGGTGCGTCTTCGCTCAGCGCTTCGCGCAGGAGCACGGCCAGCCGCGACAGCTGGAACGGTTTCATCAGGAAGTCGACGGCGCCCCGCTTGATCGCCTGCACGGCATCCGAGACGCCGCCCGCCCCGGTCATGACCACCGACACAATCTCCGGATAGCGGGCGAGCGCCGACCCGAGCACGTCCATACCGTCGCCGTCCGGCAGCCGCAGATCGATGACCAGTCCGTCGTAGGCATAGCCCTCCAGGCGGGCGAGCGCGTCGGCGACGTCGCCGGCCTGGGCGACGGCGAAGCCATGCTGCTCGAGCGCCTCGGCGACGAGCTGGCGCAACTCAAGGTCGTCGTCGACGACCAGAACGGTGGGCTGTGATCTCATGCCGGGGTATCCGTTTCGCAAGGTAAATGACAGACAGCAACCGGCCGCGGGCGAAAAAGGAACCCGACACGCCTGTCGTTTCTCGACGTTTTTTGTTTCCGTCAAAGTTTTCGGCCGGGATGCCGATGAACTTCACAGGTCGATCCGTCTCCGCGGTCGCCGCGGCGCAGATCTGAGCAACGCGTATGCCCTTTGATGAGCTCACCCGCGATCTCGACGTGCTGGTCGTCGACGACGAGCCGACCGTTCGGGAACTGCTGCTGGAGTACTTCGAGGGCCTCGGATTCCGGGTCACGGGGGCCGAGGACGGCCGCAGCGCGATTGCGCTCGTGCAGCGCGGCCGCGGCCGCTTCGGCCTCGTCGTCACCGATCTGAACCTGCCCGGTGCCGACGGTTTCGCGGTTCTGCAAGCGGCCCGGCAGGCGAACCCGACCTGTTTCGTCGTCATCATCACCGGCTACGCATCGCTCGACTCGGCCATCCGCGCCGTCCGGGTCGGTGCCTACGACTATCTGACCAAGCCGTTCTCGCTGGCACAGCTCGACATCATCCTCACCCGCATCCGTGAGCGCCGGGCGCAGCAACTGGGGCAGCCGGCGCCGGCGGTCGAGACACCTTCGCTACCCGTCCTGCGGAAATCCCCGGCGGCGCCGATTGCCATTCCGGAGCCGCCGCCGACGGAGGTGGCGACGCTGCCGGTCGTCGTGCCCGTCGATCCACCGGCTGTGACGCCCGAGATCGTCGCGGCGCCGCCGCACTACCCGGGCCTGGCCTCCTATAACGTCGCCCAGCGGCTCGGCCTGCTGGAGGCCGCGTTCGGCCGGATCGAGGCGTTGCTCCGCGACCGGCGGTGACATCGCTCGGCCGTGCGTCCGACCGAGGGATGTCGGTCCACCGACAACCTCGACGGCCGGCGGCGCCGATTTCCTAGGGAATCACCGGCCGATCCTCCCGGGCACCCCTCTTGCTCCCCGCCTCAGGCGTGAACACAGTCTCCGACGCCGCCATCGTCGCTGCCCTTGGTCGCCATATGACCCGGGCGGTTGCGCGTGAAACCGTGGCCGCCAGCAATCTGGCCAACGTGGACACTCCTGGCTACCGAGCGCAGGAGCTCGAATTCGAAGACGCGCTCCGCCGTGAACTGGGCGCCACGCTGCCGATGGCGACCACCACCGGCATGCATCTGCCGACGCCAGACGGCGCCGCGCCGGGGACCGTGCGGGCCGCCGCCGGCCTGCCGATGCGGCGCGACGGCAACACCGTCCAGCTCGATCGCGAGCTGCTGTCGATGTCGAAGGCGGCCGGAGATTTCAGCGCGGCGCAGACCGCGCTCGCCGCGAAGTTCCGGCTGGTTCGTTACGCCATCAACGAGGCCCGATAATCATGCCACTGTCATCCGCGATCGCCGCCAGCGCCAGCGCCCTCGATGCGCAGCGTGCCCGTATGGAAGTGGCCGTGTCCAACATGGCCAACGCCGAGTCGACCCGCGGCGCCGACGGTCAGCCCTACCGCCGCCGCGACATCGTCCTGCGCTCCAATCCGGTCGAGCAGTCGTTCGACGCCGCGATGGGTCGCGCCGCCGCCGTCGGTGTCAAGGTGGCGACCGTCGTCGAGGACACCGCGCCGTTCAAGCAGCGCTACGAGCCGTCGCACCCGGACGCCGATGCGCAGGGTTACGTGCAGGTGCCGAACGTCGACGTCCCCGAAGAGATGGTCGACATGGTGGCCGCGGCGCGCGCCTATCAGGCGAACCTGTCGGCCATCGGGTTGATTCGCGACACGGTCGCCAAAGCCCTCGAGCTCGGACGATAAACCATGGCCATTTCCGCGATTTCCGGTTCGCCTTCCGTCGCGCCGTCATTACCCGGCACCGCCGCACCGGCGGCCGGCGGCGGGTTCGCCGACGCGCTCAAGAACCTGCTGCAGGCGGTGGACGGAACGACCGCCGCCGCCAATACCGCGGTCACCAACATGATCGGCGGCAGTGGCGACGTCCACGAGGCGATGATCGCCCTGCAGCGCGCCGAGATGACGATGCAGCTCACCGTCCAGGTCCGCAACAAACTGGTCGCCGCGTACCAGGATGTGATGCGGATGCCGATCTAGCCGTTCCCCGGGTGTAGCGGACCGTGAACCCCGAACAGCTGCTCGCGCAACTCAAACGGATGACCGGCGGGCTGTCCAGCGGACAGCTGGCGACCATGGGCGTCGTCTTCGTCGCCGTCGTCGGGCTGGTCGCCGGGTCGGCCTATTGGATCAACGCGCCGACCTACACGCTGCTGTACTCGGACATGGATGCCGAAGCGGCGTCAGACATCGTGACGCGGCTGAAGAGCGAGAACATCCCGTATCAGCTGGACGCCGGCGGCCGCGCCGTCCGTGTACCGGCCGAGCGGGTGGACGAACTGCGTCTGGAGCTGGCCTCACAGGGCCTGCCGAGTTCCGGCCGCATCGGCTTCGAGATCTTCGACCGCACGCAGTTCGGCGCCACCGAATTCCTCGAGCACGTCAACTACCGGCGGGCGCTGGAGGGCGAGCTGGCGCGGACCATCGCCACCATCGGGCAGGTCCAGACCGCCCGGGTGCACATCGCGATGGCGAAGGAGTCGCTGTTCACCAGCGGCTCCGAGCCGGCCAAGGCGTCGGTCGTCCTCAAGCTGAAGAACAACAAGCCGCTGTCGCCCGGCACGATCACCGGCATCGCCGGGATGGTGTCCGCCAGCGTCGAGTCGCTGCGGCCGGAGTCGGTGGTCATTGTCGACACGTTCGGCCGGCGGCTGTCTGGCCCCGGCGACGAGACCGGCGACACCGATGGCCTGCAGCTCGATCGACAGCGCCGGATGGAGCAGGAGCTGGCGCAGAAGGTCGTCGCCCTGCTCGAGCCGGTGGTCGGCGCCGAACGCGTGCGGGTCAACGTGTCGGCGCGCCTCAGCGCCGAGACCCACGAGGAGACGGAAGAGAAGTTCGACCCCGAAACCGTGATCCGTAGCCGACAGGTGTCGAGCGACACCGGATCGAACACCGTCAATTCGGGCGTGGCCGGCGCGCGGGCGAATGCCCCGGCCGGCGCGTCCACCGCCACCGTCGACACGACGCAGACGACGCAGCAGGAGCAGCAGGCGGGACGGATGTCGGAGACGACCAACTTCGAAGTCAGCAAGCTGACGCGACACAAGCTGGCGCCGCCCGGACAGATCGCCCGGCTGTCGGTCGCCGTCATCGTCGACGACGACCATGTCGTCGAGACCGACGCGGCCGGGAAGACCGAGGCGAAGAGCAAGCCGCGCAGCGCCGAGGACCTGCAGCGCCTCCAGCAGCTGGTCGCCGCCTCGGTCGGCCTCGATACCGAACGAGGTGACCAGATCACGGTCGAGAACATCGCCTTCAACGAGACGGTGACCGAGCCGGAGATACCGCTGCCGTGGTGGAAGCGGGCCCTTCCCACCGGGCAGGGGACCGGCGATCTCGTCCGCACCGTCGGCGTCCTGGTGCTCGGACTGGTCGCCCTGCTGTTCGTCGTCCGTCCGATGATGCAGAAGGCGTTCACGCAGTCGCTGCCCGCCGCCATGGCGCAGCCCGGCCCGGCCGGCCAGCCGCGCACCGTCTCAGATATCGAGAGCGAACTGCACGCGCTCGGCGCCCAGTCGAAGGAGACCATGCTGCCGAACCGGACCGAGGGACGGCTGCCGACGCTGTCGCGGAAGCTCGCCAACCACGCCGATCAGGAGCCTGAGCAGGTCGCCAAACTGATGCGCGCCTGGCTGACCGAAGGAGAACAGTAGCGTGACGGCGCCGCCCGCCGGCATGACCGGCATCCGCAAGGCCGCGATCCTGGCGATGGCTCTCGGCGAAGAGGGAACCGCCAAGGTGTTCAAGTTCCTGCAGGAGGACGAAATCGAGCGCCTGGCCCGCGAGGTCGCCGTCCTCGGAACCGTGCCGGCCGACACCAATCTGGCCGTCCTCGACGAGTTCCAGCAGCTCGCCGAGGCCACCGAGTACGTGACGTCCGGCGGCGTCGATCACGCCCGCCGGCTGCTGTCGAAGTCGCTCGGCCCGGACGTCTCCCGGCGGATCATCGAACGGGTGGTGAAGTCGTTCAGCACCAGCGCCGGTTTTGCGACGCTCGAGAAGGCCAATCCGCAGCAGCTCTCGAAGTTCATCCTCTCCGAGCATCCGCAGACCATTGCCCTCATCCTGGCGCACCTGAACGCCGGCAGCGCGGCGCAGATCGTCCAGCAGCTGCCCGACGAGCTCAGGGCCGACGTGCTGATGCGCATGGCGAGCATCGAGGAGATCTCACCGGACGTCATCAGCCGCATCTCGACGGTCATCGACCAGCGCTTGAAGACGCTCGGCGGACCGAAACGCGAACAGCACGGCGGCGTGCGCGCGGTGGCCGAACTGTTCAACCGCCTCGACCGCAGCATCAGCCAGTCGGCGCTCGAGCGCATCGAGACGCAGTCGCCCGAGATGGCGGTGTCGATCCGCAACCTGATGTTCGTCTTCGACGATCTCAAGGGGATCGAGGACAACGGCATCCGCGAAATCGTCAACCGCGCCGCCAAGAAGACCCTGACGGTGGCGCTCAAGGGCGCCAGCGAGGAGATCCGCGGACGCTTCTTCGGCAACATGTCGAAACGCGCCGCCGATCTGCTGCGTGAGGAGATGGAAATGATGGGCGCCGTGCGCCTGCGCGACGTCGAGAAGGCGCAGCAGGAGGTCGTCGCCATCGCCCGCAAGCTCGAGGAAGAGGGGCTGATCAGCACGGGCGCCGGAGCGGGGGAGCCGTATGTCACCTAGGGCCGTTCGGATCGCCGAAACCGCTCGCGTCGCGCGCTTCCCCTACGGCGAAGGCGACGCCGCATCCGCCGCGCACGTCGTCTCGGGAGCCCGGCCGCGGCCGGTGCAGGTGGTCGCCGCATCCGGATCGCTGCACGGCGGCCTCACCGCGCACGCGCCAGGCGCGACCTACCCGCACGACCCGCCGCCGGCGCCGGATGGCGGCCACGACGACGTCGGCGCCCAGGCGGCTTTCGCGCAGGGCTACAGCCAGGGCGAGCGCGCCGGCATCGAGGTCGCCGCCCGTCAGCTGCAGGCGGTGCACCAGCGGCTGGGACAGACGCTCGATCAGCTGCAGACACTGCGTGAGGAGCTGACCTACCGCACCGAGCGCCAGGTAGTCGAATTGGCGCTGGCCATGGCGGCGCGCATCCTCCATCGCGAGGTGTCGTTGGACCGCGAACTGCTGCTGGTCATGGCCCGCATCGCCCTCGACCGCATGGGCGACGTGAGGGCGGCGACGATCAAGCTGCATCCCGACGACGAGGCGGCGGCCCGCGGCGCCCGGGAGAGCTGGCCGGGCGGCTCCGTCGTCGTCGTCGCCGACGCCTCGATTCGACCCGGCGGTTGCGTCGTCCAGACCGATCAGGGGCAAATCGAGATCGGCGTCGACGCGCAGGTCAGGGAACTGGCGACGGCGCTGCTCGGCGATCTCGCGCTGCCGTCGCCGGTGGCCGCGAAATGAGCGCGTCGGGTGTCCTCTCGCTGACGCCCTATCTCCAGCGGGTGCGGGCCGCCGACACCGCGCCGATCACCGGCCAGGTCGTGCGGGTCGTCGGGCTGATCGTCGAGTCGATCGGGCCGCCCGCCAAGGTCGGCGACGTCTGTGAACTGCGTGACGATCGCGACCATCGCCTGCCGATGGAGGTGGTCGGCTTCCGCGACGGCCGGCTGCTGTCGGTGCCGCTCGGCGACACGGCCGGCATCCGGCCCGGCCACCGCGTCGTGCTGCGTCCGGGCGCGTCACTGATGCCGGTCGGCGACGGCGTGCTCGGGCGGGTCATCGATGGAATGGGGGTGCCGATCGACGGCAAGGGCCCGATTGCGATGGCCGGCGCGGCGCCGTTGAAGCCGGCCGCGCTGAATCCGCTGGCCCGCGACCCGATCTCCGTCCCGATCAGCACCGGCGTGCGCGCCATCGACGGCATGCTGACCTGCGGACGGGGACAGCGGATCGGTCTGTTCGGCGGCAGCGGCATCGGCAAGAGCACGTTGCTCGGCATGATGGCGCGCGGCACCGAAGCCGATGTCGTCGTCCTGGCGCTGGTCGGCGAACGCGGGCGTGAGGTTCGCAGCTTCCTCGAACACGATCTCGGACAGGACGGCCTGGACCGCTCGGTCGTCGTCGTATCGACATCGGACAGCCCGCCGCTCGTTCGGCTGCGCGCCGCCTACGGCGCCACGACGATCGCCGAGCACTTCCGGGCCCGCGGACTGAACGTCCTGCTGATGATGGATTCGGTGACCCGTTTCGCGATGGCGCAGCGTGAAGTCGGCCTCGCCGCCGGTGAACCGCCGACCGCCAAGGGCTATCCACCGTCCGTGTTCGCGCTGTTGCCGGGCCTGCTGGAGCGGGCCGGCAACCTGCGCGCCGGCGGCAGTATCACGGCCTTCTATTCGGTACTGGTCGAAGGCGACGACACCAACGAACCAATCGCCGATGCGGTGCGCGGCATCCTCGACGGCCACATCGTGCTGTCGCGGGATCTGGCGGCGCGCAATCACTATCCGGCTATCGACATTCTGCAGAGCGTCTCGCGCACCATGCCCGACGTCACGACGTCCGAGCATCGCGACAAGGCCGGGCAGGTACGCGAGTGGCTGGCGCTCCTGAGGGACAGCGAAGACCTGATCAACGTCGGGGCGTACGTCACCGGCAGCAACCCCCGCATCGATACCGCGCTGGCGCGGCGCCAGGCGATCGAGTCGTTCCTGTGTCAGCCCGCCGACACCTCGTGTGGGCTGGCCGACGCCGTGACCGCCCTCCAGGCACTGTAATCGACATGCGGCCGTTCCGCTTCAGGGCCGAGAGCGCCCTCGAACTCCGGCGGAAGCACGAGGATGAAGCGCGGCGGCAGGCGACGCATGCGCAGAACGCTGCAGCCATGGCCGACGAGAGGCTCGCGGCGGCACAGGCGCAGGCGGACCAGGCCGGTGCCCACCTGATCGACGTGCAGTCGCACGGCGCGCCGATCTGGCTGATCGACTGGCATCGAAGTTGGATTCTCAAGCAGTCACGCGAGGTGGCCGACTGCCGCCTGCAGGCGGCGACCGCACACGCGACCGCCGCCAGGGCCAGCGCCGCGCTGCACGAGGCGCACCGGAAGCGCCGCGTCCTCGAACGGCTACGTGAACGCCTGCAGGCGCGGCACGCGCGTGAAGCGGACCGGCAGGAACTGGCACAAATGAACGAGCTCGCCACGATGCGATATCACATCGCACACGGCGAGCGGAAGGAGCAGCTATGAACATCAGTCCACTGACGGCGAGTTCGGCGGTCGACGTGAAGCGCGTCGATGAGAAGTCCACGGACCAGGCCGCCTTGGGCCAGGATGCGTTCATGCGGCTGCTGCTGGCGCAGTTGCAGAACCAGGATCCGACGTCGCCACAGGCCGACGGCGAATTCCTGGCGCAGCTCGCGCAGTTCAGCCAGCTGGAGCAGCTGCAGGAAATGAACAAGAAGCTGGACGCGATCGCGACCGTCTTCTCTCTGGTGGATCCACCCACCGCGACGACGGAGTCGTCGACCACCGCGACGAGCCGCACCGCCGCGACGGCGCCGGCTGCAGGGAGCAGGTAGATGTCCTTCTCAGCGAGTCTCTCGGGTCTCAACGCCAATCAGCAGAAGCTGAAGGTGATCGGCAACAATCTCGCGAACCTGAATACCGTCGCCTTCAAGTCGAGCACGGTCGATTTCGCCGACCTGGTGAGTCAGTCGGTCGGCGGGGCGAGCGCCAATCCGGCGCAGATCGGCCTCGGCGTCACGACCGGTTCGATTTCGCCGAACTTCAAGCAGGGCGGCATCGAGAACACCGGCGTGCCGACCAACGTCGCGGTGCAGGGCAACGGGTTCTTCGTGATTGGCATGGACGGCGGCCAGGCGTACACGCGGGCCGGCAATTTCTCGTTCGACAAGGACGGCGTGCTGGTGTCGCCGGAGGGCCGTCCCGTCATGGGATACACGGCGACCGACGCCAACGGCAACATCATCACCACCGGGGCCCCGACGAGCATCATCGTCACGCCGGGCGTGCTGCGCGACCCGGTCACGACGACGCAGTTCAGCGCGCTGTCGAATCTGAGCGCCGAGGCGGTGGTCGGCGACACCTGGACCGCGTCGGTCCAGTCGTACGACTCCCTCGGGGCCGCGCACGTCATGACCATCACCTACACGAACACCGCCCCGGGCGCCTGGGACTACGACATCACGGTGCCGGGTGACGAGATCACCGGTGGCACGGCGGGCACGCCATTCTCGATTGCCAACGGCACCGTCTCGTTCACCGCAACCGGTCAGCTGAACCAGGTGAACGGCGCGGCGGCGGCCGACGTGACGATTCCCGGCCCGGCATGGGCGAACGGTGCGGCACCGACGGCGTTCGTCTGGGACCTCGTCGATCCGAACGGTGGCGGGCTGTTGACCGGGTTTGCCGCCGAATCGGCGAACTCCTCCTATACCCAGAACGGCGCGCCAGCCGCCACCATCGACGGCATCGACATCAATTCGGCCGGACAGCTGGTGGCGACGCTCGGCGCCGGCAACGCGGTCATCATCGCCCAGCTGGCGATGGCCAACTTCAACAACCCGCAAGGGCTCGTCAAGCTGGGCTCGAACCTGTTCGGCGGCAGCGTCGCGGCCGGCTTGCCCAACGTCGGTATCGCCGGCACCGGCGGACGGGGCACGCTCATCGGCAAGTCGCTGGAGCAGTCGAACGTCGATATCGCGACCGAGTTCACGCAGATGATTCTCGCGCAACGCGGTTACCAGGCGTGCTCGAAGAGCATCACGGTGGCCGACGAGATTCTCCTCGAAACCCTGAATCTGAAGCGATAAGCCGTGCCGCACATTGACCTCGCTGCCGCGCCGGTCGGCGCGGCGACGCCGCCGACGGTCGTCGACGGCCGGCCGCCCGTCGCGGCCGGCTTCGCCGACGCGCTTGCCGACGCCCAGACCGCGACCGGTGACGGCGGAACGGCCGCCGACGTCGAGCCGGAGCCGGTGGAACCTGGTGGGCCGCGTGGCACCAAGGGCGACGTCCGGCTGACACGATGGCTGGCCCTCAGCCGACTGGCACCGCAGCTCGCCACCGGCGAGGCGGCCGTGCTTCACGCGCTGCCGGCAGGATGGCCTCCGTTGCGGATGCCGCCGCTGGACACGCCCGTGCCGGCGACCGAGGCGACGCCGGCGTCCGACGAGCCGGGCTCGTCGGGCCAGATGCCGGTGCTCCCGGTGCTGGCCGCTGGCATGCTCACGCTGACAATCACCGGTCCCGCCCCGACCGGCCCGGAGCCGGATGATCGTCCCGGTGGCGGGGTCTCGGGCGCCGCCGATGGGATGAAGCCGGTCCCGCCGGATGACCCGTCCGGGGCCGAGTTGGGCAACGCCGTGCAGACGATTCACAGCTCCTGGCCTGAGCCGCCGCTGGAGCCCGAGGACGTCGTGACGACACCGGTGACGCCCGGCCTGCCGGAAGCGGCGACGTCCGGCCCGGGCGTCGTCACGGCGTCAGCGCACGGTCAGCAGCCGCAGACACCTGCACCGGCCGCACCACCGCCAGAGCTGCGACCGTCCGAAGCAGCGGCGGCAACGCCGGCGCCTGAACGTCCGGCCGACGGCCCGCACCGGCTGCCGGCGCACGCCGTCATCGATGCTCCGCCGGCGGGTGCGAGCGAAGGGCGCCAGGACGTGGACGACAAGCCCACGAAGGCCGCCCGGTTGCAGAGCGGCTTCGCGCGCACCGTGGCCGCACGATTCAAGGCGAACGAGCCGGCAGAGATGGCGGTGGCGGCCCCACCGCGGGCGCTGCCCGACGTCGTCGACACGCCTCGACCCGGCGGTCGCGGCCCGCGCGAAACGCCGGTCGCGCTGCCGGTGACGGTGGTGGCGCCGATGCCGGGTCCGCTCGGGGCGGTCGGCCGGCCGCTGGCGGTTGCCGCCCCGTCCGGCGGGGTCCCGATGGAGGCCGGCGGCGGCGCCGACCTGGAGAGTCAAATCGTCCAGGCGATGCGGGTCCAGTGGACGGGCACCGGCGGCGATGCCCGCATCCGGCTGCAGCCGCACTATCTCGGTGAGCTGACGATCTCCCTCAAGGTGGAGCATGGAGCCGTGATCGCGCATCTCACGGCCTCGGCCCCCGACGTCCGGCAGTGGATCGAGGCGAACGAGGCGACACTCCGCCAGGGGCTCGCGCAACACGACCTGAAGCTCGAGCGGCTGGTCGTCGCAGACGACGAACCGGCCGCCGGATCCGGCGACGAGCCGGACACCGCCGGTCACGAGGCGCAGCAGCAGCCGCGGCCGCGCCGCCGTCGCGCCGAGACGGACGCCACCTTCGAAGTCGTCGTCTGACGACGTGTCGTCTCGCCGTCACGCCGTCCGGTCCGGCGACCGGGCGGCGTGATGCGCGGCGCGCAAAACACCGGCAATCCGTCCTGTCTGCACACGGTGTCACCGGCACCGGCCTTGCTCGATTGACCATCACGACAGTCCCTTCACCACGCGAGGTCACTTCGACATGAGCGAAAAAGCGGCGGCCCCGGCGCCTGACAAAGCCAACGGTTCGAAATCCAAGCTGCCGATCATCATCGCCGCCGTCGTCCTGCTGGCCGGCGCCGGCGGCGGCTACTACTGGTACTCGCAGAAGGCGGCGGCCGCTGCTGCCGCGGCCGAAGCCGAGGACGAGGCCGACGACGAAGACGAAGACGTCGACGACGGTCATGCAGCGGCCAAGGACGAGCATGGCAACGCGGTGACGAAAAAGAAGAAGAAGAAAAAAAAGAAGAAAGCCGAGGACGAGGACCACCACGCGCGGTTGATGGCCTTCGAGCCCTTCGTCGTCAACCTCGCCGATCCGGGCGCCGCGCGCTTCCTCCGCACCAACGTGCAGCTGGTCGTCTCTGGCGGCGACGAGGGCGGCGGTCACGGCGGCGCCAAGGGACCGACGGTCGAAGAAATGCGTGTCCGCTCCGCGATCCTGGAGCTGTTGTCAGCCGAGACGTCAGACCGGCTGACGACGCCGGAGGGCAAGGACGAGCTCAAGGCGCATATCCTCGAACGCTCGGAAGAGGTGCTCGAGGAGGCGGAGATCGAGGTGGAAGATGTCCTCTTCAGCGACTTCGTCATCCAGTACTGACCTGGCGACCGGGCACGAGGGGCTGCCGGCCAGCCTGGCGCCGATGTTCGACGTCCGCTGCCTCGTCGAGTTCATCCTCGGCACCGGCACGATCACGATCCGCGAGTGCCTGCGCCTCGAGCCGCACAGCATCATCCGGCTCGCGCAGTCGGCGGGCGGCGATCTCATCGTCCGGGTCCACAGCGTGAACATCGCCACCGGCGAAGTCGCCATCGCCGATGACACCACGGCGCTGCGAATCAACCGCGTGTCGCCGCCGGCGGGCGTGGAAGTCGATTCATGATCGGACTCGTATTGGCGCTGCAGGACGGGATCGCGTTCGCGGCCGACCCGGTGCCGATCGGCGGGCGGGCGATGCTGACCGCCGGCATCGTCGTCGGCCTGCTGGCGCTGCTCGCCTACTACCTGCGGCGCGGTCTGCCGGCGTCGCGACTGCGCCAGACCATCACCGTGGAGACGGCGGTGTCGCTCGGCGACCGGCGGTCGCTGGTCGTCGTGTCGGTGGAGAACCGGCGCCTGCTGCTCGGCATGACCCAGCAGCAGATCGCGCTCATCGCGGAGCTCGGACCGCCGGACGGCGCGGCGTTCCAGTCGCAATTGCAGGCGTCCCTCGACGCCGGAGGACAACCGTGAGTCGCAGGCGGGTGGTGCGGCTGGCGCTCGCCGCCGCCATCGGGCTGCTGGTGGCGGCCCCGGTGCTGGCGGCGCAGCCGCCGGAGGCGGTGAACCTGAACGTGGACGGGATCGGCAACGTGTCGGCGCCGCTCCAGATCGTCGTCCTGCTGACGCTCATCACCTTCATTCCGGCGGCGCTCGTGATCATGACCTCGTTCACGAGAATCGCCATCGTCTTCCACTTCTTGAGGCAGGCGATGGGCAGCCAGGAGATGCCGTCCAACCAGATGCTGGTCGGCCTGACCCTGTTCCTCACCGCGTTCATCATGGCGCCGGTCGCCGGCCGCATCAACGACGCGGCGGTGCAGCCGGCGCTGGCCGGGCGGATCGACATCCCGCAGGCTCTCGAGCTCGGGACGCCGCCGCTGCGCGAATTCATGCTCAAACAGACACGCGAACGCGACCTCGCCCTGTTCGTCGAGCTCGCCCGGCTGCCCCGTCCCGAGCGCGCCGACGATCTGCCGATGCGCGCGGTGATCCCGGCCTTCGCCATCTCGGAGCTGAAGACCGGCTTCCAGATGGGCTTCTTCCTCTTCGTGCCGTTCCTGCTCATCGACCTCGTCGTGTCGACGACGCTGTTGTCGATGGGCATGCTCCAGTTGCCGCCGGCGATGATCTCGCTGCCGTTCAAGATCCTGCTGTTCGTGATGATCGACGGCTGGAACCTGCTGGTGGCGTCGCTCGTGCGCAGCTTTCTCTGAGGGCCCCGGACATGTCGGAAGCGCTTATCGTCGGCATCGTCAGGCAGGCACTCGAGATGGCGGTGCTCGTCTCGGCGCCGATGCTCGCCGCCGGCCTCATCGCCGGCGTCGCCGTCAGCGTCTTCCAGACGGTGACGTCGATCCAGGACAACGTCCTCGCCTTCATCCCGCGAGCTGCAGCCATCTTTGTCGCCTTCGCGCTGACATTCCCGTGGATGCTGCGGCTGGTCAGCGGCTTCGCCGAAGCGCTGATTCGGCGGTTGCCGGATCTGGTGCGGTGATGGACTTCGTACCCGCGGCGGCGCTCGGCGTGATGATCGCCCGTCCGGCGATGCTCATCGCGACGGCGCCGCCGTTCGGCGGCAGCTTCGCGCCGCCGCAGGTGCGTATCGGGCTGGCGGTCCTGCTGGCCCTGGCGATGACCGCCAACACCCGCGTGCCCGAGATCGGCTCGAGCGTCGCCATCGTGCTGATCATCGCGCGCGAGATGGCGATTGGCCTGGCGATCGGTCTCGCCATCCGGGCGCTGGTCGCCGGCGCCGAGATGGCCGGGCACCTGACCGCCACCCAGGTGGGGTTCACCTACGGTGCGGTCGTCGATCCGCTCAGCGGCGTCCGCAACAACATCATCGCGGCGCTCTACGGCAACCTGGCACTCGTCACCTTCTTCGCCATCGACGGACATCATGCATTGATCCGCGCCCTCGCGGCGTCGTATCAGCGGATGCCGATCGGCGTCGGCGCGGTCGACGAGTCGCTGGTCCGGTCGGTGATGCAGATGCTCGGGGTGATCTTCGTGATGGGGGTCCGCTTCGCCATGCCGGTCATCATCGTCCTGCTGGTGGTGGAGCTGGCGATGGGCCTCATCTCGCGCAGCGCCCCGATGCTGAACCTGCTGGTTGTCGCCGCGCCGATCCGCGTGCTGGTCGGCCTCACGGTCGTGGCGGCGGTGCTGCCGGCGGCGCCCGGCGTCATCCGCCGCTTCTCGACCGTCCTGCTCGAACTCGGCGTGACCATGGCGGGGGCATTCCGGTAGCCCATGGCCGACGAAACCCCGGCATCGGAGCGCACGGAGAAGCCCTCTCCCAAAAAGCTCAAGGACGCCCGCGACAGGGGCCAGGTGCCGCGCAGCCGCGACCTGTCGGTGGCGGCGGCGTCGTTGGCGGTGACCATGGCGTTCGACTACTTCGGCGGCGCGCTGCTCGAGAAGCTCACCGGACGGCTGGCGCTCGGGCTCGCGACGGTCGGCGACCGGCCGCTGCGAACGTTGACCGAGATCGAGATGACGAGCGGACTCATCGCCGACGCCAGCGGGCTGGCGATCGTGGTCGCGCCGCTCATCGGCACCGCGGCGCTCGTCGGCGTCGGCACGACCCTGGCGCAAGGCGGCTGGGTCGTCTCGTCGACGCCGATCCACGTCGACTGGACGCGGCTGAACCCGGTCAATGGCTTCCGCCGGCTGGCGCCGTCGCAGTCGGGCGTCGATCTCGTGAAGACCGTCGTCGGCGCGGTTGCGCTGTCGACCCTCTCGTACGGGGTTGCCCGGGAGCTCATCCTCGACAGTCCACGGCTGATCTGGCTGTCGCCGGTGGATGCGGCGACCTCGGGCTGGCAGCGCGTCATCGCGCTGCTGTGGCGGGCCGGATTCGCGCTCCTGGCGATCGCGGCGGCCGACTACGGGGTGCAGCGCTGGCGTCACTGGACCAACCTGAAGATGACCAAGCAGGAGGTCCGCGACGAGGCGAAGGGCGAGGGCGGCAGCCCCGAGATGAAGGCCCGCATCCGCCGCGTGCAGCGCGACATGAACCGGCGCCGCATGCTGAAGGCGGTCAAGACCGCGACCGTCGTCATCACCAACCCGACGCACTACGCCGTCGCCCTCGAATACCGCCGCGACGTGTCGCCGGCGCCGCGCGTCGTCGCCAAGGGCAAGGATCACGTCGCGGCGAAGATCCGCGCCGCGGCGCGCGATGCCGGCGTCCCGATCATCGAGAACGTCTCGCTGGCGCAGGCGCTCTACAAAGGCGCCGAGGTGGGCGACACGATCCCGGCCGAGCTGTTCGGCGCCGTCGCCGAGGTATTGGCCTACCTCGTGCGGATCAAGCAGCTGATGCTCTGAGTCCTGACCATGGTTGACCCACAGACGTCGATTCCGCAGCGCGCGTCGCTGCTCCTCGCACCGGTGGCCGTCATGTCGGTGGTGCTGCTGATGGTGGTGCCGCTGCCGCCGCTGCTGCTCGACATGCTGCTGTCGGTGGATATCGGCCTGTCGGTGGTCCTGCTGCTGACCGTGCTGTACGTCAAGACGCCGGTGGAGTTCTCCGTCTTCCCGTCGCTGCTCCTGCTGCTCACGCTGATCCGGCTGTCGCTCAACGTCGCATCGACGCGGCTCATCCTGATGCACGGCCAGGACGGCGTCGAGGCGGCCGGGCACGTGATCATGTCGTTCGGCCAGTTCGTGGTCGGCGGCAACTTCGTCGTCGGGATCGTCGTCTTCCTCGTCCTCATCGCCATCCAGTTCATCGTCATCAACCACGGCGCCGTCCGCATCTCGGAGGTGACGGCGCGGTTCACGTTGGACGCGATGCCGGGTCGGCAGATGGCGATTGACGCCGATCTGAACGCCGGCGTCATCGACGACAAGGAAGCGCGGGTGCGGCGCGAGCGGGTGCGGCGGGAGGCCGACTTCTACGGCTCGATGGATGGCGCCATCCGCTTCACCCAGCGCGATGCCCTGGCTGCCGTCCTGATCACCGGCGTCAACATCGTCGCCGGCCTGATCATCGGCGTCTTCCAGCACGATCTCGATCTGGCGACCGCGGCACAGACGTACACCATCCTGACGGTGGGTGAGGGGCTCGTGACGGCGATTCCGGCGCTGCTGGTCTCGATGTCAGGCGGCCTGATCACGACCCGCGCCGCGTCGGAGTCGAACCTCGGCGAAGAGGTCGCGGCGCAGTTGCTGACCCGCAGCAAGCCGCTGGCGATTGCGGCGGGCGTGCTGTTCGGCCTGGCGGCCATCCCCGGCCTGCCGAAGATGGCGTTCATCAGCATCGGCGGACTGCTCGGCCTCGCGGCGTACTTCAACCGCGAGCCGGATCCGTCGCAGGTCGGCGGGGCGACCGCCGACACACCGGCCCCCCAGAGCGAGTCGCTGGAGCCGAGCTATACCGTCGATCCGCTGGCCGTCGAAGTCGGCTACGCGCTGGTCTCGTTGGTCGACGAGAAGCAGGGCGGCACGCTGCTGAATCGCGTGCGCGCCATCCGCCGGCAGATCGGCCTCGAGACCGGCGTCGTCGTGCCGCCGGTCCATGTCGCCGACAACCTGCAGCTGGCGCCGCGCGCCTACGCGATTCTCGTCAAGGGCGTCGAGGTGGCACGCGGCGAGCTGTTCGCCGATCGTCTGCTGGCGATCAACCCCGGCACCGCGGACACCACTCTCCAGGGTACGCCGGCCCGCGAGCCGGCGTTCGGTCTGCCGGCCGTCTGGATCACGCCGGAGCAGCGCGACCGGGCGACCAACGCCGGCTACACCGTCGTCGATCCGACCACGGCGCTGTCGACGCACCTCTCGGAGACGATCCGGACGTTCCTGCCGGACCTGCTCAGCCGGCAGCATACGAAGGAGCTCGTGGATCGGGTTGCCGAGACGTCGCCGAAGCTGGTCGAAGAGCTGGTGCCGAAGCTGGCGTCGATTGGCGACGTGCAGCGGGTGCTGCGCCAGCTGCTGCGCGAACGCGTGTCGATCCGCGACCTGACGACCATCCTCGAGGCGATGGCCGATGCCGCGGCGACGACCAAGGACACCGAGGCGGTGGCCGAGCAGGTGCGCGCCGCGATTGGCCGTTCGATCTGCAAGCCGTATCAGAACGAGAAGGGCGAGGTGCCCGCGATTGCGCTGGCGCCGCAACTCGAGGAACGGCTGATTGGCGCCATCGTGCGGACCGAGCAGGGTGCCGTGCTCGCGATCGACCCGGCGCAGGCGCAGCGGCTCGCCAACCGGATCGCGGAAGTGCTCGCCAGTGCCGTGGCACAGCCCGTGCTTCTGTGCACGCCAGCGCTGCGACCGCATCTGTGGCGACTGTTTGCGCGCGTGCTGCCGCACCTCGGGGTGCTGTCGCACAACGAGATTCCGCCGCAGCTGCAGGTCGCCGCCGTCGCCACCCTGGATTGACATGTATCTGAAGCGCTTCTGCAAACCGACCGTCCGTGAGGCTCTGGCCGCCGTGAAACGCGAACTCGGGCCCGAGGCGCTCGTGCTGTCCACCGAGCTCGTCGCCGCCGGCGGCTGGCGCGGCGTCGTCGGGGCGCGCGACGTGCAGATCACTGCGGCGGTGGACCGTGAGGTGTCGGCCGCCCGTCCGACGCTGTCGTCGGCCCGACCCGCCGCGGCGGCCGACCCCCTGGTCGCCCGGCTGCTGGCGGCAGGCGTCGACCGCATGCTCGCCGAAGCCGTGGTGGCGGCGATCCCGTCGGGCGAGCGCCGCTCGGTGTCGGATCGGCGCCTCCGCGACGTGCTCGGCGCCATCCTCGCCGGTCTGGCCGCCGAGGACGACGCATTCGCCCGCGTCGAGGTGTTCGTCGGTCCGCCCGGGGTGGGCAAGACGACGACCATCGCCAAGCTCGCGGCGCGCGAGCGGGCCGGACACGGCCGCACCGTCGGCATGGTCGCCGCCGACGGCTTCCGGGCCGGCGCGGTCGAGCAGTTGCGCGTCTACGCGACCATCATCGGGGCGCCGTTCACGGTCGCCCGCACGCCGGGCGACCTGGATCGCGTGCTCGCCCGCGGCCGCCGGCCGATGCTGGTGGACACGGCCGGTCGCTCGCCGGACGATCGCGCGGTGGCCGACGTCCTGCAGGTGCTCGGCGGCCGCCGCGGCATCCGGACGCACCTCGTGATGGCCGCCGACACCAGCGCCGCCTCGGCCCGCCGCATCCTCGCCGCCTACGACGCCGCGCGTCCCGAGCGCCTGGTCATCACCAAGGTGGACGAAGCCGACTCGGTGATGCCGCTGCTGTCGGTCGTTCGGGAGCGCGGCCTGCCGATTTCGTTCGTCACCAACGGCCAGCGCGTGCCGGAGGACGTCGCCCGCGCGACACCGTCGTTGCTGGCGAGCGCCGTGCTGCGCGAATCCTCGTCATCCATGGAGACTCTTTCATGACAGCGACCGCTGGCGTCCCGAGACGGGCCGCCATTCTGGCCATCACCAGTGGCAAAGGCGGCGTCGGCAAGACCAGCCTGACGGTGAACGTCGCCGCGGCGCTCGGCCGGGCCGGCCACCGTGTCGGCGTGCTCGACGCCGATCTCGGACTCGGCAACGTCGATGTGATGCTCGGCCTGACGCCGGGCGCGCACCTCGGCGATGTGCTGGGCGGCGAGAAGACGCTGTCGGACGTCCTCGTGCCGGGGCCCGACGGCATCATCGTCATCCCGGCCGGCAACGGCATCCGCGCCCTGACGTCGCTGTCCAGCCCGCAATGGCAGCGGCTGGCCGAGGTGATCGACGAAGCGAGCAGTGCGCTCGACTTCCTGCTGCTCGACACGGCGCCCGGCGTGTCCGACAACGTCATCGGCCTGACGGCGCTCGCCGATCGCGTCGTCGTCGTGACCTCCTACGAGCCGACCGCGATTGTCGACGCCTACGCGGTCATCAAGCTGCTGATGTCGGCCGGACCGGACCGCGAGGTCGGCGTCGTCGTGAACGCCGTCCGCGACGCCGAGCAGGGTGAGCTGGTGTTTCGACAGTTGTCGGCCGCTGCCACCCGGTTCCTGGGTGTCAAGCTGCGCTACTACGGATTCGTGATTCGCGACAGCGCGGTGGGCGACTCGGTGCTCGAGCAGCGGCCGGTCGTCTCGCGCACCCCCGATGCGCCGGCGAGCCGGTGCTTTCGCCGCCTGGCGCTGCGGGTGGCCAACTGGAGCCGTCGACCGACGCCGCCGCGTCCGAGCCTGCCGGCGCCGATGACGCCCTTTTCCCCGGAAGATTTTGCCCGATTGGAGGCGCCGCGATGCGCATGAGCGCGAGAGCCGCACTCGAGACCGTCGACATCGAGACGCGCGACAAACTCGTCATGGACCACGTGGGGCTGGTCAAGGCGCTGGCCAGCCGCCTCGCGCACCGCATCCCCGCACAGGTCGAGCTGTCCGAACTCATCAGCGTCGGCGTCCTCGGCCTGATCGACGCGGCCGGGCGGTACCGGCCGTCGCTCGGCGTGCCGTTCGACGCCTTCGCACGCCGCCGGATTCACGGGGCGATGCTCGATGCGCTGCGCGAACTCGACTGGGCGCCGCGCTCGCTGCGCAAGATGCGGCGGCGCGTCGACTCGACGGTCGCCCAGCTGCGGCACGACCTGCAGCGCGAGCCGAAGGAGGTCGAGATCGCGTCGGCCCTGGCGATTTCGGAAAGCGAGTACGAGCGCGTGCTCGACCAGCTGCGCTCCGCCGACCTCGCCGTCATCAAGCGGGCGAGCAGCGATGGCCGCGACGAACTCGAGGTCGCCGTCGATCCCGACGAGGGCCCGCATGCCCACCTCGAACGCTCGGAGCTGCGGGCGATGCTGGCCGAGGCGATCACCGAGCTGCCGGAGCGCGAGCGCCAGATTCTGGCGCTCTACTATCACGAGGAGCTGACCCTGGCGGAAATCGGCCAGGTCATCGGCGTCGGCGAATCGCGGGTGTCGCAGTTGCGGACCCAGGCGATTACCCGCCTGCGTGCCAGCCTCGGCGTGACGCTGAAGCGGCGCCGCGACAAGGCGCATTGAGAGGCCGCCGATGAGCCGGATTCTCAGCCAGGACGAGATCGACGCGCTGCTGTCGGCGGCGACCGACATCGCCAGCGCCGACACGCAGACGACCGATGCCAGCGCGCTCGGCAACGTCATCCGCTACAACTTCCGTCGTCCGGACCGCGTGTCGAAGGAGCAGATTCACTCGCTCTACTTCCTCCACGACCGCTTCGCCCGGAACGTCGCGACGTCGCTGTCCGCCTACTTGCGGACGGTGACCGAGATGACCGTGGTCTCGGTCGAACAGTTCTCGTACTCCGAGTTCCTGATGTCGTTGAGCGACCCGACGGCGTTCTATGCGCTGGCGATTCCGCCCTACGACGAGCTGGGCGCGCTCGAGATCAATCCGGCCGTCGCCTTCGCGCTCGTCGATCGCATGCTGGGCGGCTCCGGCTCGGCGCCGCCGCTGTCGCGGGCGCTGACCGAGATCGAACAGAACGTCATCGACACGCTGGTGAAACTGCTGCTCGAGGCGCTGGCCGAGACATGGCGGCCGATCGTGAACCTCGCGTTCGGCATCCGCGGCCGGGAGACCCGCCCGCAGATGCTGCAGGTCGCGGCGCCCAACGAGATCGTCATCATGGTCGTCCTCGATGCCAGAATCGGCGACGCCCGCGGGATGATTAATCTCTGCTTCCCGGCCAGCATCGTCGAGTCGGCCGGTGGTCACTTCGTGCAGGCGTGGCACCAGCAGCGCCGCGAGCCGACGGCCGCCGAACGGGCCTGGTTGCGCGAGAACCTGGCGCGCGTGCGCATGAACCTCACGGCGTCGCTCGAGTCGCGGCTGACGACGCGCGAACTGCTGGAACTGACGCCGGGCGCGGTGCTGTCGCTCGGCATGCCAATCGAGACGCCGGTCGACATCTTCGTCGGCGACACCCAGAAGTTCAAGGGCCGGTTGACGGCGGTCGGCCGCCAGATCGGCGTGCACGTCGAGCACCGCTGCAATCCGCTCGGTGACGTGGTGGAGGGATAGATGGCGAGTGCGAACGCACCCGATTTCCTGCCGGCGCTGATCGGCGAACTGGCCGCCGCAATCGATGCGATCGGCGGCACGACGATCACGGTGGCGGAGGGCGGCGGGGTCGCCGGCCAGGGCTGGACGCTGTCGCTCGTCGCGACCGGCGCGCTGCGCGGCACGGCCCGGCTGACGCTCGATCCCGAGGGCGTGACCGCGCTGCTGCACACCGTGCTCGGCGCCGATGCCGACACCAGCGACAGCGCCGCCCGCGACCTGCTCACCGAACTGACCAACCAGGCGCTGAGCTCGCTGTGCCTCAAGCCGGCCTTTGCCGGCCTCACCCTGTCACCGGGGGCCATCGAGTCGACGGCCGTCGCGCCTGAACAGACGACGTTGTTCGCGCTGACGTTCGGCGACCACACGCTGCAGGCCGCGGCGACCGCGTCGCTGGAGGCGGGCAGCGAGGCACCGGCAGTCGCGTCGGCGAGCCGGCCGCCGGCCCGCCGCGCCGCCGCCGGCGGCCCGACGACCGAGGTGCCGACCAGCAATCTCGAGGTCGTCCTCGACATCGAACTGCCGCTCAGCGTGCGCTTCGGCAGCACCGTGATGAGCATCCGGGCACTGTCGTCGATCGGCCCGGGCTCGATCGTCGACATGGGCCGGTCGCCGGACGATCCGGTCGAGGTCCTGGTGTGCGGCCGGCCGATCGCAAAGGCCGAAGTCGTGATCGTCGCCGGCAACTACGGGGTCCGGATCACCGATTTGACCAGCCCGATGGAGCGCATCCGCGCCATGGAGGGACAGCTGTGACGACCTATTTGATCTATGCCGTGTGTGGAGTGGCCGTGCTGCAGTGCGTCGGTCTCGCGGTTCTCGTGAAACGCCGGCGCGATCTCGATCTGACGCGCCTCGAGGCGCGGCTCACGCACCTCGGTGAGGCGGTGGCGCTGCTGACCGACACGACGCAGAGCGGCTTCGCGACGGTGGCGGCCGAGATGGAGCGCGGCGGCAAACGCCGCGCGCCGGCGGCCGGCCGCGTCGCCACTGCCAGGCGAATCGTCTCGGCCGTGAAGACCGGCCGCTCGATCCAGGACATCGCGTCGGATGAGGAGGTCTCCGAGAGCGAGGTCCGCCTGCACCTCGGCCTGATCGACGAGGCGGCAGCGCCGGCCAAGCCGGTCGCCAGGACGCCGGCTCGCGCCGCGGCCGCGGTCCGCCGGCCGGCCGCGACCACGACGCCGAAGCCGGTGGTAGCCGTCGCCAAAGCCGGGCCGCCCGCCACCTCGCCAGCCGCCGCCGCGGTGGTTCACGACGCCGCGCGGCGCAAGAGCTCCCATCGTCGGCGCGGCAACGTGCTGGACCTCGGAGCCTGATCATGGCCGGTGGTCACTACATCGCGCTGAGTGGCATGCGGGCCCGTCTCGACGAGCTCGACCGCCTGTCGTCCGACATCGCCAACGCCGGCACCGCCGGCTACAAGACGGAACGCACCACCGACGCGCAAGCCGACCGGCCGCAGTTCGCGGCCGCCCTGCGGACCGCCATCGACGTGGCCCCCGGCGGCCGGAAGCTGAATCTCACCGGCGGACCGATCAACACCACCGGTCGCGCCCTCGACGTCGCCATCGAGGGCGGCGGCTTCTTCGTCGTGCAGACGGCCGCCGGCACCCGCTACACCCGCAACGGCCGCTTCTCCGTGACCGGCGACGGCACGCTGGTTACCGACGACGGCGCGGCAGTGCTGGGCAACGACGGGCCGATCAAGCTCACTCGCAGCGGCGACGTCCGGGTCGATGCCGACGGCTCGATCCGCGATGGCCAGACGGTCGCCGGCCGGCTGACGGTGGTGCAGTTCGCCGACCCGTCGCAGTTGACGCGCGAGACCGGCGTGCTCTTCCGCAGCGACGCGCAGCCGGCGGCGCCGGCGACGGACGTCACCGTGAAGGGCGGTGCGCTCGAGGAGTCCAACGTCTCGGTCGTGGAACGGGTCGCCGAACTGACGAACGTCACCCGGTCGTTCGAGGCCCTCCAGAAGGCGTTGAGCCTGATGATGAACGATGTCGACGGCCGGGCCGTCGACCAGCTCGGACGGCGTGGCTGAGGCCGGAGGTCCGGCGATCGGTCAATCGGCCGCCGCCGGGCACACTGCAATCTGCAATTCGAACGGTCAATGAGGCTGAGATGATTCGCGCACTGTACACAGCGGCCAGCGGCATGAGCGCGCAGCAGTCCAACATGGACAACGTCGCGCACAACCTCGCCAACGTCAACACCGCCGGATTCAAGAAGAGCCGGGTGGAGTTCGAGGACCTCGTCTACCAGGAACTGCGGGTCGCCGGGGCGGCGACGTCGGCCAACGGTGAGGCGCCGATCGGACTCGAGTTCGGCCTCGGCACGCGGCCGGTCGGTACGGCGCGTGACTTCAGCACCGGCAACCTGCGCCTGACGAACGCGCCGCTCGACATCGCGCTCGAGGGCGCCGGCTTCTTCCAGATCAGCCTGCCCGACGGCACCACCGGCTACACCCGTGCCGGGGCGTTCCATCGCGATGCGCAGGGCCTGATGGTGACGGCCGAGGGCTATCCCCTCGAACCGGCGATTACCATTCCGGCCGAGGCGACCACCGTGTCGATCTCGCGCGAGGGCATCGTCACGGCGACGATCGCCGGCCAGGAGGCATCGCAGCAGCTCGGCACCATCGAGCTCGCGAGCTTCCAGAACCCGGCTGGACTGCGGCCGATCGGCGGCAACCTGTTCTCGGTGACGACCGCATCCGGCGATGCCCAGACCGGCACGCCGGGTACCGAGTCCCGCGGCACGATCCTGCAGGGCACCCTCGAGGATTCCAATGTCAGCGTCGTCGAGGAGATGGTCGCGATGATCCTCGGCCAGCGGGCCTACGAGGCGAACTCGAAGGTGTTACGGGCGGCCGACGAGATGCTGTCCACCGTCAACAACCTGGTGCGGTAGATGGGTGTCTTCACGCGTTCACGGATGGCCGTCGCCGCGGCAGTCAGCACGCTGTGCGTGTCGTCGCCGCTGTTTGCCGGTCCCGGCGGGCCGGCGGCGACACCGGTCGCGGCACTCGACGCACGGGTGCGCGCCGCCGTCACCGAGGCGGTCCGCACCCGGATGGGCGACGAAGCCGAGGTGAGCGTCGAGCAGATGCAGGTCACCGGCGAGCCGGCGTCGCCGTTCCTGCAGGCGGTGCCCGCCCCCAACGCCCGCCTGGGCGGCCGCGTGCACTTCCGTCTCCTCGGCGCCGACGGTCGGGGCGACGCCGCCCGTGTCGTGGGCTCGGCCTCGGCGCTGATCACGGTCGACGTGGAACACGTCCGCGTGCGGGCGCTGGTACCGCGCGGCCGCCAGCTGGGCGATGGCGATATCGAAGCGTCGCGCGATCGGCTCGTCGACGTGCCGCTGCGCCGACTGCCGCGCCTGGACGAGGTGGCCGGGACGCGAACCCTGGTCAACCTGGCGCCGGGGGAGATCGTTGCCCACTCGGCCGTGACCGTGCGTCCGGCGGTCAAGAGCGGACAACGCGTGCGCGCCACCGCGCGGGTTGGCGGCCTGACCGTCGTCGCTGCCCTCGTCGCCGTGCAGGACGGCACGCCGGGCGCCATCATTCGCGTCGTCAACAAGGACAGCCGCAGGGAACTGCGGGCCCGGGTCGTCGGTCCGGGCGTGGTCGAGGTGATCCCGTGATGCAGCAGATGCGACGCGCCGCAGCCGTAGTTCTCGCGACGACGATGGCGGTGGTCGGCGGCCCGCCGCCGGCCGACGCCGCCGACAAGAAGCAGCAGACCGTCAAGGCGACGGACAGCTACGACGAACTGTTCGCCCGCTATCTCGCCGTCGCCCGCAGCACGCCGCCGCCTCGTCCCGCCGATGCCAACCTCTGGTTCAACGGACTGATGCAGGACCTGCGGGCGCGCAACGTCAACGACATCGTCACGGTGCGGGTCATCGAGAGCATCGTCGGCACCGGCACCGCGGATTCGAACCTGTCCAAGGACAGCGGCGCCTCGGCGGCACTACCCGGCTTCTTCGGTCTCGAAGGCAAGCTGCCGGGATTCATCGACCCGACGAACCTCGCGGGGGTGAACAGCAACAGCGATTTCAAGGGCGCCGGATCGACGACCCGGGCCGGCGCGCTGACGGCGACGCTGACGGCGCGGGTGGCCGAGGTGCTGCCGAATGGCGACCTGGTCATCGAGGGCGTTCGCGAGATCGACATCAACGGCGATCGCCAGATCGTCGTCCTCACCGGCATCGCCCGTGTCGCCGATATCGCCCCGGGCAACGTCGTCGAGTCGAGTGCGCTCGGTCAGCTGCGGATTCGCTACTTCGGTCGCGGTCTCATGAAAGACAGCCTGCAGCCCGGCTGGGTCATCCGCATCCTGAACAAGATTTTCTGAGGTCATCATGCATTCGCGTGTGGAGCATTCCGGTTCGTGGATCGTCGCGTTCGTCGCCGCCCTTGCGCTGGGCGGCTGGCCGGCCGGCGCCGGCGCCGAGACCCGACTCAAGGACGTGGCGTCCATGGCCGGCACGTCGTCGACGCCACTGCTCGGCTACGGCCTCGTCATCGGGCTGAACAAGACGGGCGACAAGCGGCAGACGATCTTCTCCGCCCAGACCCTGGCGAACATGCTGCAGCGGTTCGGCGTCGCGGTGCCGGCCGATCAGATCAAGATCGAGAATGTCGCGGCCGTGCTCGTCACCGCCGAACTGCCAGCCTACGCCCGGCCGGGGACGCGCATCGACGTCACCGCCTCGTCGATCGGCGATGCCAAGAGCCTGCAGGGCGGCACGCTGCTGGCGACGCCGCTGCGCGGCGGCAACGGTGAGATCTACGCCCTCGCCCAGGGCTCGCTGACGCTGGGCGGCTTCGGCGGCGGCACCGGCGGCAACAGCGTCCAGGTGAACCATCTGACCGTTGGCCGCGTCCCCTCCGGCGCGCTGGTGCAGATCGGAGCGGGGACGCAGATCGGGCCCGCCGACGCCGTCACCCTGTCGTTGCGGGAACCCGACTTCGTGACGGCGTCGCGCGTCGCCCAGGTCATCAATCAGACGTTCGGACACGACACCGCGAAGGCGACCGATCCGGGCAACGTCACGCTGCGCGTGCCCGGCGAGTATCGCGCCTCGGTTGCCGAGTTCATGGCGCGAGTCGACGTGCTGCCGATCGAGACCGATGCCGAGGCGCGCGTCGTGATCAACGAACGGACCGGTACCGTCGTCGTCGGCGGGCAGGTGCGCATCGGCCCGGCGGCGGTCGCGCACGGCAACCTCTCGGTCCGGATCTCGACGCGGCTCGACGTGTCGCAGCCGCCGCCGCTGTCGCGGACCGGCGAGACGAAGGTCATCGCCAACGAACAGGTCGAGGTCGAAGAAGGGACGCAACAGCTCGTCGAACTCGAGCAGGGAACGACACTCGATTCGGTCGTGCGGGCGCTGAACGCCCTTGGCGCCACGCCGCGCGACATCATCGCCATCATGCAGGCGCTGTCGGCGGCCGGTGCCCTGAAGGCGAAGATCGTGGTGATGTAGCCATGGCCGACACCTTCGCCACCGGCGGCGTCCCGCCGGCCATCCCGGACTCGGCGGCCCGCAGCGACGCCGCCGGCGCCATCAGTGCGCGCGACCGCGAGGCGGAGCGGGGCAAGCTCAAACAGCTCGCGCAGGAGTTCGAGGCGATGCTGATGAACGAGATGCTCGGCGCCTGGCGCCGATCGTTGGTCGACGACGAGGCCGAGGGCGGCGGTCTCGGCAGCATGACCGACATGGCGGGCAGCGAGCTCGGACGCGCCCTCAGCCGCTCCGGTGGCCTCGGTATTGCTGCGGTGCTGGAGCGTGCCTTCGAGCGGCAGCAGTCGGCGGCGGCCGATTCACCCGCGGGCGCTCCCGGGCCGATAGAGGGACGGCATGCGCACGGTGGCGCAGTCCCAGGCCAGGCGGCGTCGGCGGCCGTGACGGTGGCGCGCAGCGGTGTCACCGGGCAGGCAGCCATGGGCACGCCGTCGGTCGTCGAGATGGCGCGCGACGCGAGGCCCGCCGTCACGCGGGGCGCCGAAGCGGTCGGCGGCACCGTGACGTCGCCGTATGGCTGGCGGCCGGACCCGTTCACCGGCCGGTCGAAGTTCCATGCCGGGGTCGACGTCCGCATGGCATACGGCCAGGAGGTGTCCAGCGTGGCGTCAGGGCGTGTCAGCTTTTCGGGCGTCCAGGGCAGCTATGGCCTCACCGTGATCGTCGACCATGGTGACGGACTGCAGACGCGCTACGCGCATCTGTCCGGCAGCGACGTGCAGGCCGGTGACGAGGTGCGAGGCGGGCAAGCGATTGCCCGTGCCGGCAGCAGCGGGCGATCGACCGGCCCGCATCTGCACGTCGAAGTCCTGCGACATGGCCGATCGGTCGATCCGGCCGGGCTGTTAAAGGGGTTGGCGGGCAGTGCCGATTGGGAGGCATATCGGTCTCCCTCGAACCGGGGGCAGGATTAGGCAACGGCGCAGGCCCCTGAATTGACGGAAGACTCAGGAGTGACCGTATGAAAATCGAGAGCAACCGGCCAAGCTTCGACCCGTCGCTCGATCGCGTCGACCAGAAGAAGGCGGCGGACGCCGCCGCGGCTGACGCGTCGAGGAAGTCGGGCGATCAGATCCGTGTGTCTGCGGAGGCCCAGCTCGCGAACGAGGCGGTCAAGCAGGCCTCGCAGTCGTCCGACGTCCGGCCGGAGGTCGTGGAGCGCGCGCGGAAGCTGCTCGACGCCGGTCTCGTGGGCAATGACGCGGCGGCGATCGCCGATGCCCTGATCACGTCGTCGCTGGAGAAGTGACGGCATGCAGGCGCGGCCGCAGGAAGTGACGCTGGCCGTGGAGCGGCTCCGTCAGGCCCTCGAAGGGATGGCGGCGGCGCTCGCGTCCGGTGACCTGAGCCAGCTGCTGGCGGCCCAGGAGGCGCTGCTCGCCGCACAGATTCCGTCCGGCACGTTGCGTGGCTGGACGGATGAGGCGCGGGCGGAACTGCGTACGGCGCTGCGTCGGGCGCGGGCCACCCTCAACGGGTGCCGGCGGACCAATCACGTCCTGCTCAAGGTCATCGAGGACTTTCTCACCGGCTCCGACGCCGATTACACACGCCAGGGCAGCCTGGCGGCCGATGCCCTGCAACCCCGCAACGAATCGAGGGTCTCATGTCGGGTCTGACCGAAAGCCTCTCGATGGCGGCCCGCGCCATGCAGGCGCAGAGCTACGGCCTCGAGATGGTCGGCCAGAACATGGCCAACCTCAACACTCCCGGCTATGCCCGCCGGATCGTGCAGCTGGCCGAAGTCCCGCCGGGGCACGGCGGTGGCGTGCGCATCGTCGGCGCGCCGGCGCAACGCGACGCACTCATCGAGGCCCGGCTGCGGCGCGAACTGCCGCTCGCCGGCCAGGAGCGCGCGGCGGCCGAGTCG
This sequence comes from uncultured Acidobacteriota bacterium, assembly GCA_902825985.1. Taxonomy (GTDB): domain Bacteria; phylum Acidobacteriota; class Vicinamibacteria; order Vicinamibacterales; family CAVVIG01; genus VFZL01. The sequence continues at coordinate 89,120 of CADEDC010000002.1, read as the reverse complement.
CTGTCGGTGGTCGAGACGGCGCTCGGCGCCAGCGGCCAGTCGCTCGACGCGAACCTCACCTCGTATTTCGACGCCTGGCGCGCGCTGGCGCAGAACCCGACGTCGCCGATCGCTCGCGACAACGTCGTCCAGCAGGGGCGTCTGCTCGCCCGATCGTTCAACGAAACCGCCACCCGGCTGAGCGACGCACGCCGTGAAGCGGACGTCGAGGTCCGCGGCACGGTGGGCGCCATCAACGACAAGGCCCGCAACATCGCGTCGCTGAACGCCTCGATCGCCCGCGCCAACGGCGCCGATGCCGAGGCCCTGCAGGACCAACTCGGCCAGGAGCTCGACAGCCTCGCCGAGATCACCGGCATCTCGGTCCTGCGCAACGCGGACGGCACGGCCAACGTCTCGCTCGGCGCCGGCCGCGCGATCGTCGTCGGCGAGAATCAGTATGCGTTGACGGTGACCAACGATCCCGGCACCGGTCTGGCCAGCGTCAACATCAACGGTTCCACCGACATCACCGCCGAACTGGGCAGCGGCACGATTGCCGGCTACCTGGACGTCCGCGACACCTTGATCCCCGGCTACCAGACGCAGCTCGATCAGCTGGCCTACGACGTCGCGCAGCAGGTGAACACGCGTCACGCCGCCGGCTTCGCCCTCGACGGCACGACCGGGCACAACTTCTTCGCCCCGATTGGTGCCGCGGCCGGTGCCGCGTCGGCGATGGCGGTGGACGCCGGCGTCGCCGGCGACCCGTCGCTCGTCGCCGCCTCGCAGACCGGAACCATCGGCGACAACCAGGTGGCCGAGAGTCTGGCGCAGCTCAGGACCAATCGGGTCGCCAGCGGCGGGACCATGACGTTCGCCGAGTCGTGGAGCCAGATCGTCTACCGGGTCGGCAACGACTCGGCCTCGGCGCAGGCCGATCGGACCAGCCGCGAGAACATCGTCGAGTCGGTGTCCCGTCTGCGCGATTCGGTGTCGGGCGTCTCGCTCGACGAGGAAGCGGCGGCGATGATCAAGTATCAACGGGCCTACGAAGCCAATGCCCGGTTCTTCTCGGTGATCGGCGACACACTCGACACCCTGCTCCAGATCGTGTGAGGACCGCATGAGAGTCACGTTCAACGCGCTCAACAACGGCCTCGACGCGATCAACACGGCCGCCGACCAGTTCATCGAGGCGCAGTTCCAGGTCGCCACCGGCAAGCGTTTGCGCACGCTGAGCACCGATCCGGCCGCCTCGCAGCGGTCGGTGGTCGAGCGATCGGCGCTGGCCAACATCGACTCCTATCAGGCCGCCGGTTCGACCGCCTCGTCGCGGCTCGCGACGCTCGATCAGACGCTCAGCGACCTGGTCGATCAGATCACGCGCGCCCAGGTGGCCGCCTCGAGCGGTCACCCGGACACCGCCAACCCGACGACGCGGGCCGCCGCCGCGACGACGCTCGCCGGCATCCGCGACTCGATCGCCGCCGACATCAATACCGAGACGCAGGGCGTCTACCTGTTTGGCGGCACCATCACCGATCGGCCACCCTACGTGGCGGGCGGCACCGGCTGGACCTATCAGGGCGACGCCACCCCGGTGTCGACCGAGGTCGACAGCGGCCGCCGGGTGACCATGACACTGGACGGGCAGTCGATCCTCCGCGGCAGCGACGCCACGGACCTGCTGACGACCATCGACACCCTCGTCACCGCCGTCCAGACCGGCGACACCCCGGGTATCAACACCGGCATCGACGCGCTCCAGCGGGCGTTCGAACGGGTCTCGCGGGCGCTGAGCCTGGTCGGCACCGACGAGGTCAGCGTCGAGGACAGCGGCCGGCACCTGCAGTCGCTGCACCTGGCCGGCGAGAAGCGGGTTTCCGATCTCGAGGACGCCAACCTCGCCGAGGCAATCACCCGGATGTCGCGCGCCCAGACCGCCTACAACGCGGCACTCGGCGCCGTCGGCACCGCCGGCCGGAACAGCCTGCTGAACTACCTGACATGAAGGGCACTGCCACGATGATGTCGGTCGAGACACGGTTCGGGACCTTTCAGGCCGCCGACCACGATGTCATCCAGATGCCCGGCGGCGTACCGGCGTTCGAGGCCTGCACGCGCTACGTGCTGGTCAGCGGCCCCGACATCCAGCCGTTCAACTGCCTGCAGGGGCTCGATGCCCCGCACCCCTCGTTCCTGGTCATCGACCCGCGCCTCGTCGAGGCGGCATTCGGCCAGGCGCTGAGCCCGATGGACTATCGCCGGCTCGACGCCGGTGCCGGCGACCCGCTGCTCTGGCTCGCCGTGGTGCATATCGGCGCCGGTGAGGACATTACCGTCAACCTGCGGGCGCCGATCGTCGTCAACCCCCGCCGGATGCTCGCCATCCAGGCGCTGCCGCACGACAGCGCCTACCGTCATGATCATCCGCTCCGGCTGGAGGCCGCCGATGCTGGTCTTCACCCGTAAGCGCGATGAGGCGATCATCATCGGGAACGGCATCGAGATCCGGGTGGTGCGGATCGGCAAGGACGGCGTGCGCATCGGGATCACGGCGCCGCCCGACGTGCCGGTACACCGCAGCGAGATCTATCGGCTGGTCGAGTCGAGCAACGCCTCGGCGGCGAAGCGTGCCACCACCGACGCCAGCGTCGTCACCTCGCTGGCGGCGCGGCTGCGCGAGACGAGCGAGTCCGAGCCCGCCGCAACGCCATGATCGTCGTCGACTGGCAGACGCTGCCGGCACCTGAACTCAGCCGCTGCTACGACGACGAACGCGCAGTCTGGACCGACCGCTTCGCCTGGGACACGACGGACAACTGGCGCCAGGTGGAGGCCGCCCGGGCGGTCGGCACACTGCCGGGCCTCGTCGCCTACGATGACGGTCCGCGACCGGCCGGCTGGGGATTCCACCTGCTGCATCGTGGGACGTTGCAGCTCGGAGCCCTCGCCGGGCGCTCCACCGCCGCCGTCGCCTCCGTGCTGGACGGCATGCTCGCCTCGCCGGAGGCGGCGCGGGCCGGTGATGCGATGGCGTTCATCCCCGAGACCGGCGCCGGCGTCCGCGACATCCTCCAGGCACGCGGATTCGCCGTGCGCACGTTCGCCTACCTCGACCGCCGACTCGACGCCCTGCCTCCCGAGGAGGTCCGCGTCGAGTGCCGCTCGTTCCATGCCGGACGGCTGGCGGCAACGGCCGATCTGCTGGCCCGTGCCTATCCCGGCTTCGACCCGGCGCGGCCGTTCGCGCCACGCGGCACCGCCGACGAGTGGCTGGACTATGCCGGCCAGCTCGTCGCACACACCGGCTGCGGCGAACTGCTCCCCTGGGCCAGCCTCGTGGACGAGCCGACCGATCGGCCGGGTCGCCTGATCGGCGCCGTGCTGACGACGCGCATCGCGCCGCTCACCGGTCATATCGCGCAGATCGCCGTCGACCGCGACTGCCAGGGCGAGGGCCGGGGAGGTCGGCTGCTGCGTGGCGCGCTCACCCGGCTGGCCGGCCGTGGCTACACCAGAGTGAGTCTGCTGGTCGCCGACGACAATCGGGCGGCCATGGCGCTCTACGGCCGCCACGGCTTCGCGCGCCGCGGCGCATTTCTGTCGGCGTGGCGGTCGATGGCGGGAGCCGGCGTCTAGCGGTGGGGGAGGCCGCGGTCAGCCGCGGCGATCGACCAGTGCGGCGTGTTCGACCGGCGGCGTGAGCACCTTCCGATAGGCGGCCAACGTCGTCTCGCCCTTCTCGAGACTGGCCATCGCCGCTCGCCGCGCCATTTCGGCGTCGGCCAGCGACTTCAGCGATTCCTGGTCGACCGACAGCACACTCGACACCAGTTCCGCCGCCTCCTGCCGCATCGCGACGACGAGGTCGTAGGCGGGAAGGGCGATGGCCTGCGCCTTGACGGCGGCCAGCCGGTGACGCACGTCGGCGAGGCCGTCCTCGAGGGTCACCAGGCTGCGGGTGACGCGGTCGCGCTCGTCGCTCTCGGCGGCGAGCTGTTCGAAGTTGCGCGATTCGGTGCTGGCTTTCTGCCGCTGCGCCAGCGTCGACAGTTGGCGCAGCAGCAGCATCTCGGCTTCGAGGCCGGCGCGGTACTGGGCCAGCAGCTGCTCAACGTCGTTGCGCGTCACTTGCTCCCGCTTCCACTCCCCGAGGCGATGCCGCTCCAGCCGTCGCGCAGGGTCCGAAAGACCTCCGCCACTTCCTCGATCGGCGCCGGGTCGTTGTGCACCGTCGCGTCGAGCAGCCGCACGCTCGACCAACGATACAGCTCATCGAGCGACGCGGCAATCTCGCCGCCCTGGTCCATGTTCAGCGTGCTCTGCAGCTCGGAGACGATGGCGAGCGTCTTCGAGATGGCGGTCTTGCGGGCGCCGATGTCGCCGCGCCGGATCGCCTCTTGAGCGGCGGTCATGAACTTGAGCGCGCCGTCGTACAGCATCACCACCAGTTCGAGCGGGGTTCGCGACCGCACTTCGGTCTGGCGGTAGGCGTCGGTTGCTTTGAGCGCAGCGTACATTCGAACCTGTTCTCCCTGCGGCGGCGCGGCCTAGATGGCCGAGGTCAGATTGGTGCTGAGCGATCCGAGATTGCCGCTCTGATTCTTCAATCGGGTCATGGCGGCTTCCGCTTCGACGAATTCGCGCTGCATCGTCGCCCGCTGCGTGAGCAGGCGCCGGGTCATCGCGTCGATCTGGGTGCCGAGACGCGAGATGCTGGCCGTCAGCTGCTGCTTGACGCCCGAGATCAGCCCGGAGCCGCTGGTGTAGGTCTCCAGCGTCGTCGCGACCCGCTCGAAGGCGCTCGTGCCGCCGGCGCCCGACAGCAGCGAGCGGACCGCGTCCGGATCGGCGGACATGGCGGCGTTGAACGTCGCCTCGTTGAGCTGCAACTGACCGGTCCGGCTGAATTCGAGGCCGATTTGCGACAGGTTCGTGTACCGCCCGCCGGTCGTCTGGGCCTGGAGCAGGCTGTTCCGGATGTCGGTTTGCAGCCCGCGCACCATCGGATTGCGGCCGATGCTCGACTCGTCGCCGCCGCGCGCCGCGGTTGCCTGCGTCGTATAGAAGCTGGCAAACGCGTTGTACGCCGTCACGAAGCTCTGGAGCGTCGTCCGCGTCGCCGTGGAATCCGAGGCGACATCGATGCCGATGGTCGCCGCCGGATCCCGTCGCAGGAGCGTCAGCGTCGCCCCGGGAATCGCCTCGGTCAGCGTGTTGCTGGAGCTCGTGATCTGGATGTTGTTCACCGTCACGTCGGCGTCGAGCGCCTGAACGGCGTTGTCGGCGGCGGTGTCGCCGCTGACCCCGTCCCCGTCGGTGTCGGTGAACGTGACGCCGGACCCGCCCGACAGCGTGTTGCCGACGGTGAAGGCGTTGTCGACGCCCGACGCGGAGGCGGTGAGGACGAGCCGGTACTGCGACGTCCCGGAGGCGACGACGGTCGCCGTGACCGGAGCCTCCGACGCATTGATCGCCTCGGCGAGCTGCCGCAGCGTGACCGGCTGCGACACGGTGATCTGGATGCCGGCGATCTCGAGCGCCCCGGCGGTGGCGACGGCGGTGGTATCGGCGTCCGGCGTCGTCGTGGCGCTCGCGGTGACCTGGCTGCGTGCCAGTTCGCGCACCACCACGTCGTAGTGGCCGGGCAGCGTCGATCCCGAGGCGGAGATGGCGAGCGCGGCGGCGTCGGTCGTCGTCGCCGTGGCGCTGCGCAGCGTGGCCGGATCCGCCAGGGCGGTCGACGCACTGCTGATCGCCGCCAGTTTCGACGACAGTGTCTCGAAATTGGTCTGTTGCTTCTGAAGCGCCGACTGCCGGGCCTGGAGCTGGTTGAGCGGGATCGCCGCCTGCGTCATCAGCGCGTTGAGCACCGTGCTGAAGTCGATGTTGTTGAAGCCGCTAAAGGTGATCGGGGAACCCATGTTGTCACGCTCCTGCGCCGAAGGATCGGGTGCGAAGTATGTCGGCCCGATCGGTTAAGCGAGAACGTTGCCACGTTCCTGGGGCTCCGCCGCCTGAGGAAGAGGGACGGGCGATGACCGTATACCGGCCACCACCCGTCGACGAACCGACACTTACCGCAACAGCGAGAGGACCGACGAGCTCTGCTGGTTGGCCTGCGCCAGGGACGCAATACCGCTCTGCGTCAGGATGGTGTAGCGGGTCAGGTTCGCGGACTCCGCCGCCACGTTCGCGTCACGGATCCGGCTTTCCGCCGCCTGGTTCGACACCACCTGCTGCTGCGCCAGCGAGATGGCGTAGGACAGCCGGTTCTGAATCGTACCGATGCTGCCGACGACCCCACCGAGCGTCGCCACCGCGGTGGTCACCGCGGTGACAGCGGTGGCGGCGTTGGCGGCCGTATCGATGGTGGACGCGTTGATGCCGAGTGTCGTGGTGTCTGCCGCGCCGATGGTGCCGCCGACCGTGCCGTTGGCGCCCGACGCGATGAACACCGAGAAGCCCTGCGAGGCGTTGATGCCCGCGGCGTTGACTTCGCGCGTGATTTCCGTGAGGACGTCCTGGAATTCCGTGTTCAGCACCGTGCGCGAACCCGTGAAGCCGGCCGACGCCGACTGGGTCGCCAGGGTCGCAAGACGATCGAGCAGGTTGCCGACGTTGTTGAGGGCCGAGTCCTTGATCTGCAGGGTCGACAGGCCGTCATTGGCGTTCCGGATGCCCTGGTTGAGCACGGCCTGCGTCGAACGATAGCTGTTGGCCACCGCCAGGCCGGCCGCATCGTCGCCGGACTGGTTGATGCGGAAGCCGCTCGACAGACGCGTGATGGTGCGCTGCAGCTGCAGGTTCGTGTTGACGAGGTTGGCCTGGGCATTCGAGGCCGAAACGTTGCTGACGACTGAAAAAGAAGCCATGTGTGAATCCTCCGTGACTGTGGAACCGGCGTCCTTGCCGGCTGCCTGTGACGACGTGTCACCTTGCTGGGCCAGTAATCGGAGGAGCCGGCCGGAGCTTTAGCGGACAGCCGCGCCGGCCGACGGTCGGCGTGCAGTTCCGGCGGTCGGCGTGCCGGCGGGCGCCCGCCACCTGCCGCGGCATGTGGCAGCCTTCTCGCTCCTGTCTCCGACGGGACCCCGCGATGACCGGATACGTGCTCGACCACCAACAGCAATGGGCGCCGCATTCACGCCAAAACTGGGGCAATTTGCTCAAAGCGGTCGAGAGGCGCCTCCGTATCCGCGGTCGCATCGTGACGGCAGTCCGATTCGACGGTGTCGTCCGGCCGTCATTTCGCGGACAAGGTGACCTGGACCGAGGGTTGGCAACGATGGGAAAGATTGAGATCGAGAGCAGCAGCGCCTCTCGGCTGCTGGCGGACACGATGACGACCGCCCGGAACAGCATCGGGTTGCTCGAAACGACAATCACCCGCGTCGCGATCAAGTTCCGTGACGATCCCGACACGGCCAGCCGGGAGCTGGGCGACCTGGTCGAAGCCGTGCGGGCGCTGACCGTGCTCACCGGCGCGATGGCGGACGTGATCACGCTCGAAACCGGCCGGCCGTCGATGGTGCCGGCGGCCGACATCACGAATCCGGTCGGCACCGCCCTGCGCGCCCTGCGCACCTGGCAGTCCGTCGGCGACTGGGCCCGCACCGCCATCTGTCTCGAGGAGGAGCTGCGGCCGGCGATTCGCCGCTGGCACGCGCTCTTCGATCGTCTCGAGGAACTGCGGGAGGCCGCATGAGCGCGCCCTTCGATCACGGCTCGGTGCGCGTCACGCTGCGCACCGGGGAGGTGCGGACCTATCGCGTCGACCTGAGCGGTCATCGCATCGTCGTCACCGCCGCCGCGACCGGCGACGAGCTGTTCACCATCGGCCGTCGCGGTACCGCCCTCGGGACCTTCGACGTCCCGCTGGATCTCGCACTCGTCGCACCGACGTTCGACGAAGACACCGGGATCGAGCCGGCCGACGGCTACTGGCTGGCGGTCGCCGACTACGGCAACGCGCGCGTGCAGATCTTCGATCTCGACGGGACGCTCGTCGACGTGCTGAACGGCGCCGACCTCGACTACGGCTGGCGGCCGTGTCGCCTGACCTGGCGGGCGCCGTTCCTGCAGGTCGACGGCGTCGAACGGGCCGGCTGCCGCGTGCATCTCGCCGCCGCCATGCTGGCCCACGCCAGCGCCCGGGCCGGCAAGCCGCCGAGCCCGGCCCGCGAGCTGGCAACCATCGACCTGGGAATCGAGGGGCGGCACTGATGTCGCCGCCGCCAGGCGCCGCCGTGGACTTCGCCCCGCCGGTCATCGGCGCGGAGGAGATTGCGGCCGCCGTCGCCGCGCTCGAGTCCGGCTGGCTGTCGAGCGGTCCACGCGTCAAGGAATTCGAGCGGGCATTCGCCACCTACGTCGGCGTCGATCACGCCGTGGCCGTCAACTCGTGCACGGCGGCGCTGCACCTGTCGCTGCTCGCCGCCGGCGTCGGCCCTGGCGACGACGTGATCACGACGCCGCTCACCTTCTGTGCGACGGCCAACACCGTGGTGCACGTCGGCGCGACACCGCGCTTCGCCGACATCGATTCGACGACCTGGAACCTCGATCCCGCCGCCGTCGACGCCGCGATCACCGGGCGGACGCGGGCGATCATTCCGGTGCACTACGCCGGGCGGCCGGTGGACACCACGGCGTTCGCCGCGCTCGGCCTCCGCCACGACGCCCGGATCATCGAGGATGCCGCCCACTGCGTCGAAGGCCGGTCGGCGGGGGCGAAGATTGGCGGAACCGCCGACTTCACCTGCTTCAGCTTCTACGCGACGAAGAACCTGACGACCGGCGAAGGGGGCATGCTGACGACGCATTCGGCCGCCTGGGCCGACACCGCCCGGCGGATGTCGCTGCACGGCATGAGCCGCGACGGCTGGACACGCTACGCGCGCACCGGGACCGCGCTGTACGACGTCGTGACGCCCGGCTTCAAGTACAACATGCCGGATGTCATGGCCGCGATCGGCCTCGTGCAGCTCGCGCGTCTGGACGAGCGATGGCGCCGCCGCGACGCCATCTGGCAGCGCTACGACGAGGCGTTCTCCGATCTGCCGTTGACCCGTCCGGCACCGGTCGCCGCCGGCGACCGGCACGCGCGGCACCTGTACACGGTGCTGGTCGAACCCGAGTCGGGCTGGAGCCGCGATGCGCTCGCGGCGGCACTGCGCGAGAGCGGCATCATGACCAGCGTGCACTTCCGCGCCGTGCACCTCTTCACCTACTACGCCGAAACCTTCGGATTCCGCCGCGGCATGTGGCCAGTGGCGGAACGCGTCTCGGACTGTACGCTGTCGCTGCCGCTGTCGGCCGGCATGCGCGAGGCCGACGTCGACGCCGTGATCGCGGCGGTGCGCCGCCACGTGCGGAGGCTGCGCTAGTCATGGCGGCGCACGAATTGCGCGTCCTGTTCCGTGCGGCGGCCGGTCCGCGCCTCGGGTTTGGCCACCTGATTCGCTGCCGGTCACTGGCGCGGGCCCTCGGCGTGCCGCCGCTGGTGTCGCTGCGTGGTACGGCGCGCACGCGGCAGGCTGCGGTGCGTCTCGGATTCTCGCTGGCCGACGACGGGACGCAGGCGCTGCGCGACGGCGGCCGGCCGTGCGTCCTCGTCATCGACGACCCGTCGGCGGAGCACGCGGACGCCTGGGTGATCCGTGCCCGCCGGCTCGGCGTGCCGGTCGCGACCGTGCACGACCTCGGGCTCGGCTATGTCACGTCGGACCTCGGGATCGACGGCAGCGTCCGCCCGCACCGGGCGATGCGCGATCGGCTGGGCGACCTGCGGGGACCGGCCTACGCCATGCTCGACCCGGACGTGGTCCGCTGGCGCGAACGGCGGCCGGCGATCGTCGAGCCCCGGCGCGTCCTGCTGGCGCTCGGCGGCGGCAGCTACGTCTTCGCGCTCGCGGCCCGGCTCTCGGCATCACTGGCGGCCGCTCACCCGGGACTGCGCGTGCGGATTGCCGCCGGCTTCACCGACGCCCAGCGGTTGCCGCCGCTGCGCCACGGCGAGTGGGTGATGGCGCGCCATGGCCTCGGTGAGGAGCTGGCGCGCGCCAGCGTCGCCGTCCTGGCGGGCGGTGTCACCGCCTACGAGGCGTGCGCCATCGGCACGCCCGCGATCGGGATCGCCCTGACGCCGGCCCAGGCCTTGACCATCCGTGCCCTGGCTGATGCCGGCGCGCTCCGCGACGGCGGCAGCGCCAGCAACCCCCGTCACCTGACGCGGCTGGCGCCGCAACTGGCGCACCTGCTGCACGATGCGCGCGGCATGCGGCGGCTGGCGGCAGCCGGGCAGGCGCTCGTCGATGGCCGCGGCATCTTCCGCGTCGCCGACCGGGTGCGCGAACTGGCCCGCCATTCGAAGGGTGGTCGACATGCTGCGTAACCGGTGCGCGGTGCTCTTCGACCTCGACGACACGCTCTATCCGCAGCGCCGCTTCGTGCTCAGCGCGTTCGCGGCGATGGCGCAACACTTGAGTGCCCGCTTCGACGTGCCGGCGCGCGACGTCTTCCGCAGGCTGTCGCGTGCCTACCGCGGGCCGCAGCGCGGCCGCGAGATCCAGCTGTGCCTGGCGCTGTACGGCTGGCCCGAGTCGCTGACGACGGCGCTGGTCGACGTCAGCCGTTCGCATCGGCCGTCGTTGCGCCTGCCGCCGGCGTCGCGCGCGGCGCTCGCCGCGTTGCGGCCCGACTGGCGCCTCGCCGTCGTCACGAACGGCACCCCCCGCGTCCAGGCGGCCAAGATCGCGGCGCTCGGCCTGCGGCCGCTCGTCGATGCCGTCGTCTTCGCCGGTGAGTGCGGCTCCGGGCGCGGCAAGCCCGATCGTGAGCCTTTCGACGCGGCGTTGACGCAGTTGGGTGTCGGACCCCACCGCGCCGTGTTCGTCGGCGACAACGAGGAGTGCGACATCCGCGGCGCCGCGGCGCTGGGGATGCGAACCGTGCGCGTCAGCCGTCAGCCGGGGGTCGCCGGGCACAGCGCCGCCGACGCCGTCGTCCGCTCGATGCGTGAGGTGCCGGACGCCGTGGCCGGCCTGGTGAGCCGACGGGAAGGGAGTCGTGATGTCGCGTGATCGTCGTAGCCCCGAGTTCGAGATAGGCGGACGCCCGGTCGGCGCCGGCCATCCGCTGTTCGTCATCGCCGAGATTGGCCTGAATCATGGCGGCGTCGCCGACAAGGCGCTGGCCCTCGTCGATGCGGCGGCGGACGCCGGCGCCTCGGCTATCAAGCTGCAGACGCTGTTCGCCGACGACCTGGTCGCCGCCGCCTGCCCGGCTCCGGCGCACGTTCGCAGCGACTCGCTGCGTGGATTCTTCGCCGCGTTCGAACTGGACGAAGCGGCGCACCGCGCCATCGTGCAGCGTGCGCGCCAGCGCGGCCTGGCCGTCATGGCGACGCCGTTCTCGCTCGACGCCGTCGCGTTGCTCGAGCGCGTCGGCGTCGACGCCATCAAGATCGCCAGCGGCGACTTGACGTGGGACGGGCTGATCGCCCGCGCCGGGCAGACCGGGCTGCCGCTGGTGATCTCCACCGGGATGGGCAGCCGGACCGATGCGTCGCACGCGCTCGGCATCGCCCGGCAGGCCGGGGCCCGGCACGTCGCGATGCTCCATTGTGTGTCCGCCTATCCCGTCCCGCGCGGCAGCGAGAACCTGCGCGCCATCCAGACGCTCGCCGACGCCCTGGGCGTCCCGGTCGGCCTGTCCGACCATGCCGACGACACGTGTGCGGTGCCGATGGCCGTGGCCCTCGGCGCCTGTCTGTACGAGCGCCACCTGGTCCTCGCCCACGGCGACGGCTCGATCGACGATGCCGTGTCGAGCGACCCGACGGAACTGGCGGCCGCGGTTCGCGACGCGGCGCGCGCCGTCGCCGCCCTCGGCAGCGGCGAGAAGGTCTGCCTGCCAGCCGAGTCGGCCAACGTCATCCCCAGCCGGCGCGGACTGTACGTCGCCAGAGCGCTGCCCGCCGATCACGTCATCGAAGCGGCCGACCTGACGGCGTTGCGGCCGGCACATGCGGTGGTTGCCGGACGCCTGGCCGAGTTCATCGGCCGGCGCACCGCCCGGCCAGTGGCGGCAGGGGCGCCGCTCCGGGAACGCGACCTCATCGTGCCGCTCGAGGAGAGGAGGCCACGTGTCGTCGCCTAACGTCCTGGTGACCGCGGCGTCGCGCCGCGTCGCGCTGGTCAACGGCTTCCGCTCGGCGCTGGCGCAGCTCGGCGGCGGCCGGGTGGTCGCCACCGACGTGAACCCGCTGTCGCCGGCCGTCCACTATGCGGATGCGGCGTACCGCGTGCCGCTGTCGTCGGCGCCGGACTACATCGACGAGATCCTCCGGATCGCCCGCCACGAACGCGTCCGCCTGGTCGTCCCGACGATCGACGATGAGCTGACCGCGTTCGCCGACGCCCAGCCGCGTTTCGAGGCGGCGGGCATCCGCGTCGCCGTGTCGCCGTCGGCGACGACGGCGCTCTGCAACGACAAGTACGCGTTGTGCCGCAGCCTGGTGGCACGGGGGGTGGCGGCGGCCCCCACGTGGCTACCCGCCGAGCTGCCGGCCGGCCACGGTTTCCCGCTGTTCGTCAAGCCGCGCGTCGGCCGTGGCGGCGTCGGCGCCTACCCGATCCGCTCGGCGCGCGAGCTCGACTTCTTCGTCGACTACGTCGACGACGCGATCGTGCAGGAGTATCTCGACGGTCCGGAGTTCACGCTGGACATGCTGTGCAGTTTCGGCGGCGAGCCGCTGGCGATCGTCCCGCGCGAGCGGGTGGTGATTCGCGCCGGAGTGATCGACCGCGGTCGCACGGTCCGCGACGAGTCGCTGCTCGCCCTGGCCCGTCAGTGTGCCGGCGTGCTGCCGTTCGTCGGGCCGGTGAACATCCAGTGCCGGGTCGTGCAGGGACGGCCGGTGGTGTTCGAGATCAATCCGCGATTCTCCGGCGGCATCGGCCTGACGATTGCCGCCGGGGTCGACGTGCCGCGCCTGCTGCTCGAACTGGTCCGCGGTTTCCGGGTCACGCCGATCATCGGGCAGTTCAAGGAAAACCTGTGGATGACGAATTACGAGGCGTCGGTGTTCGTCGACGAGCGGCACGTGTCGCTCGAGCCGCTGCAGCCGACGCCGATCGCCGAGGTTGCCTGATGCCGAACGCTGCCATCATTCTGCAGGCCCGCATGGGCTCGTCGCGTCTTCCGGGGAAGGTGCTGGCGCCCATCGCCGGCCGCTCGATGCTCGCCCACTGCATCGAGCGCCTGAAGACGTCGGGACTGACGGTGATCGTCGCCACGACTGAACTCGCCGACGACGACCGTGTCGCCGCGGAGGCGGCGCGGCTCGGTGCATCGGTGTTCCGGGGCGCGACCGAAGACGTGCTCGGCCGCTACTACGCCGCGGCGGTCCGCCACGGGCTCACCGAGGTCATCCGCGCGACGGCCGACAACCCGGCGGTCGACATGGACGCCGCGGCGCGGACGTTGTCGCTGCTGCACCGGAGCGGCGCCGATCATGTGGTCGAGCACGGCCTGCCGCATGGCGCGGCGGTGGAAGCGGTCACCGTGGAAGCGCTGGCGCGGGCGGCCGGTCTGGCGGTCGATCCGTTCGATCGGGAACACGTGACGCCGCTCATCCGGCGCGACCGCCGGTTCTTCGCGCTGCCGGCGCTGGCACCCGGCGTCGTCCGCCGCCCGGCCGTCCGCCTGACAGTCGACACGGGCGCCGACCTCGCCTTCATGCGCCGCGTCTTCGCGCTGGCCGGCGCCATGCCGGGCGAGCCGGCGCCGCTTGTCGAGATCCTCAGAGCGGCGGCGCGAGCGCTGACCATGCCGGTGTCCGGCGACCATACGACCGCGTCAGATGTCGGATGACCGTGAAGCCTCCGTCTCGTCGACAGTTCGACTTCAGTGGGCTGGCCGGCCTCGGCCTGGCGTTCGCGGCGGTGATCGTGGCGCAGCGGATCGAAGGCGGCAGCCTGCAGTCGCTGGTGCAGCCGACCGCGGCGCTGGTCGTCTTCGGCGGAACCGCAGCGGCGCTGCTGGTGAGCTTCCCGCTCGCCACCCTGGCCCGCACGGTGTCCGCCGTCCGGGATGCCTTCGTCACGCCGCCGCCGGCGATGCGGGCGCTGGTGGCCGAGCTGTCCAGCATGGCGCTGCGCTCGAAGAAGAAGGGTCTGATGTCGCTCGAGAATACGGCGATGGAAACCGGCGATCGGTTTCTCGGGCGGGCGCTGGGTCTGGCGATCGACGGCCTGCCACCGGACGCGGTACGCCGGACGATGGAGACCGAAAGCCACGCCCAGGAGGAGTTCGACGATGAGGTGGCGCACGTCCTCGAGTCGGCGTCGGGCTACGCCCCGACACTCGGGATTCTCGGCGCCGTGCTCGGTCTGATCCACGTCATGGAGAACCTGGCGGCGCCGTCGAAGCTCGGTGCCGGTATCGCCGTGGCGTTCGTCGCCACGGTCTACGGCGTCGGCTCCGCGAACCTCGTCTTCATGCCGCTGGCGGCGCGCGTGCGGAACCAGACGCGCATGGCAGCCTTGCGGCGCGAGTTGATCGTCGAGGCGGTGGTCTCGATTCAACAGGGCATGCATCCGCGGCAGCTCGAGGAGCAGCTCGACGCCTACGTCCGGCTGCGCGAGCGGCAGACCGTGAGGCGGGCGGCATGAGGCGCGCGTTCGAACGCCGCCGGCGGATGTCGGAAGGGGTCCGCGACCGCTGGATCATCTCCTATGCCGACTTCGTGACGCTCCTCTTCGCGTTCTTCACGACTCTGTACGCGGCCTCGACCGTCGATGTCGCCAAGCTGTCGGGCGTCGCCGAGGGCATGCAGACCGCCTTCGACACGCCGGCGGTGCCGGCGACATCGCTCGACGGCGTCGCCGGCGGCAGCGGTCGGGAAGTGCTGCAGCACGGCGGCGAGGTGCTCGACGCGCAGATCGCCTACGTACGATCGCAGGTCGAGACCGAACTCGACGAGGCGATCCGGGCCGGCCAGGTCGAGATCAACCGCGACCGGCGCGGCTTGATCATCTCGATCCCCGAGACCGGGGCGTTCCCGGTCGGGAGCGACGACCTGTCACCGGCGCTGGAGCAGGTGATGGCGCGGCTCGCCCAGGCGCTCGAGCGGTTGCCCAACGCCATCCGCATCGAGGGGCACACCGACGATGTCCCGATCCACACGGCGCGGTTCGCCTCGAACTGGGACCTGTCGGCGGCGCGCGCGATCCGCGTGGTCGAGATTCTGATGGCCCGTGACGCCGTGTCGCCGGCCCGGCTGTCGGTCGCCGGCTATGGCGAGTACCGGCCGCGGGTCTCGAACACCACCGACGGCGGCCGCAGCCGCAACCGCCGCGTCGACATCGTCATCCTGAACGGCGGCACCGACGCGGCGGAGGAACCGTCGGCGAGCGGCGTCGGCCGGCCGGGGATCGGGCGTCCCGAGGCGCTCGGCGGCGGCGCCGCGCCAGGCACGCCGGCCGGAGGCGGGCGATGACCGCGTTCTCGGAGGCCGATCTCGAGTTCCTGCTGCAGCGGCCGGTCCGCCGGCTGCTGACCGACGCCGACCGCCGCGCCTTTGCCGGGCGGCGCGTCCTGATCACCGGCGCCGGTGGTTCGATCGGCTCGGAGCTGGCACGCCGGATCGCGCCGCTGGCGCCGCAGCGGCTGGTGCTGCTCGATCAGTCGGAACTGGCGCTGTTCCAGGTCGAACGTGAGCTGTCCGGGCAGTTTCCGGACCTGCCGCTCGAGGTCGTCCTCACCGACGTCGCACGGGCCGGTGCGATGGACCACGCGTGTCGCGCCCACCGTCCGCACGTCGTCTACCACGCGGCGGCCTACAAGCACGTCACGATGGCGGAGCGGGCGGTCTGTGCCGCCGCCGACGCGAACATCCTCGGCACGCGCTGCGCCGTCGACGCGGCACGCGCGGTCGGCGCCCGTTTCGTCCTCATCTCGTCGGACAAGGCGGCGACGCCGCAAAGCGTGATGGGCGCGACCAAGCGATTCGCCGAGTTCGTGGTGCTGTCGCGGACGTCGAAGACCTTCCAGCCGATCGTCGTCCGTTTCGGCAACGTCCTCGGCAGCAGCGGCAGCGTCCTGACGATCATGCGCGAGCAGGTGCGTCAGGGCCGGCCGATCCCGATCACCGATCCCGAGGCGACGCGCTATTTCATGACCGCCGGTGAGGCGGTCGCGCTGGTCATGAAGACCGAGCTGCAGGCCCGGCGGGCCGAGACCTACTGGCTCGACATGGGAGCGCCGGTCCGCATCGGCACGCTCGCCGACCGGCTGCTCGACCTCGAAGCCCGCGGCGGGTTCGTGCGCGTCGCCGTCGAGCACATCGGCCTGCGGCCCGGCGAGAAGCTGCGCGAGGAGCTCTCCAGCCAGGGGCTCCGGATGTGTCCGACCCGGCACCGGCGGATCTGGGTGGCGCGCCAGCGGCCGGCCGATCCGGCGGTGCTGGCGCGAGCGGTCGACAGCATCGGCCGCGACGTGAGCCGCGGTGACGCCACCGCCGTGCTCGCGGCCATCGAACGCGTCGTCGACGACTTCGCCGTCAGTGCGCAGGCGCGCGCCGCGGCGGCCTCGCACACCGTGCATGCCCGGCCGGTGGGCTCACTTCGAAAGCAGCGGACCGCCTGATCATGCGAATCCTCCATGTGTTGTCGACGCTCGTCCCGCACGGGGCGATGGCCGTGTCGCGTCTGATCGACGAACAGCGGCTAGAGCGCCACACCGTCGCGGTCGCCTCGATGGCGGTATTCGGCGACGACGCCGGCATCGCGCAGTTCGTCGATCGCACGCTCGGTGGCGCCGCGACCTTCGATCTGATCCACGCCCATGGGACCGCCGCCGTCCCGGTCAGCCTGGCGCTTCGCGAGCCGGCCGGCACCCGGACGCCGGTGATTGCGACGCTGCACGACTGGGTCTACGACGAGGGGATTCGCGCGGCGCAGCCCGACATCCCGTCGCTGACGCTCGCCGACCTGGTGACCGTGCCGTCGTCGCTGGCGGCGTCGCTGGTCACGACGCTCGGCGTCCAGCCGCAGCAGGTGCGGGTCATCCCGTACGCCGTCGAGGCGACGCCGCGGCTCACCGCCGAGGAGAGCGCCCTGGACCGTGAGCTGGTGGCGTGGCGGACCCAGGGCGGCGACGTCCTGTGCGCCGTCGGTCACGGCAGCACCAGCGTGCACCACGAGACCGTGCTGAGGGCGCTGGCCTGCGTCTCGCAGCGCGACGGACTCCTCTGCGTCCTCGCCGGCCAGGTGGACGCGAGGACCTGCGCCGAACTCGCCATGGCGCTCGGGGTCGACGACCGGATCCGCGTGTGCGGGCCGCGTCATCACCCGCGCGCGATTGCGGCGCGCTGCGACTACCTGACGTTGCCGGCGTTCGACGAGCGGCGGCCGTTCGCACTGGTCGAGGCGTGGTGCGATGGCATTCCCGTCATCGCCGGCCGCAACGCCCACTTCTCCGGGATGGACGAACAGGGGCACGGCACGGTGTTCTTCGACGCGCCCGATGCGCTCGACCTGGCGCGTGCCATCGCCACCGTCCGGGGCACGACGCCGGCGGCGCGCCGACTGCTGATCGAGCGGGCACGGGCGCAGTACCGGCAGCACTTCACGCCGCGGGCGGTGTACGGCGCCTACATGGCGGAGTACGAGGCGGTGCGGCAGGGCGCCGCCCGGTCGGTGGCCGGCCGCCCGGCCGGCCTGCGGGCCCGCGCGTCGTAGGCGGCCCGCCGCGCCGGCCTCGGGGCGCGTGCGTCCCGGCGGTGACGGCGGGCCGACGATCGCTGTCGTCGCCACGTCGCGCACCGGACCGGCGGTCGCCCGTCGGGCGTCGCCGCCGGCGGGTGAATGGCGCGGAAACGCCGCCGGGCGCGCCCGGGCGGCGCGCGGCATATCGGTTGCTCAGGCGCTGGGTGGCCATCAATGCTTCGGCGCGACACCTATCTGCCCTTCGGCCAGCCCGATTTCGGCGACCTGGAGATCCAGGCCGTCTCGCAGGTGCTGCGCACCGGCTGGGTCGGGATGGGCGCCGAGACGCTGGCGTTCGAGCGCGAACTCGCCGCCGCCTGCGGTGCGGGAGCGGTGGTCGCGGTCAACTCCTGCACGTCGGCGCTGTTTCTGTCGCTGCTGGTGCTCGGCATCAAGCCGGGTGACGAGGTCGTCGTGCCGAGCCTGACCTGGATCAGCACGGCCAACGTCGCCCGTCATCTCGGCGCAACGGTGGTGTTCGCCGATGTGTCGCCGGAGACGCTGTGCATGACCCCCGCGTCGGTCCGCGCCGTCCTGGGCCCGCGTACGCGCGCCGTCATCGTCGTCCACTACGGCGGCTATGCCGTGGACGTCGCGGCCATCCGACGGGCGGTTCCGGCCCACATCGCCGTGGTCGAGGACGCCGCCCACGCGTGGGGTGCCCGCGACGCGACCGGCCGCCCGGTGGGCGGCTCGGGCAACCTGACCTGCTTCAGCTTCTACGCGAACAAGAATCTGTCGACGGGGGAGGGCGGCGCCATTGCGCTCGCCGACGGACCCGAGGCGGACCGCCTGCGTTCGCTGCGGCAGCATGGCCTGCCGCAGGACGCCTGGAAGCGGTTCACCGATCCACGGCGGCTCGAGGCGCTGCCGGTGACGGAGCTCGGCTACAAGATGAACTACACCGACCTGCAGGCGTCGCTCGGGCGCGTCCAGCTGCGGCGCCAGCCGGAGTTCGCCGACCGCCGGTTGGCGATCGCGCGCACCTACGTCGAGGCGCTGGCGTCCCTGCGCTGGCCGATCGCGATGCAGGACGGGATCCTGGCGCCCGGTCACGCGCGCCATCTGTTCGTCATCCAGCTGCCGGTCGCCGGACTGGGCCAGTCCCGCCACGACGTGCTGAAGGCGATGCGCGACCGCAACGTCGGCGCCAGCCTGCACTATCCGCCGATTCACCTGATGCCGCTCTATGCCGGGTCGCGGCCCGGCGCGCTGCCGAACACCGATCGCCTGGCGCAGCGGATCCTCACCCTGCCGATCAGCGCCACCATGACGCCGGACGACGCCCGCTTCGTGAGCGACGCGCTGGCCGACGTGCTGGCGTCCGGCGGCCGCCGGCAGGCGGCGGGCGAGTGAAGGACCAGTCATGGCCGTGACCACCGACAGATCGCCGCACTACGCGTTCGGCGGGCGGCTCACCGCCGCGTTCCCATCGCAGCTCATCATCGACACCACCGAGGTGTGCAACCTCGCGTGCACGCACTGCCCACATCCGGCGTTCAAGCAGTCCGATCGCTACGCCGCCCGCATGCTGGAGCCGGAACTCGTCGCGAAGGCCGTCGGCGAAGTGGCGGCCGCCGGACGCGGCGTGGTGCAGCAGGTGCGCTTCACCAGCGAGGGCGAGCCCCTGGCGCATCGGCAGATATTCGCGATGCTGGCCGACGCGGTGGCGCGGGCGGGCACCTTCGTGTCGCTGACGACCAATGGCGTGCTGCTGACCGAGCCGCGGGTCGAGCGGCTGCTGGCCACCGGCGTGCACATGGTCGACATCAGCATCGATGCCGTCGAGCCGGACACCTACGCGCGCATCCGGGTGGGCGGCACGCTGGCCATCACCCGCGCCAACGTCCTCAGACTGATTCGGCGCAGCCACGAGTCGGCGGCGGCGACGCGCGTCGTCGTCAGTTATGTCGAGCAGCCGGAGAACCAGCACGAGACCGGCGCGTTCGAGCGGTTCTGGCGAGACGCCGGTGCTGCAGACGTCGTCGTGCGGCGCCTGCACTCGGCGGCCGGTGCCGTCATCCCGGTTGCCGCCGTGATGCGCCGGCGCACCGCGGCCGTCGAGCGGCGCCCCTGCGTGTATCCGTGGGAGCGGGTGGTGCTGACGCCGCGCGGAACCCTCGCCTTCTGCCCGGCGGACTGGACGCACGGCTCGTCACTCGCCGACTACCGGACGACGACGATTGCCGACCTCTGGCAGGGCCCGCTGTATCGCGCCCTGCGCAGCGCCCATCTGACCGGCGACTACCGGAGACACGGCTTCTGCGGCCAATGCCCCGACTGGCAGGAGACCCGTTGGCCGCATGAAGGCGCCAGCTACGCGACGCTGGTGGAACAGATGCGGGGGCGGGCGTGACGACGACCGGCGGCGCGACCTCGCTGATGTCCGAGATCGAAGCGCTCGTGGACGGTGTGCCCGGCTGGTCGCCGGTCGACGAACTCTTCACGCTGTCGCTGCTGGCGCGGGCGACGGTCGGCCTGCCCGGCGACCTGGTGGAAGTCGGCTCGTGGCTCGGACGCTCGGCGATCGTCCTGGCGGCCGCGGCCCGCGACACCGGCGGCCGCGTGCACTGCATCGATCTGTTTCCGGCGCGGGACGACTGGCGGTGCAATACCGACGGCAGCTACTCGTGCTCGGTCGAGATCGACGGGCGGCGCTACGGCGGCTATCAGGAGCAGACCGTGTGGGCCGGTCCGTTCCAGGCACAGCTGGCGCCGCGCTACGACGAGACGCCCGACATCCTGGAGGGATTCCACGCCAACCTCCACGCCCGCGGTCTCGAGCGGTTCGTCGCGGCGCACCGCGGCACCACCGCCACGTTTGCCGCGAGCGCGCTGCCGGGCTTTCAGGTCCGCCTGTTGTTCATCGACGGCGACCACGGTTATCGGGCGGTCGTGGACGACATCGATCGCCTCGTGCCGTACCTCGTGCCTGGCGGCTGGATCTGCTTCGACGACGCCGGATCGGGATACGACGGGGTGGACCGGGCGATCGCCGATCGCATCCTCAACAATCCGGGCTTCGACGTCACCGCGCAGATGACGCGCAAGTGCTTCGTCGCGCGCCGGGCCCGGCCGGCCATGCGCTGATGCGAATCGCCGTCCTGCAGTCGAACTACATCCCCTGGAAGGGCTACTTCGACATCATCCACGATGTCGACGAGTTCATCTTCTATGACGACGTGCAGTACACGAAGAACGACTGGCGCAACCGCAACTGGATCAAGACACCGGCCGGCGGCCGCTGGCTGACCATCCCGGTCGGCAAGGACGAGCGGCGCCGGATCTGCGACGTTCGGTTGCCGTCCTCGGAATGGGCGCGGCGCCACTGGAGCCTGCTGCAGGCTTCGTACGAGAAGGCGCCGTACTTTCAGACGTATGGCGCCTACTTCGAGCAGCTGTACCTCGGCCGCCAGTGGATCTCGCTCTCCGAGCTGAACCAGGCCTTCGTCACCGGCATTGCCGGCGACCTGCTCGGCATCGGCACGCGGTTCCGCCAGTCGACCGAGTTCCGGCTGACCAGGACGAAAGGCGAGCGGCTGCTGGAGCTGCTGTCGCAGGCCGGCGCCGACGTCTACGTGTCAGGACCGGCGGCCCGCTCGTACATCAGCGAGGCCGACTTCGCCGGCATCGGGGTACAGGTCGAGTGGAAGGACTATGGCGGCTATCCCGAGTACCCGCAGCTCCATCCGCCATTCACGCATCAGGTCACGATCCTCGACCTCCTGTTCCACCTGGGTCCGGCGGCGCCCGACCACATCTGGGGCTGGCGCGGCCGACGACGCCCCGGAGCGGTATGAGCGGATCGCCCGAGACCATCTACCGCGCCAACCTGGCCGCGTGGCCGGCCGCGGTGCCGCCGGTTCCGGCAGGTGCGGCGGCGGCTCGCGTCCGGGTTGACGCGAACCCGCCGCACCCGGCGCTGCTGATGGCAGACGGCGACCAATGGGTCGCGGTCCACAGCCGACGCGACCCGCTTCGCGAGGCGGAACGCAGCCTGGCGGCCGTCGACGCCGCCGCTTCGTCGACGCTGTTCGTGATTGGCCTTGGCCTCGGCTACCTCCTCGACGTCCTCGATCGACAGGGCTGGACCGGGACGGTCGTCGCCCTCGAACCGGAGCCGGCGTGCGTCGAGGCACTCCTGCGTCGCCGCGATTGCCGGGACTGGTTCGGCTCCGGACGGCTGTCGATCGTCGTGGCGCCGGACTACGAGGGGCTCGACCGCGTTGCACCGACGCTGTCCCCCAATCGTGCCGATCCGGTCGTCATCGTCAACCCGGTCATGGCGCGGCTGGACCCGCTCCTGATCGAAGAGGCGCTGCGGCGGACGGCGCGGGCCTGGTTCGGCGCGCGTGCGAACCAGGAGGCGCGCGCCCGCAATGGCGGGCGCTACCTGCTGAACACGTTGCGCAACACCAGCGCCATCTGCCAGGCGGCGAATGTCGACCGGCTGGCGAATCGCTTCGCCGGGCTGCCTGCCGTGCTCGTGGCGGCGGGCCCCTCATTGAACCGCAACCTCGCGGAGCTGGCACCGCTGCGCTCCCGCGCCATTGTCATCGCCGCCGACACCGCGCTGCGGCCGATGCTGCAGGCGGCGATCGAACCGGACCTGGTGGTCGCCGTCGACCCCGGCGAGGCCAACGCGCGGCATCTCGTCGATCTGCCGCCGTGCCCGCATGTCGGGCTGGTCGCGGAGGGCAGCCTCGATCGCGAGGCGATGCGCGGCTTTCACGGCCGGCTGTTCGTGTTCCGCGTCGGCGATCACCATCCGTGGCCGTGGCTTCGCGCCCAACAGGTCGATGCCGGCCGCCTGCGGGCGTGGGGATCGGTGCTGACGACCGCCTTCGACCTCGCCCTGAAGCTGGGGTGCAATCCCATCGTCTTCACCGGCGCCGACCTCGGCTTCACCGAGGGGCAGCCGTACGCCCGCGGCACGACCTACGAGGAAGATTGGCGGCGCGAAGCCGCGTGGGGGCGACCGCTCGACGAGAGCTGGGCGGCTCGGGTGGCCGAGTGGCCGGAGACGCTCGAGCCTGGAATCGCGGGAGTTGCCGTGCGCACGGCGCCCCACTTGCGCGCGTTTCGCGACTGGCTCGTCACCGAGGCGGGCCGGGCCACCGGCCGCCGCATCGTCAACGCCACCGGCCGCGGCATCCTCGTTGGCCCGGCAGTCGGCCTCGCCTCCCTCGGCGATGTCCTCGGCGATGCGCCACCGCTTCCAGAGACGGTCCGCACGACGCTGCGCCTGCAGGCCGCGGGCGGCGCCGGCCCGTCACCGTCGGCGGCTGCCGTCACCGCGGACGTGATGCGCGCGTGGCGGGAGTTCGGGCGGGTGACGGATGCCGACATCGAGCGCGCCCTCGGTCGGTCGGCTCCCGCGACCGCGGCGGCGCTCCCGCCGCCGCCGGCCGTTGACCGTCCGCCGTCCAGGACGCCGACCACGGCGCCGCCGGACGCCAGACTGATCGGCCTGAGCGCGGCCGACGCCGGGTGCGTCGCCGCCCTCGGCCAGACGCACACGCTGCGGTGGCTCGAGCTGCGCGACGCGGCGCAGGATCTGACGGCGCAGCTGCGGCAGATCGCGCAGGACCTCGGTGTCGACGACGCCGTGGTGATCGTCGATCGCGTCGCACAGGCGGTCGGCGGGCAGGTGCGACGCGCAGTGGACGCGCTGCTCTGCGAGCGGCCCGATCTGTGGCTCGACTACCGCCGGTTCACCGATCAGTCGTCGGTGGTCAGCATCATCCGGGCGGACGCCGGCCGGCGCAGGAGCGACCCCGCCGGCATCGATCGGGCGAAGTGGGATCCGGCTCACGCGGCGGTCGCCGATCGTCTCGTCGGGCTGATTGCCGAGCAGCTGCAGCCTCGCAGCGTCATCGACCTCGGTTGCGGCGCCGGGTTCTGGTTGCAGGCGTTCGAGCGACGAGGCGCGCAGCGGCTGCTCGGCCTGACGCCGCGCGATACGACGGCCGCCGTGCACCCGGGGGTCAGACGGTGCGACGCCGGGATGTGGCCGCCGGCGGCGGATTGGGTGTCCCTTGGTGACGCCGGCCCCCAGGAACGCTTCGATCTCTGCCTGGCGCTCGAGGTCGCGCAGGAACTGCCGCCGGCACAGCACGCCGGCTTCATCGCCGAGTGCACGCGGCGCAGCGACGTGGTGGTCTTCTCGTCGCGGATCCCCGGCGCGTCGGATGGCAGCCCGTTCGCGCGGCCGCTGGCCTACTGGGCCGCGGGCTTCTGGCAGCACGGCTACGTGCTGGACGACACGTTGCGGCCCCGCGTCGACGACCATTGGGGCTTCCCGTGGACGCTCTTCGACGTCCTGGTCGTCTTCCGACGTGCGCCGCACCTGGCCGGCGGCGCCGTGGACGGACCGCTTGCCGGTGCCATGCACCGGACCGCGGTGCGGCTGCACGAGCTGTATCAGCAGAACGTCTGGTGGGCGGTGCGGGCGAACGCGGTGCAGGAACGGGCGCCGGCGCCGGCCGGACCCGTCCACACGCCCCGGCGGATCTGGCACGTGCCGGCCTGGCGGATGGCCGGCGAACCGGGCGAACTCCGCACGGTGGTCTTTCGAACCGACGCCGCGCGCTGGTATCTCACAGACCCACGGGCCGAGGTGCAGGTGGTCGTCGGCGACCGCGAGCTGCCGCGCCTGGCACAGCTCGAGGCGCTGGCGCACTTCCCGGCGGCCGGCTGGACGCTGACGCGGGACGAGCTGACCATCAAGTCGGGCGATGGGTCGGATCCGCGCAGCAACGGACAACCATACGGTGTTCGCCTGCCGGCCTTCGTTGCCTGGGCGGAGGAACAGTCGCTGGCCGACTGTCTCAGGCAGCAGCTGTAGGCGGGCGCAGCATCCGTTCGGCCGCCGCTGCCCCGGCGACGATCCGCAGCTGTCGCCGCAACGCCTCGTCCTGGTCGTAGTGGCGTGCGACGAAACCGGCGCCCGGCGCGCCACTGGTGCGCCCGGCCGCATCCAGTTGCGTCAGCACCGCCGCCACCGTCGCATCCGCCTCGCCCGGCGGTACCAGCGTCAGCGACAGGCCGCGCGCCGACTCGTTCCTGTATGTCGACTGATCGGTGACGACCACGGCGCTGCCGGACGCCACGGCCTGGAGCACGCTCCACGACAGCGGCTCGAGCGAATCGACCAGCGACACCGCCACGTCGCTGATGCCCATCAGGTCGGCCACCGTCTCCATGGATGCGTGTCCGCGGATCGCGGTCAGGCGGTCGGTCAGGCCCCGCGCCGCGGCGCGCGCCAGTGCCGCCTCCAGCCAGGGGCTCCGGTCGGCTCCTTCGAGCAGGACGGCATGCGTGTCCGGCCGGGCCGCCAGAACCGCGAGCAGCACGTCGCCAGCGAGCACGGCGCCCCAGTGGGGCAGATAGCGACGCAGGTTCATCACGACCCGCCGCCCGGGCGGAATTCCGTGGCTCGCCCTGATTCGCGCATCCTCCTCCCCGGTGCGGCGCCTGAACTGACGCCGGTCCACGCCGTAGTGGACGAGGGCGATGCGCTCGAGCGGCAGTCCGAAACGGTCGTGCAGGAACGACCGCAGCGGCTCCGCGCAGGTCATGACGTAGTCGGCGTTCAATAGCGCCTCGCGCACCATCGCGAACGCGACGTCGGACGTCCAGGCGTAGTGCAGGACGTCGGCGCCCCAGACGAACAGCGCCCGGCGGGGGGCGGGGGCCAGCTGCGTCGCCAGTCCGTAGGCGAACGCCTCATGACCCAGGACTGCCGCCGGTTGCAGCGTCTCGACCGCCGCCGCGATGAGCAGCGCGTCCCGCATGGGTGGCGCCAGCGACGGCTGGACGGCGCCATGCCCCCACGTGCGCAGGGCGTCCCGCACTCGGCCCGCTTCATGGCGGGCGACCGTGGCATCGACACCGGTGAGCAGCGGAACGGTGGCATCGGCGGCGCGCCGGGCGGCTGCCGGCGCGAGCGCCTCGGCCGAGATCACCGGCAGGCCGTCGGCGACCGATGCCGACGGCCAGCGGCCGGTGACGATGACGGCGTCGACACCGAGGTTTCGCCAGTAGCGCACCGGCGCCTGAACGAACACGGACGCCGGGTTCCCGATGACGACGACGGTCTCTGGCATGTGCCTCCGGGACCTCCGAAAGCAAGGACAACGCCACGGTGGGCCGGCTGGCGGCGTTCTTGCCCTCAGGGAGGCGGCAGCCCGAGCGGCCCGCCGGATATCGCGGCGGTTCCGGGCTCCGGGCGAGGGTGTCGGGAGCCACGGCGGGCACCACTGTGAAGTCGCGGCCGGTTCGCGTATCGGACCGCCGACACGTGACTGTCGTACGGACGACGAGATGCACAGACAGAACACGACGGCACAGCAACAGCGGGCGGCGATGCCGCCGTCGGTCGGCCCGCGGCCATGGCGCCGCGTGCTCGTGACGCGCAGCTGCCGCCTGCCGCAGTTCCAGGCGGCGCTGGCGCTCGTTCAGGAGATGAGCCCGGGCACCGAGAGCTGGGTGCTGACGCAGCCGGAATTCGCCGGCGATGCCCGTGCCGCCGGCGCACAGCACGTGATCGCGCACGACGCCCGGCGGCTCGGCCCCTGGTCGATCGGCATGCGCCGGCTGTGGCGCCTGCGGGCCCTGCAGTTCGATGCCGTCGTCATCCCGATCATGGGGGAGACGCTGGTCGGCTCGGAGAACCTGCTGCGGCTCGCCGCGGCAATCGGCGCACCCGCCACCGTCATCGCGCCGGGCGGCACCTACGGCACCATCCTCGGACGCCGCCGGGTGATCACGCGGGCGGTGGCGCGGACGCTGCGGACGCCGGAGCCGCTCATCCTCCTCAGTCAGATGGTGCGGGCGCTGCTGACGCGGCGGTCGCCGCCACGCCAGCCACGCGGCCGGCGGCTCCGGGTGCTGCACGTCATCAACAGTCTCGGACTCGGCGGCGCGCAGACGCAGTGCGCCGAACTCGTCAACCGCACGCCGCCGGATCGCTACGACGTGTCGGTGCTGGTGCTCGCCGACGACGGACAGTTCTCACGCAACCGGTTCTCGCGGCCGGACGTCCCCGTGCATGTCATCCGGCGTTCGCTGGCGCACGACGACACGGTGATCGACGCCATCGCCGATCATTGCCGCCGCGGCGCCTACGACGTCGTGCACACCTGGCTGACGCTGCCGAACATGTGCGGGACGGCGGCCGCCCGGCTGGCCGGCGTGCCGCGGATCGTCATGTCGATCCGCAGCTTCAACCCGGGACACTTCCCGCAATGGTGCCAGTGGTGGTTTCGCCCGGCCGACATGCTGGCATCGCGCATCGCGACGCGCGTGACGGTCAATGCCACGTCACTGGCCGCCGATCACGCCCGCTGGGCGTGGTTCCCGGCGCGTCGGCTGGCGGTCGTCCACAACGGCCTCGACCCCGCCAGGCTGGCGGCGGTCGGTCCTGATGCCCGCGCCCGCCTGCGCGCCGAACTGCAGCTGCCAGCGGATGTGCCGCTCGTTGGCAGCGTCGGCCGCCTGTCCGAGGAGAAGGGGCACGCGACGTTCCTGCGTATCGTCCATGCCACGATTGCGCGGGGACTGGCGTGTCACGCGGTGATCGTCGGCGACGGACCGTGCGAAGCCGGCCTGCGGAGGCTGGCCGCCGAGCTGCGGCTCGACGGCGCGGTCTCGTTTCTCAGCGCGCGACAGGACGCGTTGGCCGTAATCGGCGGTCTCGACGCGCTCGTGCTCGCCTCGCGGCGGGAGGGATTTCCGAACGTCGTCCTCGAAGCCGGCATGCTGGGTGTCCCGGTGGTCTGCAGTGCCGTCGGCGGCGTGCTCGACCTCGTCACCGACGGCGACTCGCGGTTTCCAGTCGGTGACGTCGCCGCCGGTGCCGGCGCGCTCGGGCGCGTCTTCACCATGCCCGACCTGGCACGCGAGCGTGCGGCGGCACTGCGGCGCCGCTGCCTCGAGCAGTTCACGGCCGAACGCATGGTCGCGGACTGGCTGGCCCTCTACGAGTCGACGGAGCGCCCGCCGGCGCGCCGCCGGTGCATGCCGAACCATGCGGCGACCTGGTGCACGGTCGCCGAAGGAGAGAACCGATGAAGACCGACCTGCTCGACATCCTGTGCTGTCCGACGTGCCAGCACGATCTGACGCTGCTCGACACCGCGCGCCCGACCGCCGTGGTGCTCGAGGGAGCGCTCGGCTGCACCGGGTGCCAGGCGCGCTATCCGATCGTCCGCGGCGTGCCGCGGTTCGTCAGCCACGACGGCTACGTCGGCAGCTTCTCCTACGAGTGGAACAAATGGAACCGCGTGCAGGTCGACTCGGCCAATGGGAGCCGGGTGTCCGAAGAGGCCTTCGCCCACAAGACCGGGTTCGCGCCGGCCGACCTCAAGGGCAAGTGGGTGCTCGACGTCGGGTGTGGCGCCGGCCGCTTCCTCGACATCGCCTCGCGTTGGGGAGCCCGCACGGTCGGGATCGACTTCTCGTTCGCCGTCGAAGCGGCCCAGAACAACGTCGGCGGCCGTGACAACGTCGACGTCATCCAGGCGGATGTCTTCCACCTGCCGTTTCGCCGGGAGGTCTTCGACGTGATCTTCTCGCTCGGTGTGCTGCATCACACCCGGGACACGCGCGAAGCCTTCCTGTCGCTGCCACGGCACCTGAAGGAAGGCGGGGCCATCGCCGTGTGGCTCTACTACTACACCGACCGGCTGTACAACCGCGCCACCGACTTCTGGCGCCGGTTGCTCCGGCCGTTGCCGAACCGGGCCATCTACGCCTGGTCGTCGTTCATCTGCCGGGTGTTCTACCCGCTCTATCGGCTGCCCGCCATGGCACACGCGCCGTTCTCCCTGCTGCCGCGGGTGCTGCCGGTCAACATGCACGCCGACTGGCACTGGCGGGTGCTCGACACCTTCGACTGGTACTCGCCGGTCTACCAGGACAAGGACTGCTCGCCGACGCGGGTCGTCGAGTGGTGCCGCGAGGGCGGCCTGCGCGAGGCGGAACTGCTCGACTTCCCGACCTCGGTGCGCGCCATCAAGGACTCGAGCGGCACCCGGCCGTTGTTCAAGGCGCTACCGGACTTCCGTGACAAGCGTCTGGTGATCTTCGGCGCCGGGGCCGGCGGCCAGCAGGCGCTGGATCGCCTGGCGGCGATTGGCGTGTCGCACCGGGTGGTCGGGGTGGTCGACAACGACCCGGCCAAGCAGGGGCAGCGGCTGGGCGGACACCTGGTGACCGCGTTCGCCGAGCTCCGGCGCGACTCCTACGACCACGTCATCATCGCGTCGCTGCACGGCCTGCCGGCGATCTCGACGCAGCTGTCCGCCGCCGGTCTCGTCAAGGCGAGGGACTTCGTCGCGTCCGGCATCCTGGAAGAATTCGCGCCGTTGCTGCGCCTGGCGAGCCTGTAGACGGCAGGAAGGACGACCCCGGTGTGTGGCATCTGTGGAATGGTCGGCCAGCCCGACCGCGATGTGCTCGGGCGCATGGCGGCGGCGATGGTGCATCGCGGTCCCGACGATGACGGCTTCCATCTCGACGAGCGGGTCGGCCTTGGCTTCCGGCGGTTGTCGATCATCGACGTGGCCGGCGGCCATCAGCCGCTGAGCAACGAGGACGAGACGCTGCACCTCGTGTTCAATGGCGAAATCTACAACCATCGCGAGCTGCGCCGCCATCTCGAAGGCCGCGGCCACCGCTTCCGCACGCAGACCGACGGCGAGGTCATCCTCCATCTGTACGAGGAGCGCGGCTCGGCGGCCGTCGAGCAGCTGAATGGCATCTTCGCCTTCGCCCTCTGGAACGCGCGGGCCGGCGAACTGATCCTGGCGCGCGACCACCACGGCGTGAAGCCGCTGTACTACGCCGTGCAGGGGCGACACCTGCTCTTTGCCTCCGAGCTGAAGGCGCTGCTCGCCAGCGGCCGGATTTCGCGCGAGGTCGACGCCGAGGCGGTCGGCCAGTATCTCGTCTATCAGGCCGTCCCGCCACCGCTCTCCATGCTGAGGGACGTCCGGGCGCTGCCGCCCGGCCGCCTGGCCGTCCATCGTCGCGGCGAGCTGAACCTGCACACCTACTGGACGCCGCCGCGCGAAGTCGCTTCGCCGATCACCTCCGAAGCGGAGGCGGCGGCGGTGACGCTCGAGGGGCTGCGCACGGCGGTGAAGCGGCAGATGATGTCGGAACGTCCGCTCGGAGTGTTTCTGTCGGGCGGCGTCGATTCGAGTGCGCTCGTCGCCCTGGCGTCGGAATGCACGAGCCATCCCCTGAAAACCTTCTCCGTCGGCTTCCAGGGGCCCGACGAGTCGACGCTGTCGGAGTGGCCGTGGGCGCGCACCGTTGCCGAACGGTACGGCACCACGCACCAGGAGTTCGTCCTGAGCGAAGCGATGTTTCGCGAGGCGATGCCACACACGCTGTCGGCGATGGACCAGCCGACCGCGGACGGCATCAACTCGTACTGGGTGTCGTACGCGGCGGCACAGCACGTCACTGTCGCCCTGTCGGGCACCGGCGCCGACGAACTGATGCTCGGCTACGCCCGCGACGGCCGGCTGCTCGAACGGCACGCCCAGGGACGGGACCTGCGCGCCCTGCCGGCCGGCTACGTCCGCTGGATCGCCGACCGCCTGGCCGGCTGCGACGTCAGCGATCTGTGGCCGGCGGCGGCACGTCTGGTGGAGGCACTTCGCGTCCACGCACTGCTGGACGGCCACTATCTGTCGTCCTCCGGCATCGCGATGTTCGGGGCCGATCAGCGCGAGCCGATGATGGCGCCGGCGCTCCGCCGGGCAGCGGGCGAGAGCGTCCAGGCCACCCGCTTCCTGCTGGGTGACATCCCGCCGGATCCCGACCGCCCGGGCGACTGGCTGCTGCGCCTGGAACAGCGCGCCTACCTCTCGTACGTGCTGCTGCGCGACATCGACGCGATGTCGATGGCGCACTCGCTGGAGGTGCGCGTCCCGTTCCTCGACCCCGACTATGGCGCCGCCCTGGCGCGGATACCATGGCAGATGAAGTACCGCGATGGCGTCGGCAAGTGGATCCTGAAACGCGCCCTGCGGCCGCTGCTGCCGGAGGACGTGCTCTACCGTTCGAAGATGGGCTTCGGCCTGCCGACCGGCGTCTGGATGCGGCGCTCGCTCGAGCCGATGGTCCGCGACCTGCTGAGTCCGACCCGGCTGGCCCGGCGCGGCGTCTTCGACCCGACCGCGGCCGACCGACTCGTCCGGCGCTTCTACGGCGGCGACGACGGCGTGTGGCGGCAGGTGTGGATGCTGTTCGTCTTCGAAGGGTGGGCGAGTCAGGTGCTCGACGCCGGACAGGAGCTCTGGAATGCCGCTGCCGCCTGAGCGGATTCTGCTGTTTCGCTCCGGCCGCCACCTGCGGACGGCGATGGCCGCGCTCCAGACGCATTCGCCCGGCTGTGACATCACGGTCGTGACAACGGCGGGCGGCGTCGCGTCGCTCGACGAAGCCGGGATCGTCGGAGACCGTCGCCTCGTCTACGACCGGGCGGCGTTCTTCCACCCGTGGGCGTTCGCGCGCAGCCCAGTGGCAGCACGCGCGATTGCCGGCCGCTTCGACCGGGTGTGCGTGCTGTGGAACGATCCCGCCGGCACCGGGCAGTCCAACGTCGACCGCACCGCGATGCTGGTGTCGCCTGGCGGCTTCACCGCCATCACCGCCGACGGGCAGCTGGTCGTCCGTCGGACGTGGCCGATCCTCGGTCGTGAGCTCGGGCGGGCGGCGCGATCCGCGGCACTGCTGGCGGCACTCGGCCTGCTCGTCTTCGTGCCGGCGCGCGTCGTGCGCGACCTCCGGATGTGACGGCGATGCGGATACTGCACGTCCTCGATACCTGTGGCGCCGGCGGGATGGAGACGACGTTTCTGAACGTGCTCCGCCGGTGGCACTCGCAGGCCGCGTGGGCGGACCACGAGATTCTGGCCACCGCCGGTGGTGCATTGGAGCCGGCGCTGCGGCAGACCGCCGCTCGAGTCGTGATCGCGGCAACCCCGGAGGCCGTGATGACGACGTTCCGCCGCGGTTACGACGTCGTCCACTTCCTGGTCGATCGGATGGCGTGTCGATGGATTCCGATCGTCGCCGGCCACTGCGCCGCCGCCCTCGTCTACGGCAAGGGCTATGACATGGCCGGCACCTTCCGCCTCAACGACCAGCTGCGCTGGCAGCCGGATGAGTCGATCATGTGGGGATGCGACCAGGTGACCTTCACCACCGCCGCACTGGCAGAGGGCTACGCCGCGCCCGAGCCGCGGGCGACCGTGCTCGGCAAGGCGGCCGACGTCCGCCACTTCCTCACGATCCCGCCGGTGTCGGCAACGACGCCCACGCGGATCGTCGCCGTCGCCAACCTGCACGCGCTGAAGCGGCTGGGTGACCTCGTCCGGGCCGTGGCACGACTGCGGCCGTCGCATCCGACGGTGACGTTGCGGTTGGTCGGCGCCGACGAGAGTGGTGAAGGCGATCGGCTCCGGGCGCTGGCCGCCCGGCTGGACGTCGGCGCGGCCTGCGAGCTCGTCGGCCGGCACGGTGACGTCGGACCGGACCTCGAGGCGTCGCTGATCTTCGCGCTGCCGTCCGGCCGGGAGGGCGTACCGACCGCGATGCTCGAGGCGATGGCGGCGGCGCGCCCCGTGGTGGTGACCGACGTCGGGCACGTGCGCACCGTCGTCCGCGAGGGCATCGACGGATTCGTGGTCCCGGTCGGGGATGTCGGTGCACTGACCGACCGCCTCCACCGTCTGCTTGGCGACCGCGATCTGGCGGCGGCCATGGGCCGGGCCGGTCGTCGACGGGCCGCCCGCCATGACGTCGAGCACGTCGCGGCGCGTCTGCGGGCGGCGTTGACGCGCGCCGCCGGGCGGACCGTCGCGGGAGCGTCGGCATGACCGCGTCGTGGACCGAAGTCGCGCGCGCCGCCGGACCGGCCGTCCGCCTCGTCGAGGAAATCGGCTGCGATCGGGCGTTGACGCCCGGCGACCTGAGCGCGGCGGTCCGCACCGACGTCGAGGTGCTACGGGCGTGCTGGGCGGCCTATGAACGCCAATGGGCGCGCTTCTGCGGCGCCCGACTCGACCCGCAGTTCTCCCGTCTCTCGCATCCCGCCGCCTGGAGTGGTGTACCGGTCGTCGGCGATGACACGCCCGTGGTCGTCGTCGGAACCGGGCCGTCGCTCACCGCCGCCCTGCCGGTGCTCAGCCGGGTGCGACCGCACGTCCATCTGTTCACGTCCCCGCGCGGCGCCGATGCGCTCAGCGATGCCGGTCTGCAGCCCGACGTGGTCGTCGTCGAGCACCAGACGCCGCTCGATGCGCAATTCTCGGTGCAGGCGCTGGCCGAGCGGACCCACCCCTGGCGTGATCACGCGCTCATCGTCACTGACGAGCGGACGCCGGCCGTGCTGCTCGACGGCATTGCCGCCGATCGTCTCCTGGTCCTCGATCCGCTGCCGACCTGGGGGCTGTGGCCGGGGACCGCGGTCGCGACCGCCTTGCTGGCCGGTGCCGTCACGGTGGCGCTGCTTGGCGTCGACCTCGGGACCCCGGCCGTCGCCGATCTGCGCCAACAGCCGCTCTCGGAACTGCTCGGCCTGCTGGCGCTTCGTACCCCGACGCGGTGTGTCGACGTGGGGCACGCCGGCGCCGCGAAACCGGGCTGGCAGGTCGCACCCCTCGACGACATAGTCGGATCGGGTCGGCGGCGACCGCTCGCCGTCGCGCGTCTGCCGTGGCCCGCCGTCGGCGAGCGGCTGGCGCGCGCTGACGCGGCGCGCCGCCGCCTGGCGCCGCTGGTGTCGCAGGCCGGCGCCGCGCTCGACGCCGCCATCCGCGTCCGCGACGGCGACCGGTCGGCGGACCGCTGCCTCGCGATGATGGCGGCGCTCGAGACACTGCTCGAAAGCGGTTTCGATCCCGAGACGCGCGACGACGTTCAGACCGGCCTCGGTTGCGGCTATCTGCCGCGCTACTGGCGCACGCCGCCTGATCGTGCGCTCGGACCGCTGTTGTGGCGGCCGCTGGCGCTGTGCGCGCACGAGGTGATCGCGCAGCACCGCGCGCTGGTGGTGCAGCTGCGGCGCTACGGGGTGTCGGCATGAGCCGTCAGCCGCCCGCGGTCTCCGTGCTGCTGCCGGTTCGCAATGGCCTGCCGTATGTCGTTCGCGCCATCGACAGCATCCTCCAGCAGACGTGGTCCGACTTCGAACTCCTGGTGATCGACGACGGCAGCGTCGACGCCACGGCAGACTACGTCCGTGGCCTCACCGACCCGCGGGTGCGTGCGCTGTCGAGTGGCGGCGGCGGCCTGGCGGCCGCCCTGAATCTCGGACTCGACGCAGCGCGCGGTCGCTACGTCGCCCGCCAGGACGCGGACGACTGGTCGGCGCCGGCCCGCCTGGCGACCCAGCTGGCCTTCCTCGCGGTCCATGCCGACATCGACGTGCTGGCGACCGCCGTCGATTTCGTCGACGCTGACGGGCGGCCGGTCGAGAACGCGTGGACGAGGACCGTCCGGTCGCAGTGGGACCGGGCGGTGACGGCCGCGCAGATTGCCGCGTTGATGCCGCTGACCTGTTGTCTGTTCCATGCCACCATCGTCGCCAAGCGCGACGTGCTGCGGCAGGGCGGCTACGACCAGGCGATGGTGCCGGCGGAGGACTACGATCTGTGGCTGCGGCTCCTGCCGCACCACCAGTTCGCCCGCCTGCCAGACCGGCTGTATACGGTCCGCGTGCACGCGGCGAGTTCCAGCGCCCGCCGCCGCGACGCCCAGGTCGAGCGGGTCATCGCCGCCAAGCTGCGATTCGTCCGGCGCCAGCGGCACGACCTGCCGCACCCGGCGACGCTCTGGCTGCCGAACGACGATCGCGGGGCGGCGATCTTTCGCCGCATCGCGCCGTCGGAGGGCTTCCGGATCGGCACGGCGGCGGAACCGGCGGACGTCATCGCGGTCACCGCGCTGTCGCAGGTGGAGCAGCGGGCGCGGCGGCTACTCGCCGGCGGGCGATACCGGCAGTTCGGCAATCTCTTCGTTCGCGAGCGCCGCGGCGAGACGCGGGGCACAGGCCGCCAGACCGAAGCGGGCGCGCACCCAGGCTGACGCGGCCAGCGCCTGCCGCCGCCGGGCCGGCGGCGTCATCGCCAGCAGCGTCGCCATGGCGTCGGCGACGGCATCGGGCGAGGCGAGGGCGCAGCGTTGCCCGGGGGCGTAGAAGTCCGGGCGCGAGCAGAACGGCTGCGGCACGACGCGATGCGGAATCCGCACGGCGCCGCCCGGTGCGAACAGCGCCGTGTGGCCACCCCAGGCCGTGGCCGCCACCGGCACGCGGGCGAGCATGGCTTCGGCGACCCCGAGACCCAGACCCTCGGCGAGGCTGGCGGAGACGAACGCGTCGTGGCTCGCGTAGAGGCGGCGCATCCGCTCGGTGGACCAGCGTTCGCGGATCAGCCTGACACCCGGGTCGCCGACGCGCCAGGCGCAGTCCTTCGCCGTCTTGATCGTCAGCGTGGCGTGGCGCGGCGAGACGGCAAGCCGCCGAAATCCCTCGAGCAGCAGGTGGTGCCCCTTGCGGAAGTGGGGTTCGCCGACGAACAGGAATCGGAACGCTCCGCGCGGTGACCAGGACAGCCGCGCCAGCGGCGGCGCCAGGTCGAGGGCCGGGGGCAGCACCAGGATCCGGGAGGTCACGCCGCTGCGCCGGAGGACGCGCGCCAGGTAGCCGGTGGCCGCCCAGATCTCGTCGAACGCGTTCAGCCGCGCGGCCCACGCCGCCGGATAGCGGTCCCACTCGTGAAACGGCACCGCGATGTTGCGGACCCCGGGAAGCGGCGCACATCGCGCGCCGAGGGTGTTGTGGAGCACGATCGCCCCGCGCGGCAGCTCGCCGGCGCGGGCTGGCGCCGGCGCCGCGACGGCGCGACGGCCCATCGCCCGGAACGTGTCGCGATAGAGTCGGCCGATCGTGCCGTAGCTGGCGACGGTCGGCTCGCTCAGGATGTAGAGCGCGGGTGCCATGTCGCTCGGCACGTCAGCCGGCGAGGCGCTCGAACCGCGTCTGCCAGGCGCGCAGGAACGGCAGCAGGTCGTCCTCGAGGATGTCGGCGACGGTCAGCGTGTCGGCGCCGCCCTGCGCCGCGACGAGCGCATCGATGATGCCGCTGAGGCGCGCCAGGTCGGCGTCGCCGGCGGCCGTCGGGTCGTCGAGCCGGGCGAGGTCGAGCCCGAGCGGGCCTTGCAGCGTCTGGACGAGGACGACGAGCTGACCCAGTGCCTCGGCGAGGTGGCCGAGGCGCAGATGCGCGCCGCCCGGTCGGACGGTGCGGAACTGCTCGGCGACCTTCATCGCTTCGTCGTGTAATCCGGACACCGTGCCGGCGGCCTCCAGGAGGCAGTCGCGCAGCAGGTCGGCCGGCGTCGCCGTGGCGGCGTCAATCCGCCCGACGGCGATCAGCCGGCGTGTCAGCGCGCCAGGGTCGCGGAATGTCGGATCGCCGACACCATCGAACTGCACTTCCGTCAGCACCCGCCCGGACGCGTCGAGGTCGGCATCGAGCTGAGTGAGCAGATCGGCCCACGTCTGCACCGATTGGTTGAAGTCGATGGGCTGCCGGTCGATGAACAGGTGCGTCATGTGTACTCCAGCGCTGCCGAACCAGCGAGTTCCATGCCGCCGCCGGCCGGTCGGCGGCCGCACCAGTCAAGCCGTCGCACCGCCCGCCGATTGATCCGGAGGACGCGGCCCCGATCCGTGGTCGGCGCCGCCGTTCGGGTGCCCGCGGACGAGATCACCGGAGCAGAGATGAGTACCAGCGAGTCGATACCCTGGCGGAGAAGCGATCGCGAGATGCGTCTGACGGCGATCTTCGCCGACGCCGGCATCGCCTCCTCCGAGGCGCTGCTCTCGGTGCTGGCCGCGCTCTACCGGGAGCGGCCGGACGATCTCGCGCACGCACAGCGCGTCGCCAACATCTCGGTCCGCATCGCCGTCGAACTCGGGCTGACCGATCGGGCGGTGATCGACATCGAACGGGCGGCGTGGGTGCACGACCTCGGCAAGCTGATCATCCCCGAGCGATCCGACGCCGACACCGACAACGTGAGCCGCGCCGACGTCGAACGCTGGAGCGAGCAGCTCGCCGTGACGCGCGACATCCTCGACGCCGCGCCGGCGCTCCGGCCGGCCGCCGCGCTGGTCATGGCGTCGCGCGAGTGCATGGACGGCACCGGCTTTCCCCATCATCTCGAAGGCGAGGCGATTCCGCTGGGCGCCCGCATCCTGCACGTCGCCGACACGTTCGATGCGTTGCAGGAGCTGTGCGCGATGTTCTCGATGCCGTCGGACTCGGCCAACGTGGAACTCGTCCGCCATTCCGGCAGCCGATTCGATGCCGCGGTCGTGGCGGCCTGGCTGCGGCTCATCGAAGAACAATCCATGCAGGCCCATCCCCGGCCGGGCGACCGCGCCGGATCCTCCGTGTCATGAGGCGTTGAAACCATGTTGGTGATCGTCGGTATTCTGGTCGTCATCGGTTCGGTCATCGGCGGCTATCTGATGGAAGGCGGCGCGCTCGGCGTCCTGATCCAGCCCGCCGAGCTCGTCATCATCGGCGGCGCCGCCGTCGGCAGCCTGCTGATCAGCACGTCACCGGTCGTGGTGAAGGCGCTCGTCGGCCAGCTGACGGCGCTGTTCGGCACCGGCCTGACCCGCGAGGACTTCGCCGACCTGCTCGGCCTGCTGTTCAAGGTGTTCCGCACCGCACAGCAGAACGGCATCATGGCGCTCGAGACGCACTTCGACAAGCCGGAGGAGAGCACCATCCTCAAGGGACACCCGAAGTTCCTGTCGCGCCATCACTCGGTGGCGTTTCTCTCCGACTCGATCAAGGTCATCATCGTCGGCGGCATCTCGCCACACGACCTCGCCGACCTGATGGCCGAGGACCTCGAGGTCCATCACGAGGAGGCCAAGAGCCCGGCCGGCACGCTGACGCGCGTCGGTGACGCGCTGCCGGGCCTCGGCATCGTCGCCGCGGTGCTCGGCATCGTCATCACGATGGGCGCGATCGACGGCCCGCCGTCGGAGATCGGCCACAAGGTCGGCGCCGCCCTGGTCGGCACCTTCCTCGGCATCCTGCTCTCGTACGGCTTCCTGCAGCCGCTCTCGGCCAGCATGGAGGCGCGCGTCCACGACGACGGCCGCTACGAGCAGTGCATCAAGTCCGGGCTGCTGGCCACCTACAAGGGGCTGCCGCCGGCACTCGCCATCGAGTTCGCCCGTCGCGTGCTGCCGTCACACGTCCGGCCGAGCTTCGAGGAGACCGAACAGATCTGCAAGGCGACCCGCGACGGCGGCCAGGCGGCGGCGGCATGAGCGGCAAGGAAGGCGAAACGATCGTCATCGTCCGCAAGAAGGGCGGCCATGGCGGCCATCACGGCGGCGCCTGGAAGGTGGCCTATGCCGATTTCGTGACCGCCATGATGGCGTTCTTCCTCGTGATGTGGCTGGTCACGCAAAGCAAGGAGGTGAAGTCGGCGGTCGGCGGCTACTTCCGCGATCCCGGCATCTTCGAGTTCGAGAAGGGCAAGGGGGTGCTGCCAGGCGGCCAGCCGGGCGTCGAACCGGGTGCGGCGCCCGAAGTCTCGGCCGCCCGGACCGCGGCCGAGGACGAACGGGCCCGGCTCGAGGCGACGGCGGCGCTCATCCGCCAGGAAATGACCGCCATCAAGGGTTTCGACACGCTGCGCGACCAGGTGCAGTTCACCGTGACCTCCGAAGGGCTGCGCATCGATCTGGTCGACAAGGCCGCGTCCAGCTTCTTCGATTCCGGCAGCGCCGCGCTGCGCGGCGAGAGCGAGCAGATCCTCGGACTGATCGCCCACGAGCTGGGCGCGCTGACCAATGACGTCGTCGTGGAAGGCCACACCGACAGCCGGCAGTATGCCGACGGCGATCGCTACGGCAACTGGGAACTCTCGGCGGAGCGGGCGAACGCCGCCCGGCGGGTGATGGAGCGGACCGGACTGCGCGACGGTCAGGTGCGGGCGGTCCGCGGCTTCGCCGACCGCCAGCTGCAGATGCCCGACGTGCCGCTCGATCCGCGCAATCGCCGCGTCTCCATCGTCGTCCGCAGCGAAGCGAGCCGGCAGATCGAGGGCGCGCTGAACGCGCCGGTGTCCGACTCGAGTGTCAACCGGCGCGAGCCGGATCCGGCGGCGGTCACGGCGACGAAGACCGGCACCGAGCACTGAGGACTGGCATGCGCACTCCACACACCGGCGACGCGAGCACCGCGGCCCAGCGTATGGAAGCGCTCGGGCGTCTGGCGGGTGGCGTGGCGCACGACTTCAACAACGTGTTGATGGTGATCAGCGGCTACGCCGAGATGCTGGCGCAGTCGGTCGCCGACGACGACTCGAAGGAGGCGGTGCAGACGATCCTGGAAGCGGC
This sequence comes from uncultured Acidobacteriota bacterium, assembly GCA_902825985.1. Classification (GTDB taxonomy): domain Bacteria; phylum Acidobacteriota; class Vicinamibacteria; order Vicinamibacterales; family CAVVIG01; genus VFZL01. The sequence goes on along the minus strand of CADEDC010000002.1, from coordinate 49,907 downwards.
GGAACGCGCCGGCACGCTGACCCGGCAGCTGCTGCTGTTCAGCCGCCGCCAGGCGATCGACCCGGCCGACGTCGCCATCGCACCGGCCGTGCAGTCGCTCGAGAAGATGCTGCGGCGGCTGGTGCCGGAGGACGTCACGCTCGACATCGTCGGCACCGACAGCCGGCTGGTGGCGCGCGTCGATCGCGGCCAGCTCGATCAGGTGGTCTTCAACCTGGTGGCCAACGGCCGCGATGCCATGCCGGCCGGCGGCCGGCTCACCGTCACCGTGCAGGGTGTGCGGCGGGCCGGCTTCGTCGACGCGTCGGGTGAGCAGGCACCCGATGGCGACTACGTGCGGCTGGCGGTGTCGGATACCGGTGCCGGCATGGAGGAGGCTGTCCGCCTCCGCATCTTCGAACCGTTCTTCACCACCAAGGCGGCCGGCAAGGGGACTGGACTCGGACTGGCGACCGTGTACGGCATCGTCAAGTCGAGCGGAGGCTACGTCGACGTGCTGTCGGCGCCCGGTCGCGGCACCACGTTCGAGGTCTACCTGCCGCTGGCGGATGCCGGCGTGCCCGAGAGCGACGCCGTCGTCGCTCCGGCGGCCGGGCCGGGCGGCAGCGAAACGATCCTCATCGCCGAGGACGACGGCATCGTCCGCGGACTGCTGCAGCGCACGTTGGCGAATGCCGGCTACCGCGTGCTGTCGGCGGTCGACGGCGCCGAAGCCTGCCGGCAGGCCGGCGCCGGCGGCGAGCCCATCGATCTGCTGCTGTCGGACCTCGTGATGCCGCAGATGAGCGGCCGTGAGCTGCTCGACCGGCTGCGGGTCCAGCGCCCCGAACTGCGCGCCATCTTCCTCACCGCCCACACCGAGCACGCGGCGGTCGAGGCACAGCTGGCCGAGCCGTCGGCACGGCTGTTGCGGAAGCCGTGCCGGCCGCGCGTCCTGCTGCAGGCGATACGCGAGTGCCTGGACGATGTCGGCGCGAGCGGCGGCGGTGAGGTGGCGCACTGATGATCCCGCCCGCCACGACGACCGGCGAGCCCGAACGGCTGGCGGCACTGCGCCGCCTCGGCATCCTCGACACGCCGCCCGAACCGGCGTTCGACGACCTCACCCGTCTGGCCGCCCAGATCTGTGGCGCGCCGATCGCCCTGATCAGCCTGGTCGGCGCGGACCGCCAGTGGTGCCAGTCGTCGCACGGCCTGGCGGCGGCCGGGGCACCGCCGGACGTCGCCTTCTGTTCGCACGCGATCCTCACGCCGGATGTCCCGATGTTGGTCGAGGATGCCCGGCTGGACCCGCGCTTCGCCGACAATCCGCTGGTGACCGGCGAGCCGCACATCCGCGCCTACGCCGGGGTGCCGCTGGTCGGGGTGGACGGGCATGCGCTCGGCACCCTCTGCGTGATCGATCGGGTCCCGCGCCGGCTGACGGCCGACCAGCTGGACGCGCTGCAGCGGCTGGCGCGGCAGGTGCTGTCGCAGATCGATCTCCGACAGGCGGCGGCTCGCCTGCGGCTGGAGCTGCACGACGTCGCGGCGGCCCACGGCGAGCTGGCGCGCAGCGAGCAGCACTACCGCGAGCTGGTGGAGAACGCGCAGGGCGTCATTCTCTATCACGAACTCGACGGCACCATCCGCATGATCAACGGCGCCGGCTGCCGGGCGCTCGGTCGCGCGCGGGCCGACATGCTCGGCGCGAATCTCCGCGAGTTCGTGCCGCCCGAGTACTGGGAGGGCTACGAGCGCTACCTGCAGCTCGCCGAACAGAACGGCCACTTCCAGGGGCTGCTCACCCTCCAGGGCCCCGGCGGGCGCCGCATCGCGCTCGCCTATCAGAACTTCGTCTTCGAGTCGCCCGATGGCCCGCTGGTCATGGCGCACGGGATCGACATCTCCGACCGCGTCCGCATCGAGGGCGTGAACCGCCGGATGGCCCGCGTGCTCGACAGCTCGCCCGATTTCGTCGCGTTCTTCGACCGGGACGGCCTGCCGACCTACATGAATCGGGCGGCCCGCACGATGTGCGGGCTGGCGGTGAACACGCCGGTGCTCGGCACGCCGCTCGAGGCGCTGCTCGGCAGCGACGGCCAGGCGCGCGAGTTCCGCGAGGCGCTGGAGCGGGCGCGCGACAACGGCGGCACCAGCCAGTGCGAAACCCACATCCAGCATCGCGACGGCACGCTGACGCCGGTGTCGCGGCTGGTGCTGGCGCAGGTCGGCTACCAGGGCAGCGTCGAGTTCTACGCGCTGATCGCCCGTGACATCTCGGAACGGCTGCGCGACGAACAGTCGATCCTGGCCAGCGAGCAGCGCTTCCGCCGCGTCGTCGAGAGCCTGCAGGACGTGCTGTTCGAGACCGATCAGGACGGCCGCTGGACCTACCTCAATCCGGCGTGGACCGAAATCACCGGCTTCGATCCGGACGACAGCCTCGGCCGGAACATCATCGACTTCGTGCACGAGGACGACCGCGACCTGCACGAGAAGCGGTTCCTGCCGCTGCTGCGGCGCGACAAGGCGCTGTCGCGCTACGAAGTCCGCTGCCGCACCCGCGGGAGTGCGGTGCGCTGGATCGAGGTGCACGCCCGCATGACCGACGACGGGCGCGGCACCGGCACGTCGGGCACCTTGCGCGACATCACGGAGCAGCGTGAACTGTCGGATGCGCTGGTCCGCGCCGGCCAGGAGGCGCTCGCGGCGTCGCGGCTGAAATCCGAGTTCGTCGCCAACATGAGCCACGAGGTGCGGACGCCGATCAACGGCGTCATCGGCCTCACGACGTTGCTCCTCGATACACCGCTCAGCGGCGAGCAGCGTGACCTCAGCGAGGGCATCCGCTCGTCGGCCGAGGCGTTGCTGACCATCGTCAACGACGTGCTCGACCTGTCGAAGATCGAGGCCGGCAAGCTGACCATCGACCCGGTGTCGTTCGAGCTGCGCAAGGAGCTGACGTCGGCGCTCGAGCCGGTCACCGTCAAGGCGCAGAAGAAGGGGCTGGCGCTGGTGATGAACGTCGCGTCGGACGTGCCGTCCAGCATCATCAGCGACCCGACGCGGATCCGCCAGGTGCTCATCAACCTGGCCGACAACGCCATCAAGTTCACCCATCAGGGCATGGTGTCGATTGCCGTCAGCGCGCTGACGCCCGCCGGCGAACGGCCGCGCCTGCGGTTTGCCGTCGCCGATCAGGGAATCGGGATCGCCGCCGAGAAGCTCGACGCCATCTTCGAGAAGTTCACGCAGGCCGACAGCTCGACAACCCGCAAGTACGGCGGCAGCGGCCTCGGCCTGACGATCTGCCGGCAGCTGGTCGAGCTGATGGGCGGCGAGATCGGCGTGTTCAGCACGGTCGGCGAAGGCTCGACGTTCTGGTTCGAGCTGCCCCTCGTCGAGGCGGCCCGCGCCAGGGTCGCCGTCGAGTCTGCCGGCGCCGCCGCGCCGCTCGTCGCCGGCCTGCACGTCCTCGTCGCCGAGGACAACACGATCAACCAGAAGGTCGCGCGCCGCTTTCTCGAGAAGCTCGGGTGCAGCGTCGAGATCGTCGAGAACGGCGAGGAGGCGCTCGCCCGGGTCGGGACACACCGCTACGACGCGGTGTTCATGGACTGCCAGATGCCGAAGATGGACGGCTACGAGGCAACCCGGCGGATTCGGCTGCTCCCGGATTGCCGCCAACTGCCGATTATCGCGATGACGGCCCATGCCATGCGCGGGGACCGTGAAAAATGCCTCGACGCCGGCATGTCGGACTATCTGTCCAAGCCGTTGCAGTCCGAGGCGCTGGCGACCGCCTTGGCACGCATCGGGTCGACGGCGGCGCAGGAGGGCGCAGCATGACGGAAGACAGCCAACTGGCGTTTGACCCCGAGGAGGTGTGTCGCTGGTATGACAACGACCTCGAGGCGATTCAGGAACTCATCGGCCTCGTCCAGGCCGATCTGCCACGCTACGTCCACAGCCTCGAGCAGGCGGCGGAGGCCGGCGACCTCGCCCAGGTGGCCCGTGTCGCCCACACGATCAAGGGGGCGGTGGGCAACGTCTGCGCGCTCCGGTTGTGCGGCGTCACCGAGGCGCTCGAGCTCGGGGCGCGCGGCGGCGACGCCCGGCGGGTCGCCGCCCTGCGGCCCGACTTCCGGGTGACCGCCGATGCGCTGTTGACCGAGCTCGCGGCGTGGGTGCGGACGATCAGCCGGCACCCGTCATCCGCCGGCGGACCGGGATGCCAGCCATGACACCGCGGGCGGCCGCGGCCGCGACGGCGCGCCCCGCCAGCGTGCTCATCGCCGATGACGATGCGACGACGAGATCGGCGCTGGCCGCGGTGCTCAAGCGCTCCGGGTGGGAGGCGGTGACCGTCGATTGCGGCACCCGGGCGCTGGCGGCGCTGGCGGCGGACGACGGGCCGCGGGTCGCACTCGTGGACTGGATGATGCCGGACCTGAGCGGTCTCGAGCTCTGTCAACAGGTGCGCAGCCGCGACGCGCAGCTGGCACCCTACATCATCCTCGTGACCGTCCGGAACGAGGCAGCCGACATCGTCGCCGGGCTCGACGCCGGTGCCGACGACTACCTGGTCAAGCCGACCAACGCCGCCGAACTGCGGGCGCGTGTGAGCGTCGGCCTGCGGACCGTCGACCTGCGCGACCGCCTGGTGCAGCGCGCGCTCCAGCTCGAAACCGCGCTGGCCGAGGTGCGCCAGCTGCGCAGCCTGCTGCCGACCTGCAGCTACTGCCGCCGCATCCGGGACGATCGTGACAGCTGGCAGACGCTCGAGGAGTACGTCAGCCATCACACCGACGTGAAGTTCTCGCACGGCTTCTGCCCGCAGTGCTTCGATCGCTACGTCCGGCCGCAGCTCGACGGCACGCTGGATCCACGGACTGAGAGTCGATAGGGGGCAGCCATGCACGTGCTGATCTGCGACGACGATGCGTCGACACGCTTCGTCATCAAGCGGCTGCTGACACAGAACCTCGGCTGCACGACGGCCGAGTGCGTCGACGGCGTCGAGGCCCTGCGCCGGCTCGACGAGGAGGAGGCCGACCTCATCGTCCTCGACGTCGAGATGCCGCTCATCGACGGCGTCGAGGTGCTCGAGGCGATCCGTTCCTCGTCGCGTCTGAAGACGCTGCCGGTGCTCATGCTCTCCAAGGAGCGCCGCGAGGACATCGTCGTGCGCCTGGTCCGCCTCGGCATCGAGGGCTACATCCTCAAGCCGCCGCGCACCGAGAAGGTGCTGGCGGCGCTCGAGCGCCTGCGCAGCAACCTGTCGACGCGGAGCAAGTCGGTCCGCAACGGCAACGTGCAGTCGATCCGCCTGGGTCCCGACATGCCGGCGCTGCTCGTCGACGGCAGTCTGGACTACCGCCACTTCTTCGTCAGCCAGGGTTCGACGCAGGGACCGATCATGGAGGTCGGGTCCGGCGCCGCGGCGCTGGCCCACTTCCGGCAGTCGCCGGTCCGCCTCGTCTTCCTCGGCTCGGAGCTCGGCATCCTGGGCGCCGACCTGCTGGTCCCGAAGCTGCGCGCCATGGCCGGGTCGCAGCCGGTCCGCATCGTCGGCATCGTCGATCCGTCCGACGCCGGCGAGCCGCGCGGTGCGCTGTTCGACGACGTGATGCTCCGCTCGTACATCCCGGCGAAGTTCAAGACCGAGCTGCGGCGTTTCACGCGGGTGCCGGGCCCGCTGGCCGCCGTGACCAGCCTGACCGGCGACCTCGCGCAGGGCGTGACCAGCGCCGCGCGGCAGGTGTTCGGCATGATGCTCGACGCCGAGATCGAGCCGCTCGAACAGGCCGCCGAGGCGGCGCCGATGATCGCGGCGATCTCCGACATCACCATCCAGAACCGCTACGTCGTGAAGCTCGGGATCCGCGCGACGGTGCCGTCGATGACCGCGATCGCCGCCCGCATGCTGGGCATGGAAGCGGCCGACGTCGTCGTCGAGGACTACCTGTCGACGGCCGCTGAGCTCGCCAATCTGGTCAGCGGCCGCATGCACGCCCATCTCGACGAGCGGGCGGTGACCAGTGACTGCTCACTGCCGCAGCTCGAGAGCGAGCCGGCGGTCTGGGATGCCGACCGGCTGGCCGACGACGGCATGGTCGTCAAGCTCAAGGTATCGCCGTTGAGCGCCGACATCGTCATGTCGTGCGAGGTCAGCGACCTCCTCGGGGACAGTGCCGACGTGGCCGGAACGGCCAGATCGCAGGACGCCGTCGCTTGACGGGGTCCCGGCCTTCAAGCTACCAGGCCGGCCGCCGATTCCACTCCAGGGCGCGCCCGGCTGTCTGACGGATTGTTGACCGCCGGCGACGGCCGGCCGACATCGATCGGCCGTCGCGCCGCCGCCCGCGTGTCGTCGTGGCGGGCGGAAATCCCAGGCAACCCGCCCGGATCGGCCGCCGATCGGGCCGGCTGGCACGGAGGCACGTCGGTTGCTCAATGCAGGCCGTGGTCCGACGGTCCTGCCCGTCCGCGTCGGGTTTCGTCAACTGGTGAGGCGCCATGAGTGAAGACCTGGTCAAAGAGTTCCTGATCGAGAGCTACGAGAACCTCGATCGGCTCGACAAAGAGCTCGTCGACCTCGAAAAAGATCCGCGGAACGCGGACACGCTCGCGAGCGTGTTCCGGACCATCCACACCATCAAAGGCACCTGTGGCTTCCTCGCCTTCAACAAGCTCGAAGCGATCAGTCACGTGGGTGAGAGCCTGCTGTCGAAGATGCGCGACGGCGAGTTGCTGCTCAACGCCGAGATCACGACCGGACTGCTCGCCATGGTGGACGCCATCCGCCAGATCCTGGCGCAGGTCGAGCAGACAGGCGTCGAGGGCGACGGTGACTACGGGGCATTGGTCGCCGAGCTGAAGCGCCTCAACGAGGGCGGGCTCGCCAAGCCGCCGACGTCTGCGCCGCGGGCCCCCGCCGACGCGACCGCTGCACCGGCGGCGGTTGCGTCGTCCGCCGATGCCGCCGCGCCCGTCGCGGCGACGGCGGACGCCGAGCCGGCGGCGCCGGCGCACGACGCGTCCGACGAACGTCGGACCGGCGAGGACCGCCGCACCGGGGACGACCGGCGCGGGGCCGCCGCCGACTCGTCGCTGCGCATCGACGTCGTGCTGCTCGACAAGCTGATGAACCTGGTCGGCGAACTGGTGCTGGCGCGCAACCAGATCCTCCAGTTCACCGCGACACAGACCGACAACAGCTTCGTCGGCGCGACGCAGCGGCTGAACCTGGTGACCTCCGAGCTGCAGGAAGGCGTGATGAAGACACGCATGCAGCCGATCGGCAACGTCTGGAGCAAGTTCCCGCGCATCGTCCGTGACCTCGCCGTGCTCTGCCAGAAGCAGGTGCGCATCGAGATGGAGGGGAAGGAGACGGAGCTCGACAAGACGATCATCGAGGCGATCAAGGATCCGCTGACCCACGTCGTCCGCAACTCGGTCGATCACGGCGTCGAGTCGCCCGAGGCACGGATGCTCCGCGGCAAGCCGGCGGAAGGGCTGATCCGCCTGCGCGCCTTCCACGAAGGCGGTCAGATCAATATCGAGATCTCCGACGACGGTGCCGGCATCGACCCGGCGCGGTTGCGCACCAAGGCGACCCAGCGCGGCCTCATCTCGGCCGACCAGGCGAGCCGCATGTCCGACCACGAGGTGCTGCGTCTGGTGTTCCTGCCGGGCTTCTCGACCGCCGAGAAGATCTCCAACATCTCGGGCCGCGGCGTCGGCATGGATGTCGTCAAGACCAACATCGAGAAGATCGGCGGACAGGTCGACATCCAGAGCAAGATGGGCGAAGGGACGACGCTCAAGATCAAGATCCCGCTCACCCTCGCGATCATCCCGGCGCTGATGGTGGCCGGCGGCGACGGCGAGCGCTACGCGATTCCGCAGGTCAGCCTGCTGGAACTCGTGCGGCTGGAAGGGACGCAGGCGCGCGCCGGCATCGAGCGGATCCAGGGCGCGCCGTTCTACCGCTTGCGCGGCAACCTGCTGCCGCTCGTCCATCTCGACGAAGCCTTCCACCGCCCGGGTGCCGGCACCAACGCCGACGTCGTGAACATCGTCGTGCTGAAAGCCGACGACCGGCAGTTCGGGTTGGTCGTCGACGCGATCCACGACACCGAGGAGATCGTCGTCAAGCCGCTCGGCAAGCAACTGAAGGGGATCGAGTCGTTCGCCGGCGCCACCATCATGGGCGACGGCCGCGTCGCACTGATTCTCGACGTGCTCGGGATCGCCCAGCGGGCCCGGGTCGTCGCCGAGGTCCGCGATCGCCGGCTGAACGACGGCGACGCGAGCGAGGTACGTGACGATGCGGCGCACGACCTGCAGACGCTCCTGGTGTGCCGGGTGGGGGAGAAGGACCGCATGGCGATCCCGCTCAACCTGGTGGCGCGTCTCGAGGAATTCGCGGTCTCGGCGATCGAACGCTCGGGTGACCAGGACGTGGTGCAGTATCGCGGCGAGATCATGCCGCTCGTCGACCTCGGCATGGTCTTCGCGGGCCGCCCGACCAACGACGCCGACATGCGACAGGTCGTCGTCTACGCCGACGGTGGCCGCAGCGTCGGTCTCGTGGTGAGCCAGATTCTCGACATCGTCAGCGAGCGGATCGACGTGCAGCGGCGGGTGTCGCGGCCCGGCGTCGTCGGTTCGGTGGTGCTGCAGCAGCGGGTCACCGATCTGGTGGACGTGGCGGCGGTCGTCGCCGCCGCCGATCCGGCCGCGGTCGCCCCGGCAGCGGCGTAAGCGTCAAGGAAGCCAGATGACAACCACAACCACAGCCGCAGACTCCGGCACCGCGCAGTACGCGACCTTCTTTCTCGACGGCCTCTACTTCGGCATCGCGGTCCTGAGCGTGCAGGAGGTCATCCGCCATCAGGAGATGACGCCGGTGCCGCTGGCGCCGGCCGTCGTCCGCGGGCTCATCAACCTGCGCGGCCAGATCGTGACCGCGCTCGACCTCCGCTCCCGGCTCGGCCTGACGCCGCGGCCCGACGGCGAGTTGCCGATGAACGTCGTCGTCCGGACGCCGGACGGTGCCGTCAGTCTGCTGGTGGACGAAATCGACGATGTGGTCGAGGTGAACGCGGCGCAGTTCGAGCAGGCGCCCGAGACCGTGCGAACGAAAGTGGATGGCCTCGTGACCGGCGTGTACAAGCTGCCCGCCCGGCTCCTGCTCATCCTGGATGTGGAGCGAACGGTGGATATCAACGCCCGTCACGTCGACGCGGCCTAAGCGAAGGAATCGAAGAACATCATGGCGAGACAGTCGGCGGCGGCGGTTCAGTCCGCAACCCTTTTCGAACGCGTCGGCGGCGTACCGGCCATCAAGGCCGCCGTCGATCTCTTCTACCAGAAGGTCCTCGCCGACGGCGAGCTCGCGCCGTTCTTCGCCAGGACGAACATGGCGCACCTGAAGGCGCGACAGAACGCCTTCTTCATCACCGCCCTCGGCGGCCCCGGTGTCTACAAGGGGAAGGACATGAAGTCCGCCCACGCCGGCATGCGCATCACCCGGGCGCAGTTCGATCGCACCGCCGGGCACCTGGCGGCGGCGCTCGCCGAGCTGCGCGTGCCGAGATCGATTGTCAACGAAGTCATTGCGGCCGTCGCCCCGCTGGCCGGCGATATCGTCACCGTGTCGCCGGCACCTGCCGGCGGACACCGCTCGAAGAAGGAGATTGGCATGTCGAATGGTCGCTTGAAGGTGGCCGTGGCGCAGACGCAGCCCGCGGTCGAGGAACCGGTCATCACGGAGAGTCTCGAGGGCATGCGCGCCTCGCTCGACTCGCTGCGGGCCAACGTGTTCATTGCGGATACGGACCTGAACCTCGTCTACCTCAACCCGATGGCGGCGCAGACGGCGTCGGGATTCGCCGACGAGATCAAGAAGGCGTTCGGGGTGTCGGTCGCCGACCTGCTGGGCGGCTCCATCCACCGCTTCCATCGCGACCCGGCGCGCATCGAGAAGATCCTGCGGACGCCCGGCACGCTGCCGCGGGACGCCGAGTTCTCGTTCGGCAAGGTGACGCTGCGCACCCACATCAACGCGATTCAGGACGGCCAGCGCCAGCTGCTCGGCTACATCGTCAACTGGACGGACATCACCGCCGAACGGCGGCAGCGCACCGAGATGGCGCGCGTGACGTCGATGACCGAGAATTCGCCGAGCAACATCATGTTCGCCGACCTCGATCTCAAGATTCAGTACATGAATCCGGCGTCGAAGAAGACCCTGAAGACGCTGGAGCAGTACCTGCCGGTCAAGGTCGACGACATGATCGGCCAGACCATCGATGTCTTCCACAAGAACCCGTCGCACCAGCGCCGCCTGCTCGGCGACCCGAAGGACCTGCCGCACCAGGCCAACATCAAGGTCGGGCCTGAGGTGCTGAGCCTGCTCGTGTCGGCCACCTATGACGACCAGGGCACCTACATGGGCGGCATGGTCAACTGGGACGTCGTCACCGAGACGCTGCGCCTGGAGGCGACCAACGCCGACTTCACCGCGCAGCTGGCGGCGATCAGCCGGACGCAGGCGGTCATCGAGTTCACGATGGACGGTACCATCAACTACGCGAACGAGAACTTCTGCAAGACCCTCGGCTACACGCTCGACGAAATCAAGGGGCAGCACCACAGCATGTTCGTCGAGCCGTCGTACAAGACGAGCAGCGAGTACCGCGACTTCTGGGCGGCGCTGAACCGCGGCGAGTTCCAGGCCGCCGACTACAAGCGCCTCGGCAAGGGCGGACGCGAGGTGTGGATCCAGGCCTCGTACAATCCGGTGCTCGATGCGAACGGACGTCCCTACAAGGTCGCCAAGTACGCCGTCGACATCACGGACAAGGTGCGCGCCAAGATGGAGCAGGAGCATCAGGTCGCCGACGCCGCCGAGCGTGAACGCCAGGCGACGGCCGAGCTGAAGCGCAAGGTCGACGCCATCCTCGGCGTCGTCAACGCCGCGACCAAGGGTGACCTGACGCAGACGATGACGATCAGCGGCGACGATGCCGTCGGCCAGATGGCGACCGGCCTGGGGACCTTCCTGACGGACCTGCGCCGCAGCATCTCGGCGATTGGCGAGAACGCCAACGCCCTCGCGAGCTCGTCCGAAGAGCTGTCGGCCGTCAGCACGCAGATGGGCGCCAATGCCGAAGAGACGTCGGCCCAGGCCAACGTCGTGTCGGCTGCTTCGGAGGAGGTCAGCAAGAACGTCCAGACGGTCGCCACCGGGACCGAGGAGATGAGCGCCTCCATCAAGGAGATCGCCAAGAACGCGAACGAAGCGGCGAAGGTCGCGACCGCGGCGGTCAAGGTGGCCGAGAGCACCAATAGCACGGTTGCCAAACTGGGCGAGAGCTCGGCCGAGATTGGCAAGGTCATCAAGGTGATCACCTCCATCGCGCAGCAGACGAACCTGCTGGCGCTGAACGCCACGATCGAGGCGGCCCGCGCCGGCGAAGCCGGCAAGGGGTTCGCGGTCGTCGCCAACGAGGTCAAGGAACTGGCCAAGGAGACGGCCAAGGCGACCGAGGACATCAGCCAGAAGATCGAGGCGATTCAGACCGACACGAAGGGCGCCGTCGAGGCGATTGGCCAGATCAGCGCCATCATCAACCAGATCAACGACATCTCGAACACCATCGCGAGCGCGGTGGAGGAACAGACCGCGACCACCAACGAGATCGGCCGCAACGTCACCGAAGCGGCAAAGGGCAGTTCCGAGATCGCCCAGAACATCACCGGCGTGGCGCAGGCGGCGCGCAGCACCACCGACGGCGCGAACGACACGCAGAAGGCCGCGGCCCAGCTGTCCAAGATGGCGAACGAGCTGCAGTCGCTCATCGCCCGGTTCACCTACTAACCGTCACACCGGGATGTCCGGGGGGCCGGGCATCCCGGGATGCAACCATCGTGGTGCACCTCTCCCCATCGGTTCGCGGCCCGCTCGCCGGACCGGACGCGCATGTCGTCCTGTTCGGCGTCGACTATTCGTGGGCGTCGCTCGCCGAGCGCGAGCGCCTCAGCTACGACGCGTCCCAGGCGCGCGGACTGCTCGAGCGGGCGCGCTGGATCCCGGGCCTCCAGGAGGCGGCGATCGTCTCCACCTGCAATCGCACCGAGTTCTACGTCGTCGGCAGCCTTGCCGCCGCCGATGCGGTACTGGACGTCGTCAGGGCGGATCGGCCGGGTGTCGGACCGCACTCGCCGCAGTGCCGGCTGCGGCGGGCGATCGACGACGACGCCGTACGCCACCTGTTCCGGGTGGCCACCGGCACCGCCTCGCTCATCCTCGGCGACGGATTCATCGTCCGCCAGATGAAGGAGGCCCTGCAGCTGGCCAGCGCCGCCGGCACGCTCGGCGCCGTGCTCAGCCGGTCGTTCCAGCAGGCGTTCAAGATCGGGCACCGGGCGCGCCGGACGACCGACATCGGCCGCGGCGAGGCGAGCCTCGGCGCCGTGATTGCGACCGTCATCCACGAGCGGGTCAGCGGCAGCCCGGCGACGCTGCTCGTCGGCGCCGGCGCCACGGCGCGCGACATTGCCCGGCAGATCACGAAACGGCGCATCGGCACGCTGACGGTAGTGAATCGGACCGGCGAGCGGGCGGCGGCCCTGGCCCGGATGTGCGGGGCGGCGACCGGCGAGTGGGACCGGTTGGACGAGGCATTGCAGCGGGCGGACGTCGTCGTCTGTGCGACGTCGGCCCGCCTGCCGATTGTTCGGGGTGAAGGCCTCGCGGGCCGGCAGCCGCTGCTGATCGACGCCGGCGTGCCGCGCAACATCGAGCCGCCGGCCGGCATGCCCTGCGTGACCGTCGACGACCTGGTCACCCGACAGGACGAGGCCCTGTCCCGCCGTGAGCGTGCGGTGCCCGCCGTGCTGCGGCTCGTCGACCAGGAGATGGCCGACTGGCACCAGTGGATGGCGCAGCGGCCGATTGAAGGGTTGTTGCAGACGCTGTTCGCCGGCGGCGCCGCCGCCCGGCGCGGACTGGCGGCCGACCTGGTCGCGCGTGGCTATCCCGGCGCCGAGGACGATGTCGAGCGGCTGATCGGGAAGTGGACGGGCGGCTGGCTGAAGGGGCACGCCGCCGAGTTGCGGGAATGGGCCGGCGGGCGGCGGGGCGGGCCGACAGCGCCGATCGGCACTCACGGTTGACGAGAGGACAAGATGAAGGCACTGGTTGTCGATGATTCGCGCGCGATGCGGTCGATCCTGTCGCAGGCCCTGCGCGAGCACGGGTTCGCGGAAGTCGCGCAGGCGCAGCACGGCAAGGAGGGGCTCGCCTACCTGCAGAGCCATCCTGACACCAGCCTGGCGCTCGTGGACTGGAACATGCCGGAAATGACCGGCATCGAGATGGTCGAGGCGGTCCGCCGCGAGGCGGCGCTCGCCGACGTCCGGCTGATGATGGTGACCACGGAAACCGAGATGGCACACATGCAGCGCGCTCTCGACGCCGGCGCCAACGAGTACGTGATGAAGCCATTCACGAAGGACGTGATCGCCGACAAGCTCAGGCTCCTCGGATTCTGACCGTGGCGGTGGCCGTGCGTATGGGTATGCGATGAAGAAGATTCGTGCTCTGGTCGTCGACGACGCCGTGGTCGTCCGTCGCATGGTCAGCGACGTCCTGTCGGAGGACCCCGACATCGAGGTCGTCGGCACGGCCGCGAATGGCCGCATCGGCCTGCAGAAGCTCACTCAGGTCAACCCCGACGTCGTGACGCTCGATGTCGAGATGCCGGAGTTGAACGGCCTCGAGACGCTGCGCGCGCTCCGGCAGACCCATCCGAACCTGCCGGTCATCATGTTCAGCACGCTGACCGAACGCGGCGCCGCCGAGACGCTCGAGGCGCTGTCGCTCGGCGCCTCGGACTACGTCACCAAGCCGGCGAACGTCGGCAGCGTCGCGCTCGCGCAGCAGCGGATCCGCGAGGAGCTGATCCCGAAGGTGAAGGCGCTGTGTCGTGGCGTTCTGGGCACCAGCCCGTCGCCTGCCACCGATGCGGCGCGCCCGTCCGCCACGGTGCGGCCGGTGCCGCCGCCGTCTGCCGTCGTCAGGCGAGACGCCGCCGCCGGTCCGCCGCCCGCCGGCAGCCAATCCGTCGAGATCATCGCCATCGGCGTTTCGACCGGCGGGCCGAACGCCCTCGCGGTGGTGCTGCCGCAACTGGCCGCCACGCTGGCGGTTCCGATCGTGCTCGTACAGCACATGCCGCCGATGTTCACGCGGCTGCTGGCCGAACGCCTGAACGCGCAGTCGGCCCTGACCGTCGTCGAGGCGGCCGGCGGCGAAGTGCTGGCGCCCGGCGTCGTCTACGTCGCGCCCGGCAACCACCATCTCGTGTTGCAGCGGCGCGGCACGCAGATCGTCACGGCCCTGAACCAGCAGCCGCCCGAGAACTCGTGCCGGCCGGCCGTCGATCCGCTGTTCCGATCGGTCAGCCAGATCTACGGCGCCCGGGCGCTCGCCGTGGTCCTCACCGGGATGGGCCAGGACGGCCTGCGCGGTGCCGAAGACATCCGGGCGGCGGGCGGGCGGGTGATCGTCCAGGACGAAGCCTCGAGCGTCGTCTGGGGGATGCCGGGCTTCGTTGCCCGCGCCGGACTCGCGGAGCGCGTGCTGCCACTCTCCGACATCGCCACCGAGTTGATGCGCAGGTGCGCACGCCCCGCAGGATCGCCTGCGGGCGTTGCGCGATAAACGGGAACGGATTACATGGACACCTCATTCGAATTCGTCCGCGAATTCGTTCGGAACGAAGCGGGCATCGTCATCGAAGCCGGCAAGGAATACCTCGTCGAGTCGCGGCTCGCACCCATCGTGCGCAGTGAAGGCCTGGCCTCCATCGACGCACTCGTGCAGACGCTGCGGGGCAGCCGGCAGACCGAGCTGCACCGCAAGGTCGTCGACGCGATGACCACGAACGAGACGACGTTCTTCCGCGACATCGATCCGTTCGAGCTGCTGCGCACCGACCTGCTGCCGAAGTTGATCAACGCCCGGCGGCTGTCGAAGCGGCTGACCATCTGGTATGCCGCCAGTTCGACCGGGCAGGAGCCGTACTCGGTCTCAATCCTCCTCCGCGAACACTTCCCCGAGCTCAAGGACTGGCGGATCGAGCAGGTCGCCACCGACATCTGCCGAAAGGCGCTGGACCGGGCGCGCGCCGGCCGCTACTCGCAGCTCGAGGTCAACCGCGGCATGCCGGCGAAGCTGTTGCTCCGCTATTTCGACAAGCAGGGACTCGAGTGGCAGCTGAAGGACGACATCCGATCGATGGTGACCTTCCACGAGATGAACCTGAACGGCGCCTGGTCGCGCATCCCGCAGTGCGACATCGTGTTCATCCGCAACGTGATGATCTACTTCGACGTGGCGGCCAAGCAGCGCATCCTCGGCAAGATCTACGACCTGCTGCGTCCCGACGGCTATCTGTTCCTGGGCGCTGCCGAATCGACGATGAATCTCGACGAACGGTACGTGCGCATGCCGGTGAATCGCGCCGGCTGCTATCTGCCAACCGGGACCGGGACCAGGACGTAAGCTGAGAGGACGACATGGAAGAGATGGAACGCTACGTCACGGAGTTGAGCGAGGCGGTGTGGTCGCAGACGCTCGGACTGCCGTTACACCCGAGCCCGGCGGTGCCGCCGGCGCCGACCGGCGGCACGATCGAGGGGCACGTGCACATCACGGGACGCTGGACCGGCACCCTGGTCTTCCAGTGCTCGCGCACGGCTGCACGACGCGCCGCCCAGGTCATGTTCGGTCTCGAAGAGGAGGACGACAATCCGCAGGACGTCCAGGATGCCGTCGGCGAGCTCGCGAACATGATCGGAGGCAACCTCAAGGCCCTGTTCTCGGATGATGGTTGTTACCTGTCGCTGCCGACCGTGATCGAGGGGCGCGATTACCATGTGCGGATGTCGGGAACGCAGGTCGTCGCCCGACAGGCCTTCGAATCCGACGAAGAGCCGGTCATCGTGACCTTACTGCGCCCGCAATAGGGCGGCCGTTGTCCAGGCTGCTCCAGGGGCGATGCGCGGGACGCACCCCGTCATGACGATCCTGCTGATCGACGACGACCAGACGGTGCGCGACCTGCTGGCACGGGTGCTGCAGACCAACGGCTACGACGTGGTGACCGCGGCGTCGGCGGAGGAGGCAGAGTCGATCGTCGAGACGCAGACGTCGGCGGTCGCCCTGCTCGTCTGCGACGTGTGTCTGCCCGGCGTGAGCGGCCCGGAACTCGCTCGCCGACTCGCCGCCGGCCATCCCGGCCTCGCGATCCTGCTGATGTCCGGCGATCCGTCGCTGGACCGTCTGGCGCACGACGCGGTCGCCGCCGCGCAGTTCATCGGCAAGCCGTTCACGACGAAGCGCTTTCTCGAGACCGTCCGCGCCCTGCTCGCGCCCTGAAGCGATCGCCGGTCCACGACCGCTGCGGCGTCGACAGTTGTCCCCGGACCGCCTTTTGGCGGAGAATTGCTGGATTGTGCCTGCATTCTTTTTCCAGTCCCTCCAGCGATACGCGCGCCGCGTCAGCCTGGGCCGTGCCGCGACGACTGCTGCTCTGATGGTCGGGCTCGCCGGCTGTGCCGGCGAGGCGCCGTCCGACCCGCTTCCCGCCGCCGACAGCGCCGCAGATGCGGCGGCCGCGCGCGGCGAGGGCATCGTCAGCGGCACCGCTCCGGCCGCCGCCGGCGGCCTGCCGGCCATCGTCATCCTCGAACCGACGACGCCGCGGGACTTCCCGCCGCCAGCCGCCGTCCCGGTCATGGACCAGGTGTCGCAGACCTTCACGCCTGCCGTGCTGTTCGTCCGTACCGGTCAGGTCGCCGAGTTCCGCAACAGCGACGACGTGCTGCACAACATCCGCACCCGTCACGACGAGACGAAGGAGTCGGCGTTCAACATTGCGCTGCCGACCGGCCAGACCTTCGAATACACGTTCCTGAACGACGGCTTCTACGACGTCGGCTGTGACATCCACCCGGCCATGTCTGCCGTGGTGGTCGCGTCGCGGTCGCCGTATGCCGCCCAGGCCGCCGCCGACGGCGCGTTCGAGATCGCCGGCGTCACGCCGGGTGACTACACCCTGACCGTCTATGCCGACGTCCGCAAAATCGAACGTCCCGTCGCCGTGAAGGCCGGCCGGACGGCGGTCGGCACCGTCACCGACTGACGGCGATCGACCCGGTGCTGTGACGCCGAGGCGGCCGCGTCGAGAGCGGGTGGAGCGCGTGTATCGAATGCCTGTGTGCGGGTCGACCGTCGGGTCCGGCATGGCGGCGGTTCTCGTTGCCGCGATCGGTCTCACGGCCGGTTGTTCGCCATCGCCGGATCGATCGGGAGCGCCGCCGCCATCCACGGCCGCGGTCCGCATCGAGGCGGATCCGGCGGCGGCCACGCCGGATCCCGATCGTCTTCCGCCGCCGCCGGCGGTCAGGCATCCCGCCACGGTCAGCGGCACGGCACCGCTGCCCATCGACGACGTGCCGGCGGTCATCGTGCTGGAGCCGACCCAGCGCTACGCGCACCCACCACCGGCTGAACGTCCGATGATGGATCAGATCGCGGGGCGTTTCACGCCAGCGGCGATAGTCGTCCGCACCGGCCTGGCGGCTGACTTCCGCAATGACGACCCGACGCTGCACAACGTCCGCGTCCGCGAGCGTGGGCACGCCGCCGACGACCTCGCGTTCAACGTCGCGCTCGAGCAGGGCGTGACCTACGACTACGTCTTCCGGAAGGACAGCGCCTGGGACGTCCGCTGTGACGTGCATCAGAACATGTACGGATTGGTGGTCTCCACCTCATCGCCGTACTGGGCGGTGGCGGCGGCAGACGGGGCCTTCGAAGTGTCCGGCGTCGCCCCCGGCCGCTATACGGCGATCGTCTACACGTCGCGCGATCGGAGCGAGCAGGCGATTGACGTCGGCGAGGGACAGCACCTGACGCTGGCGCTGCCGTGACGCCGCGCCGTGGCTCAGAAGCTGAAGAAGACCAGCAGGTCGATGCCAATCCGCTCGACGCGGCGGAGTCGTGAGGTCGGCGCGACGATGCCGGCGTCCGAGAAGGTCGCACGGATGCGGAACAGCCGCGACAGGTAGTACTCGATCGTCGCTTCGCTGTAGTCGTTCGCGCCAAACTGCCGGCTGAATCTCGCGACCAGCCCGGGAGCGATCTCGTCGCCGACCGTCACGCGCGGGGATGCGGTCGTCCCGGCGGCGCCGCTCGGCTGGAGTTCGATCTCGAGGATGTCGAGGCCGAGCGACCGTTCCAGCGCCGTGACCAGTGGCGTCGCGAGGAAGCCGGCGGCCAGCGTGCCGGCGCGCACCGCCAGTTCCTGCTGCTGCACTGCGTTCAGCTCGTTCAGCGTCGTGTTGAAGACGATCAGCGCCAGTATGTTCGAGTCGTCGAGCGCCGGCGTGCTCGACAGCCGCAGCTCCGGCTCGGTGAGCGGACCGACAATCGAGACGCGGGTCTCGACGGCCGAGATGGTGCGGCGCACGGTGACGTAGAGCTCCGGGTTGAGATCGCCGCGGAAGTTGATCGAACTGGCGGGATCGAGGTCGAAGCGGCGTCCCTGGAACGCGTAGGTGCCGGTCAACGAGTCGAGCGAGCCGGTGACGAACAGCGGTTGCGCCGGATCCTTGTAGAGATAGACCTCGCCGTAGGCGCGGACGTTCACGTTGCCGAGGCCGAGCGGCGTGCCGGTGGACACCTGGACGTTGTCGCCGACCATGCGCAGCGTGCCGCGCGTGCTGACGGTCAGGTCGATGCCGAGGCGCTCCCACGGATTGAGCACGACCAGCGGATCGACTTCGATGCCGCTGTCTGCCGCGGCCGGCGCGGCCGCCTCGGTCGCATAGGGGCGGAGCAGCGCGCGATCGAGGATCTCGTCGACGTTCAGATCGCCGCCGGTGATGGCAATCGTCCCGGCGAGCCGCGGCGACTCGAAGCGTCCCTGCAGATCCAGGTCGGCGTCCACTTCGGTGGTGCCGAACTCGTTGCGCATGACCTCGAACTGGCGGGCCCGGGCGGTCACCGCGAAGTCGCCGACGCGCAGTTCGTGCGTCGCGAGACTGCCGGTGACGTCGAGGGCGTGGCCGCGACGGTCCTCGACATGCAACGCCTTGACGGTGACCTGATCGCGCGCCAGGGCCACCGCCATCCGCGTGTTCTGGTAGGCCGCCCCGGTCCGGCTCACGACGAAGCCGGCGTTCGTGATGTCGACGAACCCGTCGAAATGCGGATCGTTCGCCGTGCCGACGACGTCGACCTGCAGCTGCATCGTGCCGCGCACGTCACGCACCGTGTCGGTGAGACCTTCGAGGATGCCGACGTCGATCTGGCTGGACGCGATCGCCAGCTGCATCGGGAGATCCGGCTGGCCGTCGACCAGGACGCCGAGCGGCACGCGGCCCTGCGCGGTGATCCAGACGCCGGGCCGCTGATCCAGGCGGGCATCGACGGCGAACTGCCCGTCGTCGTAGCCGATGGTGGCGGCCAGGCGATCGTAGGCAAGCCGTCTGATGCGCCCATCGGTGACCGTGAACGTGCCGGTGACGATCGCGTTGCCGGCGCCGCTCGCCGGCCGGATGACGGCATCGGCGTTCAGGCGCCCGCCGTAGCGCGGCGGCTGCGCGAATGCGCCGGAGACGTTGTCGATGTCCACCGCCGCCGCCCGCACGCGCAGCCCGGATGTCGTGCCGGACCGCCATTCGCCGGATATCGTGACGCGCTGTGCCGCGGTCGCCACGTCGGTGAGGATCAATTCGCGAATGGTGACACCGTCGTCATCCCAGCGCAGGCCCGGCGGCGTCGCGACGGCGGCGCGCCAGGCGACATCCTGCACCACGACGTCGAGGGCCGAGACATCGATCTGCCGGGCCGCCGTGCTGACGCGCAGCACCATGCCGACGCTGCCGTTGAGCCCGCCGGCGCGGGTGCCGCGCAGGTCGATGGTGAGCCGCTGGCCGTCGAGCGCCGCATTGCCGGAGATCTCATTGATCGCCTGGCCGCTGATCGTGAGCGGCCCGACGGTTCCAGACACCCGCGCCACGGTCTGCTCCAGGTGAGCCGGCCGCAGCGTCGCATCGTAGGCGGCGCCACCGGTCAAGATCTCGAGGCCAGCGGCGGTCAGGCGCGAGATCCGGGCGTCGCCGGTGACCCGCAGCTCGCTGAGGGGGCCGCTGAGGTGCCCCTGGCTGGTGACGGCGCCGGCCAGTCGGCCGCCGGCCGACTGGCGCACCAGCGCGAGGTCGCCACGCAACAGATCGAAGTCGACGTCCGAACTGCGGACGTCGTCGAGCGGCACGACGCCGCGGGCGGTGGCCTCGAGCAGCGGGCCGCGGAGGTCGAGCGTGGTGAGCGTCAGCACCTCATCGGCGAGTCCGAACTCCACCGCCGCGCGATCGACGTCGACCATGCGGATCACCGAATCGCGCAGCGTCGCCGTCGCCGCCACGCTGTAGTCGGCCAGCGCCACCGCACGGGTCAGCAGACCGGCCACGGCGAAAGTCGCCCGACCGGCGCCGGTCAGCGAGGCGACCAGGCGGTCGTCGCCGGTCGCGCGTGCGGGATTGATCCGCTCGAACGCGCCGTCGTACGAACCGCGGAGCGAGCCGTCCTCGAGGTGGACGGTGACGTCGGCGTCATGCAGCCGTCCCTGGAAGATGTGCGCCTGCGACAGGCGACCGCCGCCGTCCAGCACCAGGCCGGCCGCACCGGATCCGGTCGCGTCGACATGAAACCGTCCGGCGATGATTCCGTCGTAGCGCGCCTCCCGCATCCAGGCGACGTCCAGCCCGTCGCCGAACCGGCGGAGGCTGATGCCGGTCATCGTCCCCTCGCCGCTGTAATGGACCGGCGTCGCCGAGGTATCGATCGAGCCGAATGCGCCGGCCGCGATCTGGGCGCCGAGGAACTCGGACGATCCGAACGTCGCCTCGCCGATGATGTAGCCGGGCGCGAACTGGCCGTGCACGTCGTAATCGAGCACCAGCGTGCTGTCGACGTGCGGCACCGGCACCTCGCGGGGCACGCGGCGCAGATCGAGCCCTGCCGCCCGCCCGGCGAAGCGATACCGGTACGGGGCGTCGATGGCGATGGCGCCCGAGCGCACCCGGACGTCCGCGCCGTACGCGGTCGCCGTGGCCGCGGCAATCACCGCCTCGGTGGCCGTCAACGTCCCGGCGGCGATGACGTTGTCCGCCTCGTAACCGATGTAGGCGGCATGGCGGCCGCTGAACCGATAGGTGCCGCGCGGGAAGCGGCGGCCGAGGTCGAGGTCGAGGTCGAATTCGATCCGACCCGTGACATCCGACCGGCGGTCCGGTCGATTGAACCAGTGCGCGACGTCGAGGCGCGTGACGTCCGCGGTGCCCGAGCCATGCCAGCCGGGCACCGTGCTGTCGAGCACGAAGTCGCCACGGACGGCGCCGCCCGTCGACCGGAGATCGAGCGTCGTCGCGAGCCGGCCGAGCGGGCCGTCGAGGTGGGTGGTGAATGCCGCTTCCACCGCGATGTTGCGCAGACCGCCGAGCATGCCGCCCCATTCCTGGAACGCGAAGCGATCGGCGGCGACCTCCAGAGCGAGAACGGTCGGCGCCGGTTGCCGGCGCACGGCGCCATCGACCGTGAAGGCGCTGCGTGCCGATTCCACGCGCAACTGGGTGAACGTCCACCCGGTCGCGTCGGTCGCGATCCCACCGGCCAATCGTCCGATCGTCAGATCCGGATCCCGGCCGGTCCACGATGCGCGGTCGAACGACAGGCTCCAGGCCGGGCCTCGCAGTTCGAAGGCGAAGACGGCGTCGAGATCATCGAAGCGGCTGGACACCCGCGCCGCCCCGAAGAACAGCGGGTCCGCGAACTCGACGGTCGCGTCCACCAGTTCGACGCGATCGAAGCCAATCAGACGCGGCGGAGCGCCGCTTGGTGGACGCGGTGGCCGCGGCCGTATCAGCTGCCCGAGGTTCCAGCGGCCGGCGCGGTCCTTCGCGCCGACGACGTGCAGGCGTTCGAGGCGCAGGCGGCGAATGAAGGTCCCGCCCTGATAGAGCTCGCGAATGCCGTAGTCCACCTCGGCGCGAGCGATACGGATGACCGCGACGTCGTCCTGTTGCAGTCGAACGTCGACGAGCGTGATGCCGCCGAGGATCGACCCGTCGATCCGGCCGATGTCGAGCGTGCCGTTGAGCACCCGGGCGGCCTGCGAGACAATGAGCCGACGGATCCGTTCCTTGCCCCACGACGACTGGAGTGCGAGGCCGCCGATGACGATCGCCGCCAGCAGCAGGGCGAGTGTCGACACGAGGACCCGGCCGAGCATCCGGACGATTCGTCGTGGGGTCACTCGCATCCGCCTGAGGGCATGTTATCAACGCGACCGTGTCGCTGCGACCCGGTTCTGGCGGACGGGTCAGCGCGGGTCGCGGCAGTGCTGGCGGACGAGTTCGAGGAGACGGTCGAAATCGAGCGGCTTCTTCAGGAACGCGGTGCCGCCCAGGTCGGCGGCCCGCGTCTGATCGAGGGCCGAGAGAACGACGACGGGAACCGACGCCAGGGCCGGATCTTCCCGCTGCCGGCGGCGGAACTCCCAGCCGTCCATGATCGGCATCATGAGATCCAACAGGATCAGATCCGGCGGGTCGCCCTGATGGAGATACTCGAGGGCGTCGCGGCCGTTGGCGACGGTCTCAGCCTTGTAGCCTTCGAGCGTCAGCAACTGCGCCATCATCTCTCGGAGATCGGCGTCGTCCTCGACGATGAGAATCGGGCAGTGTGCAGTCGCGCGCGTCCGGTGCGGGTCAGGCATCATGTCGATGGTGGGCTACAACCACGGCACGTACACCGTGTCCGTCACGCTGCAGCAGGCCGCTGGCCATCCCACCGTGTCGCGATTGTATGGTGTCGCGGCACGAACACCAACTCAGCCGCCGTCGAATGCGTCTCGAGTGGCGCGGCAAACGCGTCGGCGTGCGCAAAACTGTATCTCACGTGCGACGCGGCCCGACATCGGCGGGACCGGTCGCACGGCGTCCGTGCCGTGCGGGCTATAATCCCGGAACTCCTGCCTATGCGTCTGGGCCGTCACTATGTCGTCAGCGGCCGCGTCCAGCGGGTCGGCTACCGGGCGTTCACCCAGGCTGCCGCGATGCGCGAGGGCATCCACGGCTGGGTCCGCAACCGGCCGGACGGCGGCGTGGACGTCTCGGCGGAAGGGGACGCAGAGGCGCTCGAGCGCTTCGAACGGCGTCTCTGGCAGGGACCGCCTGCCGCCCGTGTGGAGCAGGTTGATGTAACCGATATGGGGGCCGGCGGCCGCAGCGCCGGCTTCGAGGTGCGAGAGTGACAGGACAGCCGATGACGATCGACCCGGAGGCGCTCAAGAGCCGCATCCGCAGCGTCCCAGATTTCCCCAAGCCGGGCATCCTCTTCTACGACATCACGACCCTGCTCCAGGACGCGGCCGGCTTCCGGATGGCGATCGACAGCCTGGCGCTGCCGTTCGCCGGCCGCGGCATCGAGGTGGTGGTCGGTATCGAGAGCCGCGGGTTCATCCTCGGTTCGGCGGTGGCTGACCGGATTGGCGCCGGTTTCTCGCCAGTCCGCAAACCGGGGAAGCTGCCGTCGAAGACCATGCGCGCATCCTACGATCTGGAGTACGGCTCCGATGCGCTCGAGATCCACCACGACGGCGTCGCCCGCGGCCAGCGCGTGCTGATCGTCGACGACCTGCTGGCGACCGGCGGCACCGCGCAAGCGACCTGTAACCTCGTTCGGCAGCTCGGCGGCGAGGTCGTCGCCGTCGCCTGTCTCATCGAACTGACGTTCCTCAACGGACGTGCCAGACTCGGGGCCGAGCCGCTGCACACCGTGCTCCAGTACTGACCGCACGGGCCTCTGCCGAGGCGATCGATGCGACGGGTTGGCCTTCGGTGGGTCAGGTCGCGCCACCAGCGGACTGCAGCACGCGGTGGATGGTAGAGAGCAGGCCCTTCGGCGTATACGGCTTCGGCAGGAACGCGAACTCATTGTGGGCGATGCCGTATCGCACCATCGCATCGTCGGTATACCCGCTGGTGTAGATGACGCGGATGTGCGGCCACGACGAGGTGACCGCCTCGACGATCTCACGCCCGCCCTTGCCCGGCATCACGACGTCGGTGAAGAGGATGTCAATCTCCGGACCGTGGTCGTCCAGCACCCGAAGGGCCTCGACGCCGTCGCTGGCCTGGAACACCCGGTAGCCGTAACCGCGAAGCGTGAAGCAGGCGACGTCGCGCAGGCTCGGCTCGTCGTCGACGACGAGGATGCTCTCGCCGCCACCGGACTGAGGGGTGGTCTGGGTGACTGTCGCTTCGGCCGGGTCCTGCACCTCCGGGATGTAGAGGCTGAAGGTCGTGCCACGGCCCGCATCGCTCTCGACCTCGACGAATCCGCCGGCTCCGTCGACCACTCCGTAGACCAGGGTGAGCCCCAGGCCGGTGCCCTTGCCGGCCGGCTTGGTCGTGAAGAACGGCTCGAACACGCGATCGACGACGTCGCGCGTCATGCCGCAGCCCGAATCGGCCACCGAGAGGCAGACGAAGCGTCCGGGTGCGGCCCCCGGGTGGCGTGCCAGCCGCGACGCATCTGCCGTGACCGCGTCGGTGGTGATCGTGAGCCGGCCGCCGGTCGGCATCGCGTCCCGCGCATTGACGGCCAGGTTCGTCAGCACCTGCACCCACTGCGTCGGATCGACCTTGACCCGTCCGACTCCGGGTGCCAGTCGCGATTCGAGGATGATGTCGTCGCCGAGGAGGCGGCGCAGCATCCGCTGCGTGTCGGCGACCAGGCTGTTGAAGTTGACGACCTGCGGGTCGATGCGTTCCTTCCGGCTGAACGCGAGCAGCTGTCGGGTGAGGCCGCTGGCACGTTCGCTGGCGCGGCGAATCTCGGCCACGTACTTGGCCGACGGGCTCTCCGCCGGCAGGGCATTGCCGAGCAGTTCGACGTAGCCGATGATGACGGTCAGCCAGTTGTTGAAGTCGTGGGCGACGCCGCTCGCCAGCTGGCCCATCGACTCCATTTTCTGCGCCTGACGCAGCTGCTCCTCGAGCTGCCGCCGCTCGGTGATGTCCTCGGCGATGCCGATGACCAGCAGCGGCCGGCCGTCGGCGTCGCGCATGACCGACGCACGCTCGTGAATCCAGCGCACCGAGCCTTCCCGGGTGGTGATACGGTAGCACTCGACAGATCCGCCGGTCTCGAGCGAACGTTGGTGCGATTGCCGCACGCGACCGCGGTCGACCGGATGGATGGTTTCGCTCAGGGCCGCAATCGTTTGCGGCGCCGGTTCGTCGGGCCGCTGCCAGACCGAGGCGTACGACCGGCTGACGTATCGCATGGCGCCGGAGTGCGCGTCCCAGATCCAGATGACCTGATTGGTCGTCGATGCAATGTCGTGAAGCAGCGCGTCGCAGGATGCCGTCAGGGTCGAACCGACGTGTCCGGATTCCTCCGACGGACCCTCGCGCCGGCCGGTGTCGGCGGTCACTGGGCGGTCGTGTTCGTCGCCGCTTCCGCTCACAAGACCTCTTTCGTCACCGGCAACCGGCGTCTGGATGACGCGGCGCACGACGGGATTCGAAGAGCACGGTGCGCCGTAGGATGTAGCATGTTACGTACCGCGGCGATGGGACCCGGTCGGCGGCGCGCCGCCCGGCTCGACGCCAGGGAAGGCGCGCGGTTCCGGTCAGGGGTTCCGGCAAGGTGATGTCGCCGGGCGTCGGAAATCCGACATCTGGCGGAGGTGAATCGGTGGCCGGCCGGGTTGGCGCGAAGGACTGTGACCGTGCCGCCGGCCGCACCAGGATGTGGGGGTAGTCATGCGTGCCGCCGAATGGCTGTTCGCGGTCGGCGCAGCGCTCTTCGTGATCGGTATCGGCTTTGTCGTCGTCGGTGCACGGGCGGCGCGCCAGGCGCCGGCAGCGGCCCGTCCGGCGGCGGCGACGCCGCCGATCGCGACCGTGCGCCAGTTGATGCTCGGTGTCGTCGAGCCGGCCGCGGTCGTCGTCTTCGAATCGGTCAGCACGACGGTGACCAAGGAGGGGACCGAGGAGAAGGCGCCGTCCACCGCCGCCGAGTGGGAGGCAGTCGGAGCAGCCGCCGCGGCGCTGGCGGAAGCCGGCCGGCTGCTCATGGCCGACGGGCGAGCCGTCGACCGCCAGGACTGGACGCGGATGGCCCAGGGGATGGTGGATGGGGCCCGGCAGACGCTGGCAGCCGTTGCCGCGCGGAGTGCGCCGGGGGTGTTCGACGCTGGTGGCGCGCTGTATACGAGCTGCGATGGCTGTCACCAGCAGTACATGCGATAGGCTCGAACGATGACCGGTTCCTTACGTGTCGCTGTCGCGCGCGGGACGTCCGCCGCCCTCATCGTTGTCGCCATCCTGGTCGCGACGGCGCCGCTGGCCGCGCATGGCGTGACCGGCAAGGATGCCGTGTTCCTGCAGGGCCTCGACGGCGCCGCCATCGGACCGCTGATGTATCTCGGCGCCAAGCACATGGTGACCGGCTACGATCACCTGCTGTTCCTGTGCGGCGTGATCTTCTTCCTGTACCGGGTGACCGACGTGCTGCTGTACGTCAGTCTGTTCACGCTCGGGCACAGCGCCACGCTGCTGCTCGGGGTGCTGGGTGGCATCCAGGCGAATCCGTTCCTGATCGATGCGGTCATCGGCTTTTCCGTGGTCTATAAGGCGTTCGAGAACATGGACGGCTTCCGGCGCGTCCTGCCGTTCCAGCCGGACAGCCGCGTCGTCGTGTTCGTCTTCGGCCTGTTCCACGGCTTCGGCCTGGCGACGAAACTCCAGGAGTTCGAACTGTCGCCGACCGGCTTGATCGCCAACATCCTCAGCTTCAACGTCGGCGTCGAAATCGGGCAGGGGCTGGCACTCGGCACCATCCTCATCGCGCTCAGCTACTGGCGCACCCATCAGGGATTCGTGCGCCATGCGTTCGCGACCAACGCCATCGTCATGGCCTGCGGATTCCTGCTGGTCGGCTACCAGCTGTCCGGCTACGTGCTGGGGGTGTGACGATGCCGACCGCGCCACTTCCGGACCGACCGGTCGACGACGCCCGTCACCGCATCGCCGTCGCCGCCGGGCTGGCGTTGCTGGTCGCCGGGCTGGTACTCGTGGCGTTCATCCTGCCGGCCGAGTTCGCCGTCGATCCACTGGGCATCGGCGCGCGCACGGGCCTCCTCGATCTCGGGACGACCGGTCAGCAGGTCGACGCACTCGACGCGGCGGCCGCCGCGCCGGCCGGCGGCGAGTCCGCCGCTACCGTGATCGCGCCGGCCGAGCAACCCCTCCAGCACGAGACAGTGACGTTCACGCTCGCGCCCGGAGAGGGCATGGAATACAAATATCGGCTCGACAAGGGGCAGGCGCTGTTGTTCTCGTGGACCGCCAGCGCGCCGGTCAATTACGAGGCGCACGCCGAGCCCGACGGTGCACCACGCGGCTACGCCCAGACGTACGAAAAGGGGCGGGATTCGAGGGCCGCCTCCGGCACGCTGAGAACCCCCTTCTCGGGCATCCACGGCTGGTTCTGGGAGAATTCGACCGGCGCGCCGGTGACCGTCACGGTCACGGCGTCCGGCTTCTTCACGCTCTCGCACGAGTTCCGGGCCGGTCAGCCGGTCAAGAACAAGCCGTTTCACTGACAGAGACGGGAAGGGCGGCCGGGCTGTACGCATGCGCCGTAGTAGACTGACCGGGTTCTCACGTAAACTAGGCAGTTGCGAGCCGTGTTGCGCCCGTAGCTCAGCGGATAGAGCACCCGCCTCCTAAGCGGGGGGCCGCCGGTTCAATTCCGGCCGGGCGCGCCAAGCTCTCGTGTGGCGGAGCGCCAGACGGGCCGACTAACCACCAGGGTTGAACGAGATCATGAAGCGGACTGAACGACAGCATCTGAAAGAGAACGAACTGGCCCACCTGGCCGTCGCCGCTCGCGACTCGCTGGAACAGCGGGGCGGACTGATCGGCAAGATTGCCGTGGCGGTGGCGGTCGTCCTGATCGCGGTGGTCGGCTTCACCATGTTCCAGAACCGGTCGGCCAGCCGCGCCGGCGCGCTGCTGGGCGAGGCGATGGCGGTGCAGGACGCCCGCGTCGGGGCGCCGGACGCGCCCGGCACGCCGTCCACCGGGCCGTCGTTCCCCAACGAGCGCGAGAAGACCCAGGCGATGCTGACCAAGTTCAAGGCGGTGGCCGACCAGTTTCCCGGTACCGACGAGGGAACGTTCGCCCGCTATCGCGAAGCCGGCGCCCACATGGCTCTCGGGAACGCCAAGGACGCGGCGGCGGCCTATGAACAGGTCATCGCGTCGGGCGGCGACGGCATCTACGGCCAGATGGCGAGGCTCGGACTGGCCGAGGCGCAGGCACGCGGCGGCGACTTCGACAAGGCCATCGAGACGTTCAAGGCGCTGTCGGACAACAAGGACGGTCCGCTGCCGGTCGACGGCATCCTCATGCAGCTCGGACGGCTCTACCGCGAGGCGGGCAAGGCGGCCGATGCCGAGCAGACCTTCAACCGGCTCGTGCAGGAGTTTCCCGATTCGCAGTTCGCCGGCGACGCACGGCGCGAACTCGACGCGATCAGGCAGGGCTGACTAGCGGCGCCGGACGTCGGCGCCGAAGCGATACGCCAGGATCTTGTAAATCAGCTTCGCACACAGGAAGTTGGGCGCGGCGAGTCCCGGAATCGGACTGAGCTCGACGACGTCGCAGCCCACCACCTGCTTCCGCTCGATCACCCGCCGCAGCAGCGTCAGCGTCTCGTACCAGCCGAGCCCGCCCGGCTCCGGCGTCCCGGTCGACGGCATGATCGCGGGATCGAGACCGTCGACGTCGATGCTGATGTAGACGGTCTCGCCCAGAGAGTCGATGACGCGCTCCATCCACGCCGGGTCGCGGCGCATGTTGTGATCGTAGAACACGGTGGTCGCCAGCGACGGCATCGCCTCGGCCTCTTCCGCCGACAAGCTGCGGATGCCGACCTGCGTCAGGCTTGTCGCATGATCGAGCGATCGACGCATGGCACAGGCGTGATTGTGCGGCGTGCCCATGAACGAGTCGCGCAGATCGGCGTGCGCGTCGATCTGCAGCACCGACAGGTTGGGGTAGCGCTCGGCCACCGCGGCGACCACCGGCGGCGTGATCGAATGTTCGCCGCCGAGGACGACCGGGAACTTGCCGTGCGCCACGACCTCGCCGCTGACCCGCCGAATCTCGGCGACAACCTCGTCCATGCTGGCGAACGGGAATTCCATCTCCGGCAGCGTGTAGATGCCGATGTGGTGGACGTCGGTTTCGGTCTCCTCGTCCCAGAGCTCCATGTGCGATGACGCGACGAGGATCTCGTGCGGGCCGGTCCGGGTACCCGGCACATACGACGTCGTACGGTCGAGCGGCACCGGCAGGATGACGACGCGGGCGGCTGCGAAATCGGTCTGGGTGGGAGTGGTGCCGCCAAATGCACCCAGGGCGACGTGATCGTAGTCAAACGGCAGATTCATTCACGGCCTCGAAGCGATCGCTGGACACGGCATGAGCGTCGATGGTCATGGCTCGTGACGCCAGCGCGAATACCGGACGACGGCGCCCGGTGGTTGATGCAGTCCTTCGGCCTACTGGTCGAGGAACCGCGACGGCTTCTTCATGGAGCCGATTATAGCGTCCCGGAATAGCGGCACCGGCCGCCCGCGCCTTCAGAAGGCGCGACCGATCCGCACGTAGCCGGTGGTCGTCGCCGGAACGCGGCCGGCTCCGTCATGGCCACGCGCGACGCCGGCGGTGAGGGTGATCGGCAAGCCGTAGCCGAGCACCACGTCGGTCGACAGCTCGACGCCGGCGGCGACCTTCAGGTCCGACAGCTGGAAGCCGCTGGTCCACGCGTGCCCGGCATCGGCGAACACACTGCCGTGCAACGTGCGGACGAACACCGGCCACGTCCCGCGCCCGCGTTCGATCCAGGCGAGCGGAAACCTGTAGTCGGCGTTCGCTACGACGATCCGGCGCCCGGCGAAGCGGTCGAGGGGGAACCCCCTGAGCAGGCTGAAGGCACCCCGGCCGAAGTCGAGCGCGTCGGCGTTCGGCATGGCGCCGCCCAGACGGAACGTCCGCCCGAGGCTGCGTGGTCCCGCCGATATGCCGCCGGCCGCCCGGAGCGCCAGCACGTGATGACGGGCAGGCCCCGGCAGGTAGGCGCGCACGTCACCGGTCACGGTCGTCGCGTCGGCGATGGACCGTGGGCCGGCGCCGGCGATCTCGGCGCCCACGCCCGCCGCCACGCCGTCTTCAGGACTGATCGAGTAGCCGTAGATGCGGGCACTGCGGTAGGCCCAGCCGGAACGCAACGACAGGCGGGTGAATGCGTCGGCCGTCGTCCCGCCGGTCACCAGGTTGCTGCTGCGCTGTCCGGAGAACACCAACTGCTGCGCCTGCAGCACGCGGCGCAGCGGCAGCACGACACCAGCCTCGATGGTGCGCTCACGCCAGGTCGATATCCCACCCGTTTCCGCCGACGCGCCCTGCAGGTACGACGTCGAACGGGCGGCGCTGGCGAAGAACTGCGGCTGCCAGCGATTGTAGACGTAGGCAACGCTCCAGTCGGGGTGTGCGAGGCTGTCGCTGGCGCCGGAAGGGCCATCGACACGCCACCGTACCGCGGTGGCGTAGGCATGATAGCCGAGCACGTCGGCACCGCCCGTCGTGACCCCCGCGCGGATCTGATCGCTGTCCATCGTGACCAGCGGCATCCAGGCGCGGGGCAGGACGGTCGCCCACGGCGTGTAGCGTGACGCAGCCGCTGCGTCGGCGCCGGCGACCGGCGGCTGAGCGGCCGGCATCGACGGGGCCGTCGGCAGCGCCACCGGCACCATCGCATCGGTTGGCCCGGTCGGATACGGCTGGGTGAACAGATCGAAGCCGCTCTCGGTGTAGCCGACGAACGCCAGCGTGCGGCCGTCGGCCGACACGTCGGGCCAGAGCGCACCGCCGGTTGTGTCGGTCAGGCGCCGGGTGCCGCCGTCGAGCCCGAACTCCACCAGGTTGAATGGTCCGTCGGGCGAGTCGACCGCGGCGACGACGGCCCGGCCATCGGGACGCCACGTCGGCGTCACGGCGCGCGTCGCACCGCTGGCAATCACGCGCACGCCGGCGTTCGCCGGGTCGACGAGGACGATGTGCGAGGTCTCGCCGAGTCGATGCCGTTCGGCGGCGATCGCTCGACCATCCGGCGACCAGCGGGGCGTCGAGAACTGGGTCTCGGCCTCCGAGAGCAGCACCTGCGGGACGGCGGCCGCGCCCGTCGGGTCGATGGCGACGGTCACGAGATCGCGCCGGCCGCCGGATTGGCGGACCGCCACGATCGTGCGCCCGTCGCGCGACACGTCCGGGTCGAGCAGCCGGGCCTCGGACGTGAGCCGGTGCACCGCGCCGGTCTGACGGTCGAGCGCATACAGATCGCTGTAGAGCCCGACGTTCCTCGCCAGCTCGCGCTGGTCGAAGATGACCGTACCGGTCGTCGCGCCGAACGTCGTTCCCAGATACCGGGTGGTCAACGTGCGCGGCCCGCGTCCATCGACGCCGATCGCCTTGAGGGCCGGGAACTCGTGTGGCGTCTGCACCGAGTAGGCGATCTCGTCCGGACATCCGGCGCACGAAGAGGGCAGGAAGCGCGGGCCGCTCATCTCGAACGCCTCGAAGGTGAGCCGCGTCGCCGCGTGACGCGCCGGTACGCCGGCGGTGGCGAGCGCGAGCGACTGCTGATAGCCGCGCCACAGCTCGTCGAGCGGTGCGCCGTAGACCTGCGTGAAGGCTCGTGACGCGAAGTACGGCAGCCGCCCGGCCGTCCGATCCGCCAGCTGGACGAGCGTGCCGGCGCCGTGGTCCTGCGCCAGTTGCTGGTGGAACCCGAGGCCCGAAGAATAGATCGTGGTGCTGCCGGGCCACCGGATCAGCCCGCCATTGGCGCGGTGAATCGGCAGCGCCTGGCCGTGGCGGGCCGGTTCCCGCTCGACCGCCCGGAAGTCGTTCGCGAACATCCGTCCGCGGCCGGTCACCGCACTCTCGTAGTAGGTGGCGATTCCCTCGATCTGCCAGCCGGGCAGGAACATGTTCGGGAACGCCAACGGCACCCGCCCGAACAGCCGACGCGTCGCCCGCGCCCAGCCGCGCGATCGGTCGAGGTGGGCGATGTGGGTGAACTCGTGCGTGAACACCAGCCGGAGCCAGTCGTCGGTCAGCCCGATGAACTCCGAGCCGGCCGGCCACGCAGCGGTGAGCATGATGGTGTTGTACGGCAGCGGAGTCGCCCAGCCGTTCGACAGGTCGGTCTGGTCGGCCAGCACCACGTGCGTCCGTTCCGGCAGCGTCCAGCCGAAGCGGCGGCCCATCTCCTCCCAGGTGGCCTCCGCGATGCCGCCGAGCCGGCCGGCGGCGGCCGCCTCGCCGTCGTGAAAGTAGATGATGAAGTGCGCCGTCTCCAGACGATGAAACGTCAGTCGAGGGTCGACGAGCGGCGCCCCGGCACCGTCGTCGGCGATGCCGACGATGAGCCACAGCAGCAGCCCGGCGACCACGTCAATGCGACGACGAGGATGGGATGCGCGCCACATGACGGAGGAACATGAGTTCGGCCAGCGGATTGAGGGCGATGCCGGTCAGGTCGCGGCGGGCGATGGCGAAGTTCGTCTTGGTCCAGATGGTGATGTACGGCAGATCCACGGCCAGGATGCGTTGGGCAGCCGAGTACAGCCGGCGGCGATCCTGATCGTCCCGCGACGCTGCCGCGCGGTCGAGAATCCCGTCGAGCACCGGGTTGCGGTAGTGACCGCGATTGAAACCGGCGGGTGGCACCTGCGACGAGTGGAACACGCGGCGCAGGATGTCGGGGTCGGCAAGCGCGGCCGCCGTCCACTGCAGCGTGTAGAGCTGGAAGTTGCCGGCGAGGACGTCGGCGAACAGCGTCGCGAACTCGTACGACCGGACGTCGACCGCGATGCCGATCGCCCGCAGCTGCTCCTGGATCACCGACGACTGCAGCCGGTTGAACTCCGAGTTCGAGATCTTCAGCGAGACCGCCAGCCGGACGGCGGGGCCGTCGCCATCCGGGTCGGGGTAGCCAGCCTCGTCGAGGAGCGCCCGGGCGCGCCCCGGATCGTAGTCGTAGGCCGGGACGTCCGGCTCGAACGCCCACGACAATGGCGGCAGCAGACCGGATGCCGGCGCGGCGAGGCCGCGGCGCAAATAGGTGACGATGGCGCCGCGATCGATGCCATGGGCGATCGCCTGGCGCACCCGGCGATCCCCGAGCACGCCGTCGCGGAGGTTCACGCCGAGATACTGGCAGTCGACACCGGCCCGGGTCGTCGCCTGGATGTCGGGATCGTCGCGCAGCTGGTCGTAGATGTCGGGCGACACGTCATTGACGATGATGTCCATCGTTCCGTGGCGGATTTCGAGCGCCCGCATGACCTCGTCGGGGACGACCTTCAGCAGCAGCCCGGTGTTGCGCGGCGCCCCTTGCCAGTAGCGGTCGAACGCGCGGAGGTCGATCCGGTCGTCGCTCACCTCGGACACGAAGCGGTACGGTCCGGTCCCGTTCGGTGCCTGACGGAGTTCGGCGCCAGCGCCGGCGGGGACGATCGGCAGGAGCAGGTTGATCGGAAACGAGGTGTAGGGCTCGGACAGCCTGAACTGAACGGTGTAGCGGTCGAGCGCGTCGACGGCGCTCAGCGGTCGGAGGCCGCCGCGCCGCGGCGAGCCGAGGCCAGGGTCCAGCATGCTGCGGAAGGTGTGTACCACGTCGGCGGCGGTCAGTTCGTGTCCGTCGTGGAAGAGGATGCCGCGCTTCAGCCGCACGACGTAGACCGTCGGCAGCGGGTTGTCGTAGGACTCGGCGAGCAGCCCCTGCAGCCGCAACTGGTCGTCGAGGACGAGCAGGCTGTCGTAGAGCAGCTGGTGCACCTTCTGCGCCACGTCATCCAGACCGAATCGCGGGTCGAGACTGGTCGGCCCGCTGGTCAACCCGACGACCAGCCGGTGGCGATCCGCCGGTGGCTGGGCGCGACAGGCGGTCGCCAACGCGACCGCGCACGCCAGCGTCGCACGGCGACGCCACCATCGGCCGGCTGCCGTCACTGTGACGAGGCCTCGCGCTTCAGGTCGGCCAGCGTCGTCAGTGCCTCGAGCGGCGTGAGGCGGTCGATGTCGATGGCGAGCAGCCGGTCGCGCACGCGATCGTCGCGCGGCACGGCCTGGAACAGGCCGAGCTGCTGCTGCGGCTCGTTCGGCGTGCCGCTGATCGACGGCCGGCCGCCGCGGCTCAGTTCGTCCCGTTCGAGCGCGGTGAGGATCTCGCGGGCGCGCGTGATGACCGACGCCGGCAAGCCGGCGAGCCGGGCGACCTGGATGCCATAGCTGCGGTCGGAGCGGCCCGGCACGATCTTCCGCAGGAAGACGATCTCGTCCTTCCACTCGCGCGCCGACACGTGATAGTTCACCACCCCCTGGGTTGCGTCCGCGAGGTCGGTGAGCTCGTGGTAGTGGGTCGCGAACAGCGTCTTGGGACGGACGCGCGGGTGGGTCGCGAGGAACTCGGCCACCGCCCACGCGATGCTCAGGCCGTCGAACGTCGCCGTGCCGCGGCCGATCTCGTCGAGCACGACGAGGCTGCGGGCCGTCGCGGTGTGCAGGATGTTCGCGGTCTCCTGCATCTCGACCATGAAGGTGGAGTGGCCGCGGGCGATGTTGTCCGACGCCCCGACACGCGCGAAGATGCGGTCGACGATGGGCAGCTTCGCTTCTCGCGCCGGGACGAACGAGCCGGCCTGCGCCAACAGGCACAGCAGCGCCGTCTGCCGCAGGTAGGTCGACTTGCCGCCCATGTTGGGGCCGGTGAGGATGACGAGCTGGCACGTGGTGCCGTTCAGGTTCACGTCGTTCGGGACGAAGGCATCCTGGCCGGTCCGCCGTTCGACCACCGGATGGCGGCCGTCGCTGACGGTCATGTCGTCGCCGTCGTGAACGTGCGGCTTGGTGTAGTTGCTGACGGCGGCGGTCTCGGCGAAGGCGGCCAGCCCGTCGAGCGCCGCCAGCGCCCGGGCCGACGCCTGGATTCTCGTCGACTCGGCCGCGACCGCCAGCCGCAGAGCGGCGAACAGCTCGATCTCGCGCTCGACGATGCGCTCGTCGGCGCCGAGCACCTTCTCCTCGTACTCCTTGAGCGCCGGCGTGATGAAGCGTTCGCCGGTCGCGACTGTCTGCTTGCGTTGGTAGTCCGCCGGTACCGCGTGGAGGTTCGATTTCGAGACCTCGATGTAGTAGCCGAACACCCGGTTGAATCGCACCTTGAGCGAACCGATGCCGGTCCGCTCGCGCTCGCGCGTCTCGAGTGCGCTGATGACGTCCTTTCCCGATCGACTGATCGCCCGCAGGTCGTCGATCTCCGGATCGTAACCGTCGCGGATGAAGCCACCCTCGCGCACGAGCACCGGCGGTTCGTCCATGAGCGTCGACTCGATGCGATGGCGGACGTCGGCGAGATCGTCGAGTGCGGCGACGAGCGTACGGAGCAGCGGCGCCTCGAACGGTGACAGCAGCGTCCGGACGCGGGGGAGGGCGGCGAGCGACGCCTTCAGGCCGACGAGGTCGCGCGGCCCGGCGGTGCCGAGGGCGGCGCGCGCCACCAGGCGCTCGAGATCCTGGACCGCCTTGATGCAGTCGCGGAACTTGCCGCGATCGGTCGTCCGGAACGCCAGTTCCTCGACCGCGTCCAGACGGTCGCGGATGCCGTCGAGCGCCACCAGCGGGCGCAGCAGCCACGACCGCAGCAGGCGGCTGCCCAGCGACGTCACCGTGCGATCGATCTCCGCGAGCAGCGAGCCGTCGCGGCCGCCGTCGGCGCCCTCGAGAATCTCGAGATGCTTCAGGGTCGTCGGATCGATGAGCAGCGCGTCGGCCCGCCGCCGATAGGCGATGGCGCGAACGTGGGCCAGGTCGGCCTTCTGCGTCGCGCGCAGGTAGTGGACCAGCGCGCCGGCCGCGGCGATCGCGCCGGGGTGGCCGTCGAGGCCGAATCCGCCCAGCCCCTGCGTCCGCAGCTGATCGAGCAGGGCCCGCCGCGCCGCTTCCGGGTCGAAGGCCCAGCCGTCGACGGCGGTGAGCGGAATCCCGGCGGCGGCAATCGCCGGCCAGCGCGCCGCGACTGCCGCACGGTCCGCCCCGTCCTGCGCCGGATCGCCTGGCACGACCACTTCCCGGGGCCGCAGGACCGCGAGTTCGTCGACAAGCGCCTGCTGACCGTCCGGCCCCAGGTACTCGGCGGCGGAGAACTCGCCGGTGGAGACATCCAGCAGCGCGACGCCGAGCCCGTCGGGGCGGCCGGCGTCGCGGCCGATCGGCGCCAGACACATCAGGAAGGCCGGTTCGCGCGCGTCGAGGTAGTTCGAATCGGTCAGCGTGCCGGGCGAGACGACGCGGGTGACCTCGCGCTTGACGATCCCCTTGGCCTTGCGGGGATCCTCCACCTGATCGCAGATGGCGACCCGGAACCCCTTCTTCACCAGGCGTGCGATGTAGCCGTCGATGGCGTGATAGGGGACGCCGCACATGGGAATGCCGGCGCCGCTGGCGTCCTTGGACCGCGAGGTCAGCGTGAGCTCGAGGACGCGCGCCGCGGTGAGGGCATCTTCATAGAAGATCTCGTAGAAGTCGCCCATGCGGAACAGCATCAGGGCGTCCCGGTGCTGCTCCTTGGCGTCGAGGTACTGGCGCATCGCTGGCGTGACGGTGGACATCGGCGGAAGTGAGGTATTTTACTCCGATGCGTGTGCTGGCCCTGGATAGCTCGACGCGCGACGGCAGTCTGGCCCTCGTCGAGGACGACCGCGTCGTCGTCGAACAGGTCGGCGATGCGGCGCGCCCGCAGGCCGAACGGCTGCCGGGCGAATTGCTGGAGTGCCTGCGGACGGCCGGATGCCGGATTGCCGACGTCGACCTGTTCGCGGTCGCCGCCGGCCCGGGATCCTTTACCGGTCTGCGCATCGGCATTGCGGCCATGCAGGGGCTGGCGCTGGTCAGCCGACGGCGCATGGTGGCGGTGTCGCTGCTCGACGTCCTCGGCCACGTCGCGGCGGCGACGCGCGCGCCGGGCGCCGCGATTGGGGTCTGGATCGATGCCTATCGCCGCGAGGTGTTCACCGCCCGGTACACGGTGACCGGGGCGACGCCGTTCACCGCAGCCCGCCTGCTGGCGTGCGAGCCACCAGACGTGGACCGGCCGGACGCCGTGGTGACACGCTGGCGGACGGCGCCGCCCGGCGTCGTAATCGGCAACGGCGCCGTGCTCTACGCCGACGTCGTCGCGACGCTCTGTCCCGGGCTGGCACCGCCGCCCCTGGCAGCGGCCATCGGTCGTCTGGCGATCGCCCGCGCCCACCTGAACGAGACCCTCGCGCCGGCCGACGTCCAGCCGTTCTATGTCCGCCGCCCGGACGTCGAGATCGCGCGCGATCGGCGCCGCCATGCCTGAGGTCGTGATCGAGCCGCTGCGGTCGTCTGCCGACCTCGACGACGTGCTGTCGATCGAGGTGGAGTCGTTCACGAACCCGTGGACGCGCGCCATGTACGAGGCGGAACTGACCAACGAGGGGGTCTCGCACTTTCTGCTGGCCCGCGACAGCGCCGGCCGCGCGGTCGGCTTCTGCTCGTTCTGGCGGGTGGTCGATGAGGTGCACGTCAACAACCTCGCCGTCCGCCCGTCGCACCGGCGCTGCGGCATCGGACGGGCACTGCTGATCCGCATGCTGCAGGATGCGCGGGCGCTCGGGGCGACGCGGGCGCTGCTCGAGGTGCGACGCTCGAACGTCGAGGCCAAGCGGCTCTACGAATCGCTGGGGTTCTCGGTGGCCGGCGTCCGCAAGCAGTACTATTCCCACCCGATCGAGGACGCGATTGTGCTGTGGCGTGAACCGCTGGAACACCTCGTGCCAAGCGGCCGTGGCTGATCTTGAAAGGGCCCCGGCTCTGTGCTAGGTTCGCCAGTACACGCGGGTTTTCGCTGACGTCCGCGACGCCCCTCGTGCTCGACCCTTTCAAGGAGGCGGACCCATGAATGAGCAGTCGCAGGCCCTCAGGGAGCGGTTGCTACAGACCGACGAGGTCTTCCACAACCTCGCCGCCGAGCATCACCAACTCGAAGGTCGCCTGCACGAACTCACTGCGAAGCAGTTCCTTTCAGAGCCCGAGCAGGTCGAAGAGGTGACCCTGAAGAAGCGCAAGCTGCAGCTCAAGGATCGCATGGAGGACATCCTGCGTCATCACGCCGAGGCACCCAGCACGTAGCCGCGCGCGACCCCAGCTCTTTTTCGCGGGCGCGCCAACGCGCGCCCGCACTTCCCATCCTCGCGGCACCGCCACGGTACAATGGCGGCCATGACCCGTGTCCGTCTCGACCCTGCCGGGTGGCCGTTCATCGGCGGGGCGCTCGCGCTCGCGTTCGTCCTCGGTCTGGCCGTCGCCGGCTGGCTCGGTCTCGTCTTCGGAGTCCTGACGCTCTTCTTCGTCTTCTTCTTTCGCGATCCCGACCGCATCATCCGCGCCGCCGCCAACGACGTGGTCTCGCCGGCCGACGGCCGCGTCCTGGTGGCCGGCCAGGGGGAGGCGGGGGTCGCACCGTCGGGGGAGTGGCAGCAGATCAGCATCTTCCTGTCGCCGATGGACGTGCACGTCAACCGCGTGCCGATCGGCGGCCGCATCACCGCGGTCAGCTACAAGCGCGGCCGCTTCCTGCCGGCCTACCATGCCGACGCCGCCGGCACCAACGAGCGGAGTGAGGTCTGGATCGATCACGGCGGTGTCGCCATCGTCGTCCGCCAGATTGTCGGCGTGCTGGCCCGGCGCGTCGTCTGCCGGGCCACGGTCGGCATGGAGGTGCGGACCGGCGACCGCTACGGCGTCATGAAATTCGGTTCCCGCATGGACATCTTCGTCCCGCCCACAGCGGAGCTTCGGGTAGGTGTCGGTGCAATGGTGCGCGGCGGGGAAACCGTGATTGCAGTGCTACACTGAGCGGGCATGGAGGCCGAGCCCGGACGCCTGCGGTTTCTCCGTCGCCGGTCCGAACGGACGCCCCGGCGGCTCAGCCGCGGTGTGTCGATCCTGCCGAGTCTCTTCACCCTGGCCAACATGTTTTGCGGCTACGCCTGCGTGGTGTACGCCATGCGCGGCGAGTACGAGACCGCCGCACCGTTCATCGGCTTTGCCATCGTCCTCGACATGCTCGATGGGCGCATCGCGCGGCTGACGGGGACGGAGAGCGACTTCGGCGTCCAGTTCGATTCGCTGGCCGATGTCATCTCGTTCGGGGTCGCGCCGGCGATCCTGTCGTTCGCGTGGGGGCTGGCGCCGCTCGGACGGGTCGGCTGGGCCGTCGGTTTCCTGTTCGTCAGCGCGGCGGCGCTGCGACTGGCACGCTTCAACATCCAGAGCGCCGCCGGCGGTGACAAGCGCTATTTCGTCGGCATGCCGAGCCCGGCCGCGGCCGCGGTGCCGGCGGCAACCGTCTTCGCCTATCCCCAGGGGCTGCTCGATTCCCAGCACGCACTCGTCGCGTTGCCGATGGTCATCGTGCCCGCACTGTTGATGGTGAGCACGATCCGGTTCCGCAGCTTCAAGACGTTCGATCTGAAGGTTCGCCGGCCCTATACGGTGCTCTTCCTGTTTGCCGCCAGCATGGTCGCCGTCGTGACCCATCCGAAGGTGGTGCTGGCGGGGCTGGCGTACCTGTACCTGATCTCGGCGTTCCTCGGCATGGCGATGACCCGCTTCGCGGCGCGTCCGCACGCCGGCGCAGCCGCCAGGGACGCCGCGTCCGGCGAGCGGCCGCTCGACCGCGCGGCCCGCTGACCGGCGTCAGACGGCCGGCAGCGTCATCGTGACGGTCGTGCCGGTACCCTTCCGACTCTCGACCGCAATCGTGCCGCCGTTCAACTCGATGTTGCGCTTCGCAATCGTCAGTCCGAGCCCGGTTCCGGCCGCTCTGGTCGAGAAGTACGGCTCGAAGATTCGCGCCACCGCGGCGTCGTCCATGCCGACGCCGGTGTCGGTCACCCGGACCACCACGTGGCGGCCGGCGCCTGGCGCGGTCGGCCGCATGGCGGTCGCCACCGACAGCCGGCCGCCGGACGGCATCGCGTGCACGGCATTCTCGATGATATTGGTCAGTGCGCGCGCGAACAACGTGCGATCGACTGCGATCGCCGGCACGTCCGGTGCGGCGCTCGTCACCACCTCGATGGGGTTGCTCCGCGTCGCCAGTGAGGCGCGATACGGATCGGTCACCTCGTCGACCAGTGAGGCCAGGTCGGTCGCGGCCGGGCGGGCGGTCGGCGACGAGGCGAAGCTGGAGAACTCGGCCGAGATCTGACGCAGCAGCCGGACCTGCCCGAGAATCACGTTGATGCATTCGTCCAGGACCGGCGACAGCGGTCTACCGCGATCCTGGTTGACCCGCTGGGCGTGCTCGGCCGAGAGCTGGATCGGCGTCAGGGGGTTCTTGATATCGTGCGCGACCTGGCGCGCCATCTCGGCCCACGCCTCGAGGCGTTGGGTGCGCTCGAGTTCGGCGCGCTGGCGTTTGAGGTCGGCCGCCATGTGGTTGAAGTCCTCGACCAGCCGCCGCAGTTCGTCCGACGATGTCGCCGCGATGCGGGCATCGAGATCGCCGCGCGCGATGCGTCGCGTCGCCCGGGTCAGACGATTGACCGGGTCGGCGATGCGCTCCGCCATCCAGTAGCCGATGGCGGCGCCCAGCAGCACGAACAGGACGGCGGCCGAGACGACGCGCCGATCCAGTTCGTCGATCTGCATCTCAATCTCGCGCTGCCGCAGCGTCTGCGGCACCGTGACGATGCCCTCGCGGTCGCCGGTGCGCACCGGCGCCGCGGCCACGAGGTACGGTGAGCCGTTCACCTCCTCCTCGCCGACGAACGCCGGCAGCCGGTCGAGCACGATGCTGCGATAGACCGCCGCGGCCGTGCGCGGCGACAGCAAGGCCGACGCGAAGAGATCGCGCTCGCTGGTCGCCCGCAGCCGGTCGCGCTCGAAGAGATTGACCGGCTGATCGATCGCCCGGCCGACAATCACCATCGTCTGATCGTCGAGGTAGTCGAGGGCCCGCGAGCGGATGCCTTCGATGCGCGCGTAGTCCTCGACCAGGCGCTGCGCCACGGTGACGGTCTTGACCGCCTCCGCCTCCACGCCGGCCCGCGCCTGCGCGGCGAAATACGTGCGCGTCGCGATTGCCAGCACGAACACCGGCACCACCGCACCCGCGACGAATGCGGCCACCAGCTTCCGGTAGAAGCTGGAGCGGACCTCCTGGAACAGTTGCCGGCCCGCCAGTCCACCGGCGGCCATGAGGCTGACCAGGGTGACCGCCACCAGCAGGACGACATAGACCACCGCCACCAGCACGATGAGCTCGGCGAGATTCACCAGGTGTCCGAGCGTCGATGCCTGTGGATAGCCGAGCGCGTAGATGCCGCCGCGATCGCTGAGGAAGTAGACGCGATAACGCGTGTCGCGCACCGGAATCGTCTGCCAGAGCGGCTGCCGTGACTCGACCAGCCGGCTGAACACCTCGTCCGACAGCGGCCAGACCACCACGCCGGAGCTGACCAGCGGCGCGCGGCTCCAGCCGTAGCCGACGAAGTCGATCTCGCGGCCGGGCGTGCCCTCACCCGGACCGACGCGCTCCGGCCCGAGCGACGCCATGTACGGCGACTCGGCACGGATGAACGGCAGCGTGCGATAGTCGAGCATCACCCGCACGACCACCGTGCCCAGCCGCTCGCCGCGCTCGCAGATCGCGCGACTGGCCCGCAAGACGTGGCGCTCGCTCGACCCGATCGGCGACACCTCGTCGAGGAAGTCCCAGTCGCAGCTCGCGACCCGA
The DNA here is from genome assembly GCA_902825985.1 of uncultured Acidobacteriota bacterium. Classification (GTDB taxonomy): domain Bacteria; phylum Acidobacteriota; class Vicinamibacteria; order Vicinamibacterales; family CAVVIG01; genus VFZL01. The sequence continues at coordinate 7,866 of CADEDC010000002.1, read as the reverse complement.
TAGCTGGCCGGCGCGGTCTGCGGCAGCCGCAGCGCGAAGCGGCTGACCAGCCGGCCGTTCGGACCGTACAGCTCGAGGGCGCTGGTCAGCCGGTAGGTATCGAGATCGGTCGACCGCCAGATCTCGAACGCCGGCTGTGCGTCGGTGGCGGTCGGCGGCGCCGTAGCGGACAGAGGGGGCAGGGCAGGCCGTGCGTCGATCTGCTCCAGCGTCCGCGCGAGGTGCTGCTTCAGGTCTTCCCGCTGACTCGCCGCCAGCGGCCCGTACTCGTCGGCGATCAGCCGTTCCTTGGCCTCGGCGGCGAATCCGTCCAGCAGGGGATAGGTGGACAGGGCCGGCAGGACCAGCGCGACGTAGAGCAGCCCGAGCCGCCCCGCCTGCGACCCGCGGCGCACCGGACCGCGCGGCCGCGCCAGGCCGATGGCGGCCAACGCGACGGCGGCGGTCGGGAACAGCAGCCCCAGCAGCGACAGCCCGGGATTCCAGCGGTGGGCCAGCGCAAGCATCACCGCGGCGCCGGCCGCCCAGCCCACGGCGGCAATCACCGTCGTCAGCGCGCTCCGTTCGCGCCGCCGCACCACTGTCATCGTGCGGGTGATGGCGGTCACGCCCCAGATGGCGACGGCATGCAGGACGATGAGGCCGCAGGCGGTCACGACGCGCGTCGTGTCGAGCGGATGCAACGAGAAGTGCAGCAGATCGTACGACGTCAGTTCGGTCAGCCCGCGCAGGAATCCGGCGTAGGACGACAGCGTGGCGGCGGTCACCGCGCCGGCAAGGGCGAAATGGATCGCCGTCCAGCCGCCCGCACGATCGACGGGCAGCCGCCGGCGTCCGCTGATGCGCCAGCGCTCGACGAGGTCGAGTACCAGCCAGACGATGGCCAGCAGCAGCAGCGCCGTGAGCGTCAAATCCAGGGGGGGCGCCAGCCACCCCGCGCCGGCCAGGAAGGGGCCACCGGCCCGCAGCACCAGCCGGGCGACCAGCAGCAGGGCCGCGAGCAGCATCGTGCTGCCGACGACGGCGGAGGTCGATCGCAGGCGGCGACGGTGTTCGAGCGCGGCCGTCGCGATCGCCAGCACCGTCAGCACCAGGGCGATGGCGACGGCGGCGCGCACTCTCGCGGCACCGGCGTCGCGGACACGCTCGACGTCGCGGCGCGCGACGGCGGCGCGGAGCAGCAACCGCCCCTGAGCGTCCCGGACGTCGAATGCGTAGCTGTCGCGGGCGTCGACCGGTGGTGCGGCCTCCTCGTGAACCGTGACGTCGACCGGCGCGAGCGTCGTCTGCATGACGAAGGCGGTCGGCTGGCCGGGCGCGGACCGGACGTCGCCGAGACGCTGCTCGCTGACGATGAGCGGCGGCCGCGCAGTCCCGGCTCCGGCCTCGCGGTCGACCAGCGCCTCGATGCGCACCAGGCGTGGGCCGAATGGGTCGGCCTGCACGAACACGCCGGCTGGCGATTCCGGCTGATTGCTGGGGAACTCGAAGACCCGTCCGGCCCACGCGATCGGTCGCCGGTTGGGGTCGTAGACGGTGACCCCGGTGGTCGGCGCCAGCTCGTCCGGCAGGGCCTCGGCCAGCGCATCGAACAGGCGCGGCGCACTGGTCGCGTCCTGCGGCACGTCGCGGATGAGATCGCGCTCGCCGGCGACGCGGCGGCCGATTTCGGCCAGTTGTGCCGCGCTGGCATCCAGCCGGGTGCGAATGGCGGCTTCCACCCGTGCCGCCGTGTCGGCCGGTGTCGCGCCCACCCGCGATCGCAGCCACACCGTTCCGGCGGCGCCGCTCAGCAGCGCGCAACCGAGACCCAGGGCCGCGATGATGCCGACCCGTCTCACCAGGGGAGCGAACCTGCGGCCCGTCACGATGAACCCTCAGGATACACGGTGCTATAGTGAAATCGATTGGACCTCAAGCGGCTTCTCAAACGTGGCGCGCTGCTCGCCGCCGCCAACTGGCAGACCGTCGCCATCCAGTTCGTCGGCCAGACCACATTCCAGGTCCTCCTCGCCGTGCCGATCACGGGGGCCGCGCTGATGGTCGCCGTGTTGCTCGGCGGCGACGTCGCCCAGGCGTTTCAAGGCACGCTGCGGGAGATGTTCACCGGCGTCGCCAACGCGTTGACCGCGGAACCGGTGGCGTTCGTGGCGTTCATCGCCGCGTTCGGCCTCGTCCTGTTCGGCGGGTCGGTGCTGATGTTCATGGTCAAGGGCGGCACCATGGCGGTTTTCATCGATGCCAACGAACATGCCGGCCCGATCGAGACCGATCCACTGACCTACGAAAGCCTGAAGTCGGCGGCCCGCTTCACGATGCCCGCGTTCATGGACGGCTGCGTCCGCCACTTCCGGTCCTACCTGACGCTTGGCGTGCTGCTGATGCTGGTCTATGGCCTGTCCGGCGCCGGCTACCTGGCGTTCGTGGTCTACGGCTACCGTTTGGCCGAGGAGCACGACCTGATGATCAGCTGGACGTTCGTCGCCGCCCTGTCGGCGGTCGGCCTCGTCCTCTGGATCACGGTGGTCAACCTGGTCTACCTGCTGCTGCAGATGGTGATTGCAGCCGAGCGGGTCACCCTCTCGGACGCCGCCCGCCTCGTCGGCCGGTTCGCCCGCGCGCAGACACGCGGCCTGGGTGGCATCTTCATCGTCGTGCTCGGCATGGTAGTCGGCGCAACGCTGGCGTCGGCGCTCGCCTGGTCGGGGGTTGGATTGATCGCGTTCGTGCCGCTCGTCGGCCTCGCGGTCTTCCCGTTGCAGATCGCGGCGCTGGTGATCCGCGGCCTGGTCTTCGAGTACATCGGCCTGACCGCCCTGGGCGCCTACCTCACGCTGTACCGGCGCCACGCCCTGGCGCAGACGGCCGACGGCCCTCGGTCGATCGAGTCAGCGATTCCCTCCATCAGTTGACGGGGGCGGGTCGAACACCCTCGGCGGCGGCGCGGCGGGAAGCGTGCCGTCCGGCCCCGGAACGACGGGTCCGACGCTCCCGACCGGCGGCACCGGCGTATTCGGATCCGGCAGCGGCTGGATTGGCGATGCCGGCGGCTCGAGCGTCCGCGTCACGGCGATCATGACGCTGCCGCGCTCCAGCGATCGCGCGACGAGCACGACCAGCGACGAGGGGAGCGCCGGCGCCGGCACGACGTGCGGCGGCGCCGCGAGCAGGCCGCCAACGTCAATCGTCCCAACCGCGGCGCCGTCCTTCGTGCCGATGCCCTGCACGACCTGGGTGACGCCGGCGACCAGGACGGCGTCCGGGGCGGCGACGACGCCACGGGTCGGACGCAACTGCAGCGCCTGCTTCCAGCGCTGGGCGCCGTTCCGCCGATCCAGCCCGCGGATCACCGTATCGAGCGACACGACGTAGATCCGCTCGTCGTCGAAGCTCGGTCGGCCGATGATGTCGCCGCCGGTCCGCCAGCGCCAGTCGATGCGCCCGTCCCGGGCGATCAAGCAGTACAGATAGTTGTCGTCCGATCCGATGTAGAGGCGATCGGGCAGCGCGAGCACCGGTTGCGGCGCGCCGCCGATGCGCCGTGTCCAGACCTGACTGCCGTTCTCCAGCCGCAGGGCCACGATGGTGCCGTCCTGGCGCGCGACGTAGACCCGCTCACCCGCGATGCTGACCGGCTGAACGGCCGGCCCGCCCGCTGCCGCCGACCAGACCAGCCCGCCGTCGGCCAGACGATAGGCGGTGAGCTGACCGGCCTCGGCGACGGTGATGAGCCAACCGCCCAGCGCCGTCATCGGGGCGGCCAGTACGCCGGCCGTCTGGATCTCCCAGACCGCGCGGCCGTCACGGATGTCGAGGGCGGTGAGCGTGCGGTCGTGCAGCAGCAGGACGCGGTCGTCGGCAACGATCGGAGCCGTGGTGGCGGGACGCGAGACCGACCAGATGGCGACGCCCTGGTGCAGGTCGTAGGCCGTCACCGTGCCGCCGTCGAGGACGAACACACCGAGGTGGCCGAAGAAGCCGGGGGGCTGAGCGAGCGCCGCGTCGAAGGTGACGGTCCAGCGGGTCGCGACCGGGAAAAGCGGGAAGCGGGCAGCCGTCGTCTGAGCCGAACCCCATGTGGGTAGCGCGAGGCCAAGGGCAAGTGCACTACAACATATTGTGGTGACGCGCTTCCGCACACCGCTATAATAGCGTCTAATCTTTCCGCCCCGTTCTGACGCGCGAGGCAGGCCGCTTTCGTGACCCATCAAACGATCATCGTTCTCGATTTCGGATCGCAATATACCCAGCTCATCGCGCGCCGTTTGCGCGAGCTGTCGGTGTACTCGGAGATCTGGCCCCCCGGGACGCCGGCCGAGACCATCCGGGCCCGCCATCCGGCCGGCATCATCCTGTCCGGGGGACCGATGAGCGTGTCGGCGCCGGGCGCGCCGGTGTGCGATCCGGCGCTGTTCGCGCTCGGGCGACCGGTGCTCGGGATCTGTTACGGCATGCAGCTCATGGCGCACACGCTCGGCGGCAGCGTCGCGCCGGCGTCCCAGCGCGAGTTCGGCCATGCCAGCGTCGCGCTCGACGCGACCGGCGCCGGTGCGGCACTGTTCGCCGGCGTGCCGGCGGAGATCCGCGTCTGGGCGAGCCACGGCGACTACGTCGCCCGCCAGCCGGAGGGTTTCTCGGTCGTCGCCACGAGTGCGAACGCGCCGGTCGCGGCCATGGCCGATGCCGGCCGCCAGCTCTACGCGCTGCTGTTCCATCCCGAGGTCGTGCATACCGAGCACGGGCTCGACATCCTGCGGAACTATGCCTACGGCGTCTGCGGCTGCACCGGCGACTGGACGATGGCGTCGTTCATCGACGAGGCGACGGCGCGGATCATCCAGCAGGTCGGTCCGACGGGCCGCGTCGTCTGCGGGCTCAGCGGCGGCGTCGACTCGACCGTCGCGGCGCTGCTCGTGCATCGCGCGATCGGCGATCGGCTGACCTGCATCTTCGTCGACAATGGCGTCCTGCGCCTCAACGAGGCGGCGCAGATCTGCAAGCGGTTCGAGCGGCTGCAGCTGCCGTTCGTGTTCACGGACGCCGTGGATCTGTTCCTCGATCGGCTGGCCGGCGTCACCGACCCGGAGCAGAAGCGCAAGATCATCGGTGCCACGTTCATCGACGTCTTCGAGGCGGAAGCCCACAAGCTGGGGGCCGTCGATTTTCTCGCCCAGGGCACGCTCTACCCCGACGTCATCGAGTCGGTCGCGGTGGTCGGGCAGTCGGCGCTCATCAAGAGCCATCACAACGTCGGCGGCCTGCCGGATCGGATGCGCCTGCGGCTCGTCGAGCCGCTGCGTGAGTTGTTCAAGGACGAGGTGCGGGACGTCGGACGGCAGATCGGCCTCGACGAGGAGTTCGTCGTCCGCCAGCCGTTTCCCGGCCCCGGGCTGGCGGTGCGCATCCTTGGCGAGATCACGAAGCCGCGCCTCGATCTGCTGCGGCGGGCCGACGCGATCGTCTCCGACGAGGTCCGGCGCGCCGGGTGGTACACACGCCTGTGGCAGAGTTTCGCCGTCCTCCTGCCGGTGCAGAGCGTCGGCGTCATGGGCGACGAGCGCACCTACGAGTACACGGCGGCCATTCGTGCCGTCGAGAGCCGCGACGGCATGACCGCCGATTGGGCTCGTCTGCCGCACGACCTGTTGGCGCGCATCTCGTCGCGGATCGTCAACGAGGTCCGCGGCATCAACCGCGTGGTCTACGACATCAGCTCGAAGCCGCCCTCGACCATCGAGTGGGAGTAGAGTCGGAGCGGCACGATGGCTGAGTTCGTTCACCTGCACCTGCACACCGAGTTCTCGCTGCTCGACGGCGCCTGCCGCATCGACGAACTGCTCGATGAAGCGGTCCGGCTGAAGATGCCCGGCATCGCGGTGACCGAACACGGGAACATGTTCTCGTCGGTCGTCTTCCACGACCACGCCCGGGCCCGCGGCCTGAACCCGATTCTCGGCTGCGAGGTCTACGTCGCGCCGGGCGATCGGCGCACCAAGAGCGGCGTGCCGGGGGAGACCCAGAACCATCTGGTGCTGCTCGCCGAGACCAACGAGGGCTACCACAACCTCATCAAACTGGTGTCGGCCGGCTACACGGAAGGCTTCTACTACAAGCCGCGGATCGACAAGGAGCTGCTGGCGCAACACGCGAAGGGGCTGATCGGCCTGAGCAGCTGTCTGAAGGGCGAGGTCGCCGAGGGCTTGTGGCACCACCAGGAGAAGAAGGCGCTCGAGGCGGCCGCCGCCTACCGCGACATCCTCGGGCCGGACAACTTCTTCCTCGAGATGCAGTGGCACGGCATCGACGAGCAGCGGACGGTCAACAGCGGGATGCCGGCGCTGGCCCGCGACCTCGGTCTGCCGATGGTGTGCACCAACGACGTCCACTACCTGCGCGACACCGACGCGCATCCGCACGACGTGCTGCTGTGCATCGGCACCGGCAAGACCTTCAACGACCCCAAGCGGCTGCGCTACGAGGCCCGGCAGTTCTTCCTGAAGACCGCCGAGCAGATGGCCGACACGTTCAAGGACCACCCGGCCGCGCTCGCCAACACGGTGCGGATTGCCGAGCGCTGCAACGTCACGCTCGGACACGGCGAGAACTTCCTGCCCGACTTCGACGTGCCGCCCGGCTACGACGTCGACAGCTACTTCGACTTCGTGGCGCGCGCCGGTTTCGCCGCCCGGCTGCCGCGCCTGCAGGAGTTGCAGGTGCGCGGCCTGCTGCGCCACACCCTCGACGAGTACGAGCGGCGCCTGACCTACGAGCTCGAGATGATCAAGAAGATGAAGTACCCCGGGTACTTCCTGATCGTCTGGGACTTCATCCGCTACGCCCGCGAACAGGGGATTCCGGTCGGTCCCGGCCGCGGCTCGGCGGCCGGCAGTCTCGTCGCCTACTGCCTGCGCATCACCGACGTCGACCCGATCGACTACGACCTCATCTTCGAACGCTTCCTCAACCCGGAACGCATCTCGCTGCCCGATATCGACATCGATTTCTGCGAACGGCGGCGCGGCGAGGTCATCGAGTACGTCACCCAGAAGTACGGCCGCGAGAACGTCGCGCAGATCATCACCTTCGGCACGATGAAGGCCAAGGCGGTCATCAAGGACGTCGGCCGCGTCCTCGAGTGGACCTTCGCCGAGGTGGACAAGGTCGCCAAGCAGATTCCGCCGGCTCTCGACATGACCCTCGACAAGGCGCTCGAGGAGAATCCGGTGCTGAAGGAGATGGAGACCCACGACCCGAAGGTCAAGGAGCTCTTCGCGGTCGCCCGCCGGCTGGAGGGGATGACCCGCCACGCCTCGGTGCATGCCGCCGGCGTCGTCATCGCGCCCAAGGCGATCACCGAGTACGCACCGCTCTACAAGGGGGCGCGCGACGAAATCGTGACGCAGTGGTCGATGAAGGAGATCGAGCGCGTCGGCCTCCTCAAGATGGACTTCCTCGGCCTGAGCACGCTGACCCTCATCTACGACTGCCTCAGCGAGATCAAGCGGACGCTGGGTATCGAGCTCGACATCGACACGATTCCGCTCGACGATGCCAAGGCCTACCAGATCTTCCAGGACGGTCAGACCTACGGCATCTTCCAGTTCGAATCGAGCGGCATGCGCGACATCCTGCGCAAGGCGAAGCCACAGCGCCTCGACGACCTGATCGCGCTGAACGCGCTCTACCGCCCCGGGCCGCTGCGCAGCGGCATGGTCGACGACTACATCGCCCGCAAGCAGGGCAGGACCGAGGTCGTCTACGAGTTCGCCGAGCTCGAGCCGGTGTTGTCCGACACCTACGGCGTCATCGCCTATCAGGAACAGGTGATGCGCATCTCGAACGTGCTCGCCGGCTTCTCGCTCGGCG
>CADEDC010000001.1:190235-195539 GCA_902825985.1 uncultured Acidobacteriota bacterium | reverse complement strand
CAACTTGCACCCCTACCCGGCCCACCAGCCCTACCCGCCCTACCCGGCCTACCCGGCCTGCCCGGCCTGCCCGGCCTGCCCGGCCTGAACAACCCGCCGAGGCTACCGGGCGACCGGCGGCGCATTGATCAGCGCGCCAAGGTCGAGCGTGCCGGCATCGGCACTCACCGAGGCCAGGCACTCGGCGATTTCGGCCTGGCTCATCCCGTCCGACTCGCGCAGGTCCCTTTCGACTGCCAGGCGCAGGGCCTTGCGCGTCCGGGTGAGGTGGCGCGACGCCGTGGCTTCGTGTTCGCCGAGAGCACGGCCGATCTCGGCCAGCGTCATCGACTCGGCGTAGTAGCACGCCAATCGCAAGCGGTCTTTCGCGTCCAGCCCGGCAATGGCTCGCGACAGGGCTCCGTGCATGGCCGATATCCAGCGCTGCCGCTCCGGTGACGGTGCCAGCGACGGCCGCCCTGTCGCCGGCGCCGGCGGCTCGTCCTCGCCCAGCGGTTCATGGCGGCGCTCCACGCGAATCGTGTCGACATGCCGCTGCGCGAGCACGGCGCGCAGCCACGTGGCCAGGCTGCTGCGGCCGTGGAAATAGCGGAAGAGCGAGGTCCGGGCGTCGCCGCGCGCCGAGACGCCGAACAGCTCGGCGTACAACGAGTCGGCCAGCTCGCGGCCGCCGCCCGGGCGGATCGCCTCGGCAGCGCGATAAAGCACGGGGCGGTGCTCACGGACGAAATGTTCCCAGGCCGCTTCGTCGCCGTCGGCACAGGCACAGGCGAGCGCGAGGTCACGCAGGTGCAGGGCCGACAGCGCCGCCTCGAGGTCGCGCGGCGCGATGGTGACCCCATCGCCGCGGGAACTCACGATGCTCGTCTCGAGCGCTTCGGCAAACCGCGCGCTCGACAGCTGCCAGCGGGCAGCGTCAGCCTCGCGATGCAGTCGCGTCACCAGCCCGTGCGGAATCGGGATGCGTCCCATCGGACCCCCTCAGCATACCGCCGCCCGATGCCTGCAAGTCAGCCGCGAGGCAGACCGAGGTCTCGATCGGGCGGGACGTCCCGGGCGCCATCGGGCGAAAGGCGCCGAAAACCGGACGGCCGGCGACTGGCGAGGCTCTTGCGCTCAGGCGGGTCGCATGACCACCAGCCGCCCCGTTCGAGCACCCGAAGCACTCATCGGTCGCCTGCTGGCGATGTGCTGTCACCCGATCGCCGCCTGGCGCGTGGTGTCGCCCGGAGAACGCGGCTTGATCGTGTCGGTGTACGTCAGCGCCAGTTATCTCGGCGTGCTGGCCGGCCTGCTCTGGCTCCGGTAGCCCACTCGCGCGCCGACCGGCGGCCCCGCGCTACAATCGGGACGTGGTCTCGACCGTCGCGCGGAGCCGGATCGTGCGCATCGTCGCGACGGTGACGACGGGCCTCGCCGCGCTGCACGTCGCGTCACCCGGCCCCGTCGCCGGCGCAGCCCAGGCCGGGGGCGCCCCGGTGCTGACGGTGCGGACCGCCGCGCGGGCGATGCAGCCCGGTGAACTGGTGGTGTACACCATTACGCCGCCGCCAGATGCGACGCAGGTCGTCGTCACCGCCTTCGGACGTCCTTCCACTGCGACGCAGGCCGAGGACGACACCTGGCGTGCACTGGTCGGCCTCGACCTCGACACGAAGCCCGGCGTGATTCCGACCTCGGTCACCGCGACGACGGCAGCCGGCGTCGTGACGGTCACCCACGATCTGACGGTCGTGCCGAAGCGCTTCCCCACCCGGCGGCTGAAGGTCAATCCGGCGCTGGTCGATCCGCCACCCGAGGCCATCGAACGGATCACCCGCGAGACGGCCAGGACGACGGACATCTACGGCTCACCGGCCGGGCGGGCGCTCTGGGCGGGGCCGTTCGTCCGGCCGGTCCGCGACCCGGCCAACAGCCGGTTCGGCAGCCGCAGCATCTTCAACGGCGGCCGGAGTTCACCGCACACCGGAGCCGATTTTCTCAGCGGCACCGGCACGCCCATCCAAGCGCCGAATCACGGACGCATTCGCCTCGCCGACAGCCTGTACTTCTCGGGCAACACCGTAATCATCGATCACGGCCTCGGTCTGTTCTCGCTCTTCGCGCACCTGTCGGCGTTCTCGGTCATGGAGGGCGATGAGGTGTCGACCGGCGATGTCGTCGGCCTCGTCGGTGCCACCGGCCGTGTCACCGGTCCGCACCTCCACTGGGCCGTCCGGGTGAATGGGGCGCGCATCGATCCGCTGTCGTTACTGAGCGTGCTCGGCACGTCCGCCGCGCGCCCCTGACCCTACCCGGCCCACCCGGCCTTCCCGGCCCACCCGGCCCACCCGGCCCACCCGGCCCACCCGGCCTACCCGCCCCACCCGCCCCAGCGAGGCTCCGGCCTGGCAGTCACTCGGGCGGCTGCTCGACGGCGTTGCGCAGCCAGGACAGGTTCGGCTCGGTGGCGATGAACACGTCCTCCGGGAAGCGGCGGTATTGCAGCAGGTCCTGGTAGATGTCGCGGCCAAGATGCTGGTTGAGACCGAGGCCGGCCAGGTACTGGAGGCGCATGTCGCGGTCGCGATTGATTGACGCGTCCACCAGCCACGGCTCGAGATCGCCGGCCCGTCCGGCGTAGCGGCCCAGCAGGTCGACGATGGAGTAGACGCCGATCTCGCCCAGCGACAGCCGCTGGCGTGCGTACTCGGGCTGCAGCAGGCCGGTCTCCATCACGTCGACGTCGAGATACGGCGGCTCCACGGTGCCGACGAGCACGGTGTCTTCCGCGTGCCCGTCGAACGTGTTGCCAAACACCAGCCCGTGCGGGAAGACCTCGAAGAACGTCGCGATCTCCGACTTCACGGCTTCGGGGCTGCTCTCATACAGTTGCACGAACAGCGTCATGACGCCGCCCGGTTTCAGCCGCGACTTCGCCAGCTCGAAGAATTCCTTCGTATAGAGCGCGGCGGCCCCTTTCACCCACGGGTCGAGCGGGTCTGACGTAATCGCGTCGAACCGTTCAGCGGTCGTCGCCAGGAAATGCCGCGCGTCGTCGAGATGGACGTGCACCTTCGGACTGCGGATGACGTCGTGATTGACCGCGGCGAAGTGCGTCGACACCACGGCCGGCACCAGCGGCTCGATCTCGGCGATCGTCACCTTCTCGACCTTCGGGCTGACGCTGACGGCGCCGGCGGTCACGCCGGCGCCGCAGCCGATCACCAGCACCGAGCGCGCCTCCCTGGGAATCAGCGTCGTGAGATGCCCGAGCATGCGCTGCAGCCGCATGTCCTGCGGCAGGCTCGACGCCTGGATCTTGCCGGCGTTGTGGTAGTTCAGCGACCCGTCCTTCTGCCGTGACACCGCCACCGACGCCTGCAGGCCTTCGCCGACGAAGACGATGTCGCCGGCCTGTTCGACCCAGGCGGCGGCGTTGCGCCCGTACGCCACCAGCATCGCCGGCACCGCCGGCACGCGCCAGACGGCCGCCCCGGTGACGACCAGGATCAGCCCGGCGATCGCCGTCTGCCACCAGCGGGTGGCGCCGGCGCGCCGCGGCACCGCCGGTTGGCACCGGCGTGCGGCGTGCAGCGCCGCCGTCGCCGCCAGAGCCGCCGCGATCAACATGATCTGCTGCGTGTGCTGCGTGCCGACGGTTGCGACCAGCACGAGGCTGGTCAGCATCGCGCCGGCGATGGCACCCAGGGTGTTCGCGGCGTAGACGCGGCCGACGAGCCGGCCGGCATCCTGCCCTGCGCCCGCGAGGGCGGCGAGGGCCAGCGGGAAGCTGGCGCCCCAGAGCAGCGGCCCCGGCAACACGCCGAGCACGGCACGCCGCATGTCGATCAGGAAGGTCCGCCAGATGTCATCCGTGATCAGCGCCGTGCCGCGCTGCATCGGCAGCACTTCTGCCAGCATCACGCCGGAGTACAGCACCGCGCCGACGGTCAGCAACTGCGCGACGCCCAGCGCCAGCGCCGGACGGCGGAGACGCGCCGCCAGGCTCGCCCCGACCCCGCTGCCGATGCCGAGCCCGGTGAGAAAGACGGCGAGGATGATCGAGAAGGTGTAGACCGTGGCACCGAACAGCAGCGACAGATAGCGCGTCCACACGACCTCCGCAGACAGCGCGCAGAAGCCGGACAACGCGATGGCGACGACGATGAAGGCCTCGGCGGGCACGGCGGTTTCCGCTGCCCCCGCGCCGGTCATCGGCGGGCGGCGGCCGACGTCCGCCATCGCCGAAGTCGCCGACGCCAGCCACCAGGCCACACCACCGACCACCAGATTCACGGCGACGGCCACCCAGGTCGCAACGACGACGTCGAAGACCCGCAGGAGGTAGAACCCGGCGAGGACGCAGCCGAGTACGGCGCCGGCCGTATTGCCGGCGTAGAACCGTCCGAGCCAGGACATGCCGGCAGGCGTGCTCTCCACCCAGCGGCCGATGGCCGGCAGGGTGGCACCCATCGCGAGGGTCGGCGGCAGGAGACACACGGCGGCCACCACCCCGCGCAGCACGAAGCTCATCACGCCGACGCCGGCCCACGTGGTGTACAGCCCGCCGATGAGCGGCACCAACAGGAGCAACGCCAGTCCACAGACGGCGATGGCGGCCTCCAGTGCGGCATAGACGCGCAGCGGATGATGGTGCGGCGCCACCAGGCGCGGCAGCAGGAAGCTGCCGAGGCACATGCCGCCCATGAACGTCCCGAGCAGCACGCCCATCGAGACGCTCGATGAGCCGACGACGAGCTGCAGCATCTGGAACCAGACGATTTCGTAGACGAGCGCGGCGAGCCCGCTGCCGACGAACAGCAGCAGCACAGGCAGACGGCGCAAGGCGGCGGAGTCCATGAACGGGCCGCTACTATAGCATCCGCCGCAGCGCCGTCCTGACCTGCGCCTCGACGATCGGGGGCGCCGCCGCCGCGGCGATGGCCGGCCACGTCACGGACCCGCTGCCGCGCGCCACCTGCGCCGCGACGACGGCCGCCGTCGCATCCGAGGCATCGCCCCGGCGCTCGGCCACGCGATGCGTGAGCACGTCGGCCGGGGCATCGAGCCACAGCCCGGCGAAGCGGACGCCGGCGGCCGCGGCGATCGCCTCGAAGCCGCGCCGTTCATCGTCGGTCGCGCACACGGCGTCGACGATCACGGCGTGCCCGGCCTGCAGCGCCCGTTCCGCCCACTCGCCGAGCGACCGGTAGACGCGGCGGTTCATCTCGGGCCGATAGGCGTCACCGCCGAGCCGCGTCCGCTCGTCGACGCCGGCCAGCTGCTTGCGCATCGTGTCGCTCCGCAGGCTCAAGGCACCCG
>CADEDC010000001.1:121227-190225 GCA_902825985.1 uncultured Acidobacteriota bacterium | reverse complement strand
GAAGTTGCCGACCGCCCGGTGGGGTACGGCGACCCCCTTCGGCCGGCCCGTCGCACCCGAGGTGTAGAGGACATAGGCCGCCGACTCGGGATCGTCCTCGCGCCCACACCGGTGATCCGTGGCGGCTGGCGGCGCCGCGGGGTTTGGCGTGCACGGCCGAGCGGAACGACAGGAACAGCGGCAGAAGGCCGAGCGCGGCGCAGTCGTCCGGCGCGACGCTCCGCGCGACGTAGCGGTTGAACAGACCGTTCGCGTGCCGGCGCAGGTCGAGCCGCCACAAGTCCATCAGCAGGAACGCGAGATCGTAGAGGACGTCGATGCACGACAGGTCGCGGTTGAACTCGACCGCATCGAAGGGGGTTGGCTGGCCGGCGAGCAGCACGATGTTGCGCAGGTGCAGATCTCCGTGGCACTCGCGGATCCAGCCCTGCCGGCCGCGGGTGTCGAGCAGTGCCTCGTGCCGCTGAATCGCCTGCGTCGTCAGCGTCAGCAGCTGCCGGCAGGCTGCCTCGTCGAGCAGACCGGCGCCTTCCTCCTGCAGGCCGCGCGTGTTGCCGGCCTCGACCCAGCGCATGGCGTCGGCACCGCCGCGGCCGGCGCAGCGGCGGGCGCCGGCGTGCAGCCGGGCGACGGCGTCGGCGAGCGCCGGCATGATCTCGACGCCCAGCTCCCGCCGCGCCGCCATGCGATCCAGCAGCTGGTCGTCGCCGAACCGTCGCATGTGGACCAGCCAGTCGATGGGCGTCCCGGTGCCGTCGATCGCCAGGTGACCGTCACCGTCGCGCGTGACCGGGACCACCCCCAGATAGAGTCCGGGTGCGGTGCGGCGGTTCACGACGACCTCCGCCTCACAGCACTGGCGCCGTCGCGCAGGCGTCGTGAAATCGAGGTAGTCGTAGCGGACCGCACGTTTGAGCTTGTAGGCGTGGTCGCCGACGAGGAACACAATCGCACTGTGCGTGTCGATGCGGTCGACGGTGTCGCCGTGCGCCGCGGGATAGGACGCGGGGTCTGCAAGAAACGCGAGCAGTTCGTGCTGATCCTCGACGAGCATCGTGTCCTCACCGCGATGTGCCCGCGCGCCGGTGCGACAGCGCGGGGCCGGAGCGGCCGACCGCCGTACGCCGACCGCCGGCGCCGGCGGTCCGGGGCGCCGCGGTCCGCGCAGTAGAATCGTAGCGTGGAGCCAGCCTACCAAGCGTTCCTGACCGCCCATCCCGAGTATCGGTCCACCGCCGTCGTCGATGCGCTGCGCGCCAGCGAATACGGGCGGCTCGATGCCAGCGGCCACGTCTACCTCGACTACACCGGCGGTAGCCTCTACGCCGCGTCGCAAGTCCGCGACCATGCGGAGGTGCTGTTGCACGGCGTCTTCGGCAATCCGCACTCCGTCAACGAGTCCTCCTCGGCGACCACCGAGATGGTGGAGCGCACACGCGCGGAGGTGCTCGCGTGGTTCAACGCCGGCACCGACTACGTCGCGGTGTTCACGGCCAACGCCACCGCGGCCTTGAAACTGGTCGGCGAGGCGTACCCGTTCGCCCCTGACGGTCGCGCCGTCCTCTCTTTCGACAACCACAACTCGGTCAACGGCATCCGTGAGTACGCCGCCGCCCGCGGCACGCCGGTCGAGTACGCGCCGCTCAGTCTGCCCGACCTGCGGCTGGACCGCCCCCGCCTCACCGCGCTGCTGGCCGGTCGTCGCGGCCCGGCCCCACACCTGCTGGCCTTCCCCGCCCAGTCCAACTTCTCGGGCGTCAAGCACCCGCTCGATCTCGTCGGCGAGGCACAGGCTGCCGGCTGGGACGTGCTGCTCGATGCCGCGGCGTTCGTTCCGACGAATCGGCTCGATCTCCAGCTGGTGACGCCGGACTTCGTCGTGCTCTCCTTCTACAAGATGTTCGGCTACCCGACCGGCGTCGGCTGCCTGCTGATCCGACGTTCGGCGCTGGCCCGCCTGCGGCGGCCGTGGTTCGGCGGCGGTACCGTGAACTTCGCCACCGTGCAGGGGCGGTTGCATCGCCTGTCGCCGGGCGAGGCCGGCTTCGAGGACGGCACGCTGAACTACCTGAGCATCCCGGCGGTGCGCGGCGGCCTGCAACTGATGGCGCGCGTCGGCATCGAGACGATCGGCACGCGGGTCCGCTGCCTCACCGGCTGGTTGCTGGCCGAGCTGCTCGCGTTGCGGCACGGCAACGGTCGCCACATGGTGCGCATCTACGGCCCGGCGACGACCGAAGCACGCGGCGCGACCGTCACGCTGAACCTCTACGACCCCGACGGTCATCTGCTGGACTATCGCCGCATCGAAGAACTCGCGAGCGCCCAGCACATCTCGCTCCGTACCGGCTGCTTCTGCAACCCGGGTACCGGCGAGGTCGCCGAGGGCCTGACGGAAGACGACATGCTCGCCGGCATCGCCGCCGGTGACGATGTGACGCTGCCCCGCTTCATGCAAATCGTCCAGCATCGCGGCGGCAAGAGTGCCGGGGCGATCCGTGCGTCACTCGGCATCGCCAGCAACTTCGCCGACGTCCACCGCTTCGTCCAGTTCCTGGCCGGCTTCCGCGATCACACCCATCTCGCGCTGGGCGCCGTCACCTTCGACATCGAGAGCTGCCGGATCATCCGGGATGGCTCGTGACCGTCGACGCCGGTCACGCCCTGAGCCGTCGCCGGACGGCGCGATACAGCAGCGACGCGGACATGAAGATGACCGTCAGAATGACGACGGAGGCCAGCAGCGCCATGTACGGGTGTTGCAGCGCGACATAGGAGAACGCAATCACGAAGAGGTCTTCGCCGATACTCAGGAACCAGTTGCTGAACGGTTCGGGGCTGCTGTTGGCCACCGCGCGCGTGCCGGCCTTGGACAGGTGGGTCGTCATCGCCACGCCGCCGCCGAGCAGCGCCACGAGCGTCTGCATGGCAACCGAGCTGTCGCCGAGCGCCGTGACCGCGACGACGGCGCCGCCGAGCGGTCGCACGACGGTGTGCACGGTGTCCCACACCGAATCGATCCACGGAATCTTGTCGGCCGCGAACTCGATGACGTACATGGCCAGGGCGACGCCGATGATCACCGGATGCTCGAAGCCGCGGAAGGCCTGCGGCAGGTCGACGAGGCCATAGCGCGAGACCAGTCCGAGCACCGCGACCGTTGCATATAGATTGATGCCCGAGGCGAGGGCGAACGGGATGGTTCGGCCGAGCGCGGTCACCAGATCCATCGTCTGACTATTGTAGACTGGGCTGCACTATGCAGCTGCGAAGTGCCCGGCTCTGTCTGGACTGCGAGGAACTGCATGAGGAGCCGCAGTGCCCTGCCTGCGCCTCCGAGGCGTTCGCCTACCTGACCCGCTGGATTCCGGTGGACGAACGCAAGAAGCGCAAGCGCGCCGCGCCGCGCCCGCCGGCGAAGCCGCGTGTGTCGGGATTCGTCACGGGCGGCGCCGTCGGCTTCGCGTTGCTCGCGACGGCACGCTGGCTGCTGCGCGAGCCCGCCGCGGCGGCGGTTCGCAGCGGATCGGCGACGACGACGCCGGACCGTGCCGACGGGCAGCCGGCCGGCGAACACGACGACGCCATATCCGAATGAGCGGCGCGCCGATTCTGGAATTGATCGACGCGACGGTGGTCCGCAACGACGTGCGCGCGCTCGACGGCCTGACGCTCACCATCCCGGTGGACCAGCACACGGCCATCATGGGGCCGAACGGTGCCGGCAAGTCGGCGCTGATGCAACTCATCACCTTCCAGGATCGTCCGGTGCCGCACGCCGACGGATCGCCGTCGCTGCGGGTGTTCGGACGCGACGTGTGGCACGTCTTCGAACTGCGCCCCCGCCTCGGGGTGGTATCCGGCGATCTGCATCACCGGTTCGTCAACGGCAACAGCTACGGCCGCATCCGCGTCATGGACGCCGTGCTGTCCGGGTTCTTCGGCATGCACGGCCTGACGCCGCCGGACGCCGTCTCGCCGGCCATGCGCGCCGAGGCGCGCACGGCGCTCGACCGCATGGAGGCGACGCATCTCGCATCCCGCTACCTCGATGAGATGTCGACCGGCGAGGTGCGGCGCGTGCTGGTCGCCCGCGCGCTCGTGACCGCCCCCGACGCCTTGCTGCTGGACGAACCGGCGAGCGGCCTCGACCTCGCAGCCCGGCACCGCCTCGCCACGCTGATACACCGCGTCGCCGAGGCCGGCACGACGCTCATCCTCGTCACGCATCAGGTCGAGGACATCGTTCCGGCGGTCTCGCACGTCGTGTTTCTCAAGCGCGGCCGTGTCCTGCGCTACGGCCGTCGCGACGAGGTACTGACGGAACCGCATCTCTCGGAGCTCTTCGGTTTGCCGGTGACCCTGTCGGGCTCGGACGGCTTCCTGCACGCCACAGCCCAGCCCTGAACCTGAACGTCGGATCGCGCCTTGCACTCACCTCACTCCGGAGAGGAGAGGGAGGCATGCTCTACACACTGGCGCTGATTTTGTTGATCGCCTGGCTGCTCGGCTTCGTGGGCGTCTACACGATTGGCTCCGTCATCCACGTGCTGCTGGTGATCGCCCTCGTGTTGTTCGTGATTGGGCTGCTCGGCGGCCGCCGGACGGTGGTCTGACCCTTCAGGAGGTATGAGATGAACCGCGATGAACTCGAAGGCAAGGCCGAGGCGCTCAAGGGCAAGGTCAAGCAGGCGGCCGGCGATCTGACCGACAACGATCGGCTGCGCAACGAAGGCGAAGCCGACGAAATCGCCGGCGACACGCAGGACGCGATCGGACGCGGCCGCCGCAAGGTGGGCGAAGCGATCGAAGGCGTCGGCGACTCGATCAAGAAGTAGCCAGGTCGAGAAGGTGGACGTGCCGACATGGCATGTCCACCACTTCGGTCCGGGTACGGCGACGCGGTCAGGGCCCCGGCGACGGGGTCAGCCGCAACAGCGTGTGGTCACCGGCCACGTACACGGCACCCTCCACGCCAAGGCTCAGCGCGCGTATAGGACCGGCGCTGCCGTCGAGGACGATGGCGGTGGACGACACGCGGGTACCGTCGGCCGGATCGAGCCGCAGTCGCAGCAGCTGCCCCGACACACCCAACCCGACGAGCAGATCTCCCGTCCACGCCTGGAACGCCGCACCGTGATAGAACGCGGCGGCGACCGGCACGTCGGCATCCGGCATCGCGTAGCGGGCGACGATTGCGGCACGGCGGTCTGCCCCGCCAGGCTGCAGCACGGTCAGCAGGCCGGCCACCGGGCCGCTCCCTTCCGCCACCCACAGACCAGGCGGCGCTACCGACCAGTCCAGCGCCCGCGGCGCCCGCAGACTTGCCGCGTAGACAGGTGAAAATCCTGGCTGATCGCGCGGCACGCTGCCGTCGGAGTTCAGCCGCAGCAGCTTGCCGCTGACCGCGCCCAGGTCACCGCCGCGTGACGCGTCGCCCTCGTCGTCCAGCCCGACGTAGAGCTGCCGGTCGGGCCCGAAGCGCAGGACGGCCGCTGCGTACGGGCGGTCGGGCGACGTCTCGAACACGATGCTGCGCTCGCCGAGCCTGCCGTCGACGATGCGATGGCGCGCGATCCGGAATCCGGTCTCGGCCGTGTAGCCGAGATAGACGAGCCCATTGCGGGGAAAGTCCGGATCGAGCGCGAGGCTCAGGAGCCCCGAGCCACCCTCGGTCGACACATCGTCCAGGGTCAGCATCGGCTCGGCGCGCAGAACGCCATCGACCAGCAGCCGGACGACGCCGCGACGCTCGGCGACCACGACACGGCCGTCGGGAAGCGCGACGATGTCGGTCGGCTCGATCAACGCATCGGTGAGGGTCTGGACGTCGACACCGTCCGCCGCGCCGCCACCGCCCGTCGACGCCTCGCCGGCCGTCGCTGCCGGGCTGGTGTCCGCCAATGCCGGGAGCCCGTCGTGGAAGATCAACCGGCCGCCGGTGCCCGATGCCACGACGGTCACCTGCAGCGGCGTGGAACGCGGCCCCTCCGTCCCGTCGGCGGCAACGGCCGACAGCGCCAGCGTGTGCGGTCCGCCGGACATGCCGGGCAGTACGCCGGAGCAGGCACTCGAGGGTGCGGCCGGCTCGCAGGAGATGCCGGACATCTCATCCGGCAGATCGTCGATCCACAGGCGGAAGCGAAGCGAGTTGACGGTCGCGGCGTCTTCGACGAGTTGATCCCACGCCAGGCGTTCGCCGCCGCGCAGTTCACCCGTGCCACCTGGCCCCGGGCCGGGGCCGGGCTCCGAATCGCCCTGGCACGCGGCCAGCAATCCGCTCACGAGCGTGGCCACGAGTGCGCGCGACAGACGCATTGGTCATTGATGATACCGCAGGCCTGGCGGCCGTACGGGTGCGCAGCCGAGCTCAAGCGCGGGTGGCGGCGACCACCTCTGCGGTACCGGCACCACCGGCCACGAGCCGGAGTCCGTGGGCCTTGCGTCCCTTGTCACGATAGAGCGCCGCATCCGCACGACCGACGAGCGCCAGCACGTCGGCTTCGCCGGGTTGCGCTGCCGACACGCCGATGCTGACCTGGATCGTGAACGGCCGCGTGCGACCGGGATGCTCGACACGCTCGATGGCGCGGCGGATGTGATCCGCCACCTGGTCGGCGCCGTCGATCGGTGTTTCGGGCAGGACGATGATGAATTCGTCGCCGCCGTAGCGGCACTTCACATCGCTCGATCGCAGCGTCCGGCGCAGCGTCTCGCCGATCGACTCCAGCACCGCGTCGCCGCACAGGTGTCCGTGCTCGTCGTTGATGCGTTTGAAGTCGTCGACGTCGAGCATCGCGATCGACAACGGCCGGCGATTGCGCTTCGCCCGCCGCATCTCGCTGTCGAGCGTCGCAAACGCATGCGCCCGGTTGAAGCAGCCGGTCAGCGCATCGGAAACGCTGCTCACCTGCATCTCGGCAAACAGCTGGACGTTCTTGACCGCGATACTGATGATCGCGGCGAGCGTGTCGAGCCGCTGCTCTTCGATCCCGGTGAGTGCCGGCGTGTCCTCGACGGCGAGGACACCGAGCGGGCGGCCGGAACTCCGCAGCTGGAACAGGACCCAGCCGTTGTGACGGCTCTCGCCCGCCTCCGTCAGCTGCAGCAGCGACGGCGCGAGCTCCAGCAGCTGCGCCTCCTGATCGGCGTCCGCCTCCATGACCCAGTGCCAGGCATGCGGTTCGGCCACCGCCACCCAGGCGGTGCGCCCGCCGGTCAGGGCCGGCACGTGGCGCCACGCTTCGACGCGCAGCTGGCCGTGATCCAGGGCGTTGGCCAGCGCGTGGGACGCGTCGACGAGCCGCGACAGATCGCGCGTCGTCCGCCTGGCGTCGTCGGCGGCCCGCTCGGCCAGCGCCCGGGCGGCGGCGGCGTCACGCTGGCGCTGGTACAGGTGCACGGTGAGCACGAGCACCAGGATGACGAGGGCCGGGACGACATCGACGCCATAGACGCGGGAGACCTCCTCCGCCTGGCTGAGGAGCTGGCGTAGCGGCTGGCCGAACATGACGGCGGCGCCGACGAGGAGGCCGAGCAGGAGACGGCCGTCTCCCTGACTGCACACGCGCATGAGGCCGAGACAGAACAACCGGAGTGCCAGGCGGGCGCCGCGCGGAACCGCGCGGCGCTGCACGTCGTCGTCACGCAGCCGCCACCGGCGTGCTGCGCCGCACGCCGGCGACGACTTGCAGGATCGTCAGCGCAGTTACAAGTCTGGTGTCGGACGCTGCCGGCATCCCGGCAGCCACGGCGGATCCGTCAGTTGGCGAGCGGCTGCGACGACTTGGGCCGGTTGGACGTCAGCAGCGAGTAGGCGAGTTCGACGAGGTCCTCGAGCCACAGCGGCTTGAAGTGCAGCTGCGCGCCAAGTTCGGTGAGCTCGCGCGTGATGCTGTCGTCCAGGCAGTAGTCACCGGTGACGATCGCCACCGGCGTGTGCTGGTGACGTTCGTCGGCGCGCAGACGGTAGAGGAAGCCGAGACCGTTGATGAGCGGCATGCGCAAATCGACGATGATGGCGTCGGGTGGGGCGGTTTGCGCCTCGCGCAGCCCCGACTCGGCGTCGTGCGCCGTACGCACTTCATGCCCTTCCAGGCGCAGCATGCGCGCGAACGTCTCGGTCACCGCCTGGTCGTCGTCGATGATCAGCACCTTGGCTGGGACGTTACTCATACAGCACGTTTCAACAGAGGTCCGGCGGTCGCGCCACGCGCAGCCGCGAGCAGATCCTCCAGCTCTCCCTGCCGCCGCAAGGCGGCAGTCGTATCAGAGAAGTATTCGACAATCGTTCCACGAGCATGAAAGACGGTCAAGCGATACGGACCCTCTTCCCCGAGAGAGACGACTTCGGCGCGGACGAAGTCACATGCGGGCCACGAGACTGCGGGCTTCACGCCAGACACCCTCCGCAACCTGCGTGCCGATGAGCATAGCAGCCGGACGCCGCCGGGCGCCGGCGATCGCGACACCGGTGTGAGGAACCGTGCAACTGGCGCGGGTTCCGGCACATAATCAACCTTCGTGACCGACGTGACTCCGGCGCCTGCAGGCGCACCGGCCGGGCTGCCGGGTAGTTTCCATGCCGCGCTCGCACAGGCGCTGCCGGCCGACGCGGTGCTGCGCCATCCTGCCGATCTGCTGACCTACGAGTCCGACGCCCTCGTCCACCTGCGTCAGACCCCCGGCGCCGTGGTACTGCCGCGGACGACCGCCGAAGTGGCAGCCGTCGTCCGGCTCTGTCACGCGCATCGGATTCCGTTCGTCGCGCGCGGACACGGCACCGGGCTGTCCGGCGGCGCGCTGCCTCGCCCCGACGGCCTGCTCATTTCGCTCGCGCGGATGACGCGGATCCGCCACGTCGACATCGACAACCAGTATGTGGTCGTCGAACCGGGGGTGACGAACCTGGACATCACGAAGTGCGTCGCGCCGTTCGGCTGCTATTACGCGCCCGATCCCTCCAGTCAAAGCGTCTGTTCGATTGGCGGCAACGTCGCCGAGAATTCCGGCGGCGCCCACTGCCTCAAGTACGGCTTCACCGTCCACCACGTGCTCGGCGTGGAAGCCGTGCTGCCGGATGGCGACGTCATCCGGCTCGGCGGGCCGACGCTCGATCCGCCGGGCCTGGACCTGCTGGGGGTCATCGTCGGCTCCGAGGGTACCCTGGCGGTCGTCACCGAAGTGACCGTCCGCATCCTGCGGCGTCCCCAGGCCGTGCTGACATTGCTGGCAGGTTTTCCGTCGATCGATGCCGCCGGTGAAGCGGTGTCGGCGATCATCGCCTGCGGCATCGTCCCCGCCGCGGTCGAGATGATGGACCGGCTGACCATCGACGCGGCCGAGGCGGCCGTCCACCCGAACTTCCCGCCGTCGCAGGCCGTGTTGATCGTCGAACTCGATGGTGCGCAGATCGAGGTGCACGAACTGTTCGCCACCGTGGAGGCGGTCTGTGGCCGGTGCGGGGCCGAGACCGTCGAGATCGCGCGCGACAACACCGCCCGCGAGCGCATCTGGAAGGGGCGCAAGGCGGCCTTCGCGGCGATGGGACGCGTGTCGCCGAACTACTACGTGCAGGATGGCGTCGTGCCGCGCACGCGCCTGCCCGAGGTACTCCGCCGGATCCGCGACCTGGAGCGGCGGTCCGGGCTGCGGATCGGCAACGTCTTCCACGCCGGCGACGGCAACCTGCATCCGCTCATCTGCTACGACGAGGCGATTCCCGGACAGGCCGCCCACGCCGAACAGGTGGCGTCGGAGATCCTGCAGTACTGCCTCGACGCCGGCGGGTCGCTGACCGGCGAACACGGCGTCGGCGCCGACAAGAAGGGGTCGATGCCGAAGATGTTCACGGCCGACGATCTCGACACGATGCAGCGCCTCCGCTGTGCCTTCGACCCGTCGGCGATCTGCAACCCCGGCAAGGTGTTTCCGACGCCGCGGCTGTGCGGTGAAGTGCCCGGCCCCTATCGTGCCCATCCGGTGGAACGCGCCGGGCTGGCGGAGCGCTTCTGAAGATGCGCGAGGCGCGCCCATGACCGATGTCGCCACCGTTCAGCGGCTGGAGCCCGCGGACGCCCGCGAACTGGCGGAGATGCTGCGCTCGGCGGACGACCGGCGCCTGGCGGTCGTCGTGCGGGGCCACGGCACGAAGGCCGGTTGGGGTGTGCCGGCCGTCCGTACCGACGCCGTGCTGTCGACCGCGCGGCTGCAGGAACCGATCGAACACTGCGCCGGCGACCTGACGGTCACCGCCCCGGCCGGGGCGACGCTCGCCGCCGTCAACGCGGTGCTGGCGCGCGACGGGCAGTGGCTGCCGCTCGACCCGTGGGCCGGCGGCGAGTCGACGGTCGGCGGCCTGATCGCGACGAACGACAGCGGTCCCCGCCGCCACCGCGCCGGGGCTCCGCGCGACCTTCTCATCGGGGTCGAGTTCGCGCTCGTCGACGGGACGACCGCCAGGGCCGGTGGCCGCGTCGTGAAGAACGTCGCCGGCTACGACCTGGGCCGGCTGCTCTGCGGATCGTTCGGCAGCCTCGCGGTGATCACGTCGGCGACCTTCAAGCTGTCGCCGCTGCCGCCGGCGTCGCGCACCGTGGCGATCGCCGTGCCGGACGGCGCCGCGCTTGGCCGGCTGATTGCCGCCTTCGCCGCCGCCGTGCTGACGCCGAGCGCGGTGGAGGTGGCCCTGCCTGGCCCGCGCCTGCTCGTCCGCTTCGAGACGACCGAGACGGCGGCCGTCCAGCAGGCGGCACACGCCGAGACGCTGGCCGCGGCCGCGGGAGCGCACGCCCGCGTGCTGCACGGTGCCGACGAATCCGCCTGCTGGCACGGCCATGACGCGGCGGTGCACCACCCGGGCGGCGTGCTCCTCCGCCTGAACGTGCTGCCCACCGACGTCGCCGGTGTGCTCGCGGCGCTCGAGCAGCGCGCCAGCCTTCACGGCCTGCGTCTGCACGCCGCCGGTCGCGCGCTGCTCGGCTGCCTGCTCGTTCACGCCGATGGCGAGTCCGCTGCCCTCGTCGAACTGATCCGCCATCTGCGAACGGCGGCGCGTCCGCCGGCCGGCCACGTGGCCGTCCTGTCCGCCCCCGCCGCCGTGACGCACGCGGTTCCGGTGTGGGAGGATCTCGGCGGCGCCGCCGCCATCATGCGCGCCGTCAAGGCGCAGTTCGACCCGCGCGGGACGCTCTGTCCTGGCGGCGGCCCCGGAGGACTGGCGTGAGCGTGCCGCCGATTCCGGCAGCGTCCGGCCACACAGCAGGCCAGGACGCGGCACGGCCGCTGGCCGCTCTTGCCGCGCTCGAACCGCTGATGGACAAGTGCGTTCATTGCGGCTTCTGCCTCGCCACCTGCCCGAGCTATCTCGAGGTGGGACAGGAAATGGACTCGCCACGCGGGCGGATCTACCTGATGAAGGCCGCGATCCAGGAGCGGGTCGCGCTCACGCCGTCGGCCATCGCCCACTTCGACACCTGCCTGGGCTGCCTGGCGTGCGAGACCGCGTGCCCGTCGGGGGTGCAGTACGGACCGCTCATCGAGCAGACGCGCGCGACCGTCGAGCGGATGACGACGCGCCCGCCGGGCGACCGGCTGTTCCGGCGGCTGCTCTTCAGCGTGCTGCCGTATCCGGCGCGCCTGCGGGCGCTCGCGTGGACGCTGGCGGCCGCGACGTTCGTCAAGCGGCGGCCGGGCCTGCTCGCCTTGCTGCCACCCCGCCTGCGGGCGCTGACCGCGCTCGCGCCTGATGGACCGGCCGCGCCGGACGTCGCCGAGCGGACCGCCGCCCGGCCGCCGCAGCGCCGGCGTGTCGGCCTCGTCACCGGCTGCGTACAACGCGTGTTCTTCGGCGACGTGAACGCCGCCACGGTTCGCGTGCTCGCCGCCGAGGGATGCGAGGTCATCGCCCCGGCGGCCCAAGGCTGTTGTGGCGCCCTCGCCCTCCATGCCGGTGAACGCGAGGCCGCCCGAGGCTTCGCGCGCCAGCTCATCGCGGTGTTCGAACGGCATCCGGTCGACGTCATCGCCATCAACGCCGCCGGGTGTGGCTCGACGATGAAGGAGTACGGCGAACTGCTGCACGACGACCCGGCGTGGGCCATGCGAGCCCAGGCGTTTGCCGCACAGGTGCGGGACGTCACGGAGGTGCTGGCCGAATTGCCGCAGGCGGCGCCTCGCCATCCCCTGCCGATGCGCGTCGCCTACCATGATGCGTGTCACCTGGCGCACGGTCAGGGCGTGCGGCGCGAGCCGCGCGATCTGCTGGGCGCGGTCCCGGGGCTCGAAGTCGTCGCGATCGGCGAGAGCGACGTGTGCTGCGGCAGCGCCGGTATCTTCAACCTCGTGCAGCCGGCGATGGCCGCGTCGCTCGGCCGGCGGAAGGCGGCCCACATCGCCGCCACCGACGCCGACATCGTTGTCACGTCGAACCCCGGCTGCATCCTGCAGATTCGATCGGCGCAGACGCCGCCGCAGGCGCGGCCGATCGTGCACATCATCGAAGTGCTCGACGCGTCGATTCGAGGGGCGGACGCCGCCACCTTCAAGGTGCCGACGCACCCGGCCGCCGGGCGCTAGTCCGCCGCCCGCGCCGCCGCCAGGTTCACGCACGACCGCGCATCACGACCGGCGGCGCGTCCTCATGCGGCCCCGGGCACATGGCTGGCGCGAAGGCATCGTGAGGGGAAATGCCGCGGCCCCGCGATCCTCGGCAGCTGAGCTCAGGCGGCGGCTGAACCACCGGCTGAGACGCAGTACAATAACGACAGACCATGGCTGCCTCGATAGAGATCTACGATACGACCCTGCGTGACGGCACCCAGGGAGAAGGCGTCACCTTCTCGGTCGCCGACAAGCTCCGCATCGCCGAGCGTCTCGACGCCTTCGGCGTGCACTACATCGAGGGCGGCTGGCCGGGATCCAATCCGCGGGACATCGAGTTCTTCGAACAGGCCCGCCACCGGACGTTCCGGCACGCGCGGCTGGCGGCCTTCGGCTCGACGCGCCGCAAGGACCTGCGGGTCGAGCAGGACGACCAGGTCCGGCTGCTGCTCGAGGCCGGCACGCCGGTCGTCACCATCTTCGGCAAGACGTGGCTGCTGCACGTGCTCGAGGTGCTGCAGACTTCGCCGGCGGAGAATCTGGCGATGATCGAAGATACCGTGCGCCACCTCAAGGCGCACGGCCGGTTCGTCGTCTATGACGCCGAGCATGCCTTCGACGGCTACAAGGACGATGGCGAGTACGCACGCGCCACGTGGCAGGCGGCCGTGCGCGGCGGCGCCGATGTCCTGACGCTCTGCGACACCAACGGCGGTTCGCTGCCGGCGGAGATCCTCGCCATCACGCGCGACGCGCGGACGCTGTTCGCCGGTACGCTCGGCATCCACACGCACGACGACATCGGCCTCGGGGTGGCCAACGCCCTCATCGCCCTCGACGGCGGCGCGACGCACATCCAGGGCACCATCAACGGCTACGGCGAACGCACCGGCAACTGCAACCTCACCAGCGTCATGCCGATCCTGCAGTTCAAGTGCAAGGTGCCATCGGTGCCGGCCGAGTCCCTGGACCAGTTGAAGGAGCTGTCGCAGTTCTGCGACGAGACGGCGAACCTGCGACCGAATCCGCGACTGCCGTGGGTCGGCGCGGCGTCCTTTTCCCACAAGGGCGGCACGCACGTGAACGCCGTCCAGAAGGTCATCCGCAGCTACGAGCACATCGACCCGGCGCTGGTCGGCAATTCGCGGCACGTCCTCATCAGCGACCTGGCGGGACGCAGCAACATCGTGATGAAGGCGCGTGAGCTGGGCTTCGACGTGACGAACGCGACGCCGCACCTGCGCGACATGCTCGCCCGGATCAAGGAGCTCGAGCATCAGGGCTTCGAGTTCGAGGCGGCCGACGGCTCGCTGGCCCTGCTCATCCGCAAGGTGCTGACGCAGAGCCCGCCGCCGTTCGTCGTCGAGGGCTATCACGTGTCGGTCCGCAGCAACGGCGGCTCGTCGATCTGCGAGGCGACGGTCAAGGTCCGCGTCGACGGCCAGTTCGCCCACACGGTGGCGGAGGGCGACGGCCCGGTGAACGCGCTGGACGCCGCCTTGCGGGCGGCGCTCGTCGGTTTCTACCGGCAGATTGCCGAGGTCCGCCTCACCGATTACAAGGTTCGCATCATCGATTCGCGAAGTGCGACCGCCGCCAAGACGCGCGTGCTCATCGAGACGAGCGACGGCACCGGTGAGTGGGGCACCGTCGGCGTGAACACGAACATCGTCGAAGCCAGCCTGCAGGCGCTGGTCGACAGTCTCGAGTATGCGCTGGTCCGGCATCGTCCGGCCGAGGTTCCCGTCTGATCACCAGGTCCATCCTGCTGGTCCTGGTGGTCGTCGTCGGGCTGCCGTATACCTGCAGCCCCGTCTACCGGTTTCCCGCGCCAACGCCGTTCCACGGCGCCCGTTTCTACAACCCCTACGAGCACCTGCTGGGCCGCTGGCAGCGCGCCAACCTCCATGCCCACGGACAGGCGTGGGGCGGGCTGACCAACGGCGAACAGGCCAGCGCCCACGTGGTCCATGCCTACAAGGCGCTGGGCTACGACGTCGCCGGCGTCTCGAACTATCACAGCATCGCGGCCCACCACGGCATCGACACGCTGCCGCTCTACGAACATGGCTACAACATCCGCAAGCGGCACCAGCTGGCGATCGGTGCGCGCGACGTCGACTGGCTCGATTTCCCCGTCTGGCAGTCGCTGAACCAGGCGCAATACATCATCGACCGGATGGCGAGAACCGCCGACCTGGTGGGACTCACCCACCCGGATGCGCGCCGCGCCTACACCGCGGACGACCTCACGCACCTCACCGGCTACCACTACATCGAAGTGGTCAACGGACCGTTCGAGTCGACCGCCCCCTGGGATGCGGCGCTCTCGTCCGGCCACGCCGTCTGGGCGATGGCCAACGACGACACCCACGACGTCGACGACCCGCGCCGCCTCGCGGCGGCGTGGAACATGATCGATGCGGCCAGCACGCACAGCCGCGACGTCATCCCGGCGCTGCGCGCCGGCCGGGCGATCGCGGTCGCCCGCGGCCCGAATGAGGCGCCGGCGGTGGACGTCACGCTGACCGGCCTGACGCTCGTCGACGGCACGATGTCGGTGACGACGGCCGGCGCCCTGTCGGAGATCGAGTTCGTCGGCGAACGCGGGGCGTCGCGGGCCAAGGCCGTCGGCGTCCACCACGCCACCTACACCTTCACGCCGCAGGACCCGTACATTCGCGTCGTCGTCCGGACGCCGCAGACCACGATGTTCCTCAATCCCGTCGTCCGCCATGACGGCGACGGACACCCGGCGGCGCCGGTCGCCGTCGTCGACCCGGTCTGGACGTGGGCGCTGCACCTCGGATCGCTGGCCGCCGTGATCGGCACGACGGTGTGGCTGTGGCCGGTGCGCCGGCGCACACCGGCGGCGAGCGATCGCGCGCCGCGGCTCGACTCGCCTCAGGAGACCGACTGATGCTCTGGATTGTCCTGCTGGTGCTGGCGTGCAGCGCCTCGACCGCGGTCGCGCAGTCGGCCGATGCCGATCGCCCGACGTTGACGCCACCCACCCTTGGCTTCACCTACGAAGAGCCGTTCCTGCGCGACCTGCCGCTCAGCGACAGCCTCTATCCGGTGCTCGAGCAGATCCAGCCTTCGCTCATCGCCGATCGGTTCACCAGCGGCGGGCTGTTCACCGGCCAGCCGGCGCGCATCGGCGGGTTCGGCGCGTCGTGGAGCCAGACCCGGTTTCTCGTCGGCGACGTCGACGTCTCGGATCCGAACGGCTCCGGGATGCCGATCCTGTTTCCGGATCTCAGCCTGTGGCAGCGACTGCGCGTCGCCACCGGCCTCATCGACAGCGACGTCAACTCCACCGGGCTGGCGGTGGCCCTGGAGCCGCGCGCCCCATCCGCCAGCTGGCAACAGACGGCGTACGGCTCGTTCTCGCACGGCGCCTTGACCGCCGACCCGTCGCCGCTCGCCGAGCCGACGATCGCCCGGGTCGCCGGCCGCGACCGCCTGGCGTGGACCGCCTCCGGCCCGCTCACGCCGCGCCTCGGTGGGGCGTTCGCCGCAACCTGGACACGGGCGTCGCAGTTCGACCGCGCCGACCGGCTGGCCGCCGAGTCGCATATCGGCTCGGCGCTGGCGTCTCTCGTCCATACGGCGGCCACCGGCGCCACGCTTCATGGCATCGGCTGGTTCCAGCGCTCGCGCACGCCGTTCGAGTACCGGCAGGCCTTCCAATCACCCGAGGCCACGATCGGCGACACGAGCCTGCACGCCCAGGGCACGTGGAGCACCCCCACCGACCGCCGCTGGCCGGCCCGGGCCTTTGCCGCCTACACCCAGCGCGTGCGGACGCCTGACCTCGACGCCACCACGGCGGTGGTCGAGCGTCTGATCGATGGTCCCGTCTGGGCGGCCGTCGCCGGACCGCGCGGCACCGTCCGCCAGTGGAGTGCGGGTGCCCGTGTGCAGGGGACGCCCACCTGGCGCGGCGCCGTGCACGTCTTCCGCGCCGGTGCGGACGTCGTCGGCGCGTCGCAGCACACGCCGGTCGCCAGCGTGCGAACCGTCGGCGAGCTGACCGACGGATTGGCCTCGCGCGTCTGGTCGTTCCGCAATCCCGAGACCGCTTCGTCGCGCGGTTCGATCACCTTCAGCGCACATGCCACCGACATTGTCCGCCTGTCATCGGGCGTGACCGCGAGCGCCGGTCTGCGCGTCGAGGTCACCAGTGGAGCGGCGGACGGCGCGGCGCAGGGGATCCGTTGGGTCTCCCTGCTGCCGCGGGCCCGTGTCGACTGGCGATTCCGCGAACAGGGCACGACCATCGGCTTCGTCGGCTATACACGGTCGGCGGCCCGCCTGGCCCTCGATTTCCTCGCCTTCGGCGACCCGTCGGCGCCGTGGGCCACCGTCTACCGCTGGGATCCCCGATTCGCGCAGCCGACGCCTGGCGTCACCTCGATTGTCGCGCGGGTCGGCCCGGGTACCGGCGGCAACACCGACTTCGTCGCCATCGACCCCAATCTCCAGCGTCCGACGCAGGATGAACTGGCCTTCGGCGTCGAGCTGCATCCGAATCCGCGGTCCCGGTTTCAGTTGGCCGCCGTCGGCCGCCGCGAACAGCGCTTCATGACGTTGGTCAACGTCGGCGCCGATCTCTCGGCCTACTCCGCCACCTTCGTCACCGATCCGGGAGCCAATACCGGCAAGCCGGACGATGACAAGGTCATCCCGGTGTACAGCCGCGTGCCGGCGACCTTCGGCACCGACCGCTATCGGCTGACCAATCCGGGAGTGAAGCCGACCTACACCGGCAGCCTGGAACTGTCGGGGCAGTACGACGCGGCACGCGTGACATTCATGGGCGGTCTGACCGCCAGCATCACCCGCGGCGCCGCCGCCGCGCTCGGCTACGGTCCGCTGGAGAACGATCAGTCGGTGGTGTCGGAGACCTACATCACGCCCAACGCCGACCCGTTTCGCCGCGGCCGCCTCTTCAACGACCGCGCCTTCACGATCAAGTTGAGCGCCGTCTACCGGCTGCCGTGGGACATCCGGGCCGCGGCCATCGCCCGCTATCAGGACGGCCAGAACTTTTCCCGGGTGCTGGTGTTCCCGAGCCTGCCCCAGGGGACCGAGGCCATCCGGGCGTTTGCCGCCGGCGACTCGCGCTTCCGCTTCATCGCGGCGCTGGACACCCGCGTGTCGAAGGGGTTTGCGGTCGGCGGGCGGCGGCTCGAGGCGATCCTCGACGCCTACAACCTCACCGGGCAGAAGTACGACGTCGAAGAGCGGGCGGCACAGGCGCCGAACGTGCGGACGCCGATTGCCATCCAGCCCTCGCGCGTGTTCCACCTGGGCGTCCGGGTCGGATTCTGAGCGCGGCGGAAAGGCGCCGCGCCGCTGACGGTCCGCGGTACCGCCGGTTCACCGCGTGACGGCGGTGAACGCGTCGCACTGACGCGGGTCGCCGGATTGGAGGCCGCGCCGGAACCATTCGACGCGCTGGCCCGAGGTGCCGTGCGTGAAACGCTCCGGCTGGACACGCCCCTGCGCCATCTTCTGCAACCGATCGTCGCCGATGGCGGCAGCCGCCTGCAGCGCCTCCTCGACGTCTCCCGGGTCCAGTTCCACCTTGCCGCGCTCGAAGCGGCCGCCCTGTGACGCCGCATGCCCCCATACGCCGGCAAAACAGTCGGCCTGCAGTTCCAGCGCGACGGCGGCGCTATTCGCGCCGGCGCGATCGTTGCCGACCCGCTCGTCGTAGCCGAGCAGGTTCTGTACGTGGTGGCCGTACTCGTGCGCAATCACATAGGCCTGCGCGAAGTCTCCGGGCGCGCCGAATCGTTGATCGAGTTCGTCGAAGAAGCTGAGGTCGAGGTAGACGAGCCCGTCGGCCGGGCAATAGAACGGACCGGT
This sequence comes from uncultured Acidobacteriota bacterium, assembly GCA_902825985.1. Lineage (GTDB taxonomy): Bacteria > Acidobacteriota > Vicinamibacteria > Vicinamibacterales > CAVVIG01 > VFZL01. The sequence goes on along the minus strand of CADEDC010000001.1, from coordinate 171,748 downwards.
CGCGGCGGCGCCCTGGCCGCAGGCGGTGGACGTCGCGTCGCGGAAGAGCACGACGTTCGCCCGCTGGTAGCGGTTGCCGAGGAGCTGCGTCCAGATCTCCTGGGTGTCGGCCGAGACGGCGTCGACGAACAGTCTCATCTGCTCTTCTTCGGGCGTCGACGCGGCGGGGGCGGCCGACTCGCTCACGCCGTCGCCGCCGGTGTCGAGCAGCTGGAGGAAGTTGGTCCCGGTCGCCCAGCTGAGGACCAGCAGCACGAGAAGGCCGCCGATGCCCAGGGAGCCGGCGCCGCCGATCCCGCGTCGTCCGCCGCTGCCGCGGCGGTCTTCGATATTGCTGCCGTCACCTGGCGTGTAGCGCATCGATCGCGTCTCCCGGAGTTGTCGGGCCGGCCGTGCGTCGGGGCGTCAGGCGGTGACCTGACGCGACAATCCCGATGCCTCGGCTCCCCGGTTCTGCTGCCACGCCTCGAAGTCCTTGAAGGCGCGGCTCAAGTGCACCGGCTGGGTGAGATTACCAGACACCACCTCGGTGGTCTTGTATCCATTTCCGGTGATGCAGACCACCACGGATTCGTCACGCGGGATCACACCGCGCTCGATGAGCGAGATGGTCCCGGCGAGCGTGGTGCCGCCGGCCGGCTCGGTGAAGATGCCTTCCGTCTCGGCCAGCAGGTGAATGGCTTCGACGATTTTCTCGTCCGACACGGCGGCACCAGACCCGCCGGTCTGCCGCACGGTCTGGATCACCTGATAGCCGTCGGCCGGATTGCCGATGGCGATCGACTTCGCAATCGTGGCGGGCCGGACCGGCTCGGGATAGTCGTCGCCGTTCAGCAGCGCCGCGACCACCGGCGCGCAGCCTGCCGCCTGGGCGGCGTGGATGCGCGGCAACTCGCCGTCGACCAGGCCGATCTGCTTCAGCTCGCGGAGACCGCGGACGATACGCGGCAACAGGGTGCCGCCGGCGACCGGCGAGACGATGTGCTGCGGATAGCGCCACCCCAGCTGCTCGACGATCTCGAAGCCCATCGTCTTCGCCCCTTCGGCGTAGTAGGCGCGCAGGTTGATGTTGACGAATCCCCAGCCGTAGCGATCCGCCACCTGCGAGCACAGGCGATTGACGTCGTCATAGTTGCCGGCGATGGCGAGAATCTGCGGCCCGAAGATGGCCGAGCCGAGCCGCTTGCCCGCCTCGAGATTGTCCGGGATGAAGACGCAGCATTCCATCCCGAGCCGGGCCGCGTGCGCGGCGACGCTGTTGGCGAGATTCCCGGTTGACGCGCAGGCGAGCACCTGGAATCCGAGTTCGGCGGCTCGCGTCGCGGCCACCGCGACCACCCGATCCTTGTAGGACAGCGTCGGATGGTTCACCGAGTCGTCCTTGATGTAGAGCTCCCGCATGCCCAGCCGATCGGCCAGCCGCGTGGCGCGCACGAGCGGCGTGAATCCCGAGTGGAACCCGGTGCGCGGCTCGCCGGTGATGGGCAGCAGTTCACGATAACGCCAGATGTTCTTCGGGCGTGCCGCGATCTCGGCGCGGGTCAGCGTGATGGTCGAGTAGTCGTAGACCGGCTCGAGCGGACCGAGACAGTTCGCGCACGCGTAGACCGCCTCAGGCGCGAAGGTGGACTTGCAGAGGTGACACTGAAGACCGATGAGAGCGCTCACGGAACCTCCGGGGGCCAGGCAGTGGAGATACGGCGTTCGCCGCGGCAGGCATCACTGATCGGGGACGACCAGGCAGAATGCGGGAGGCGCACAGGCGCCGGGCGACAGATGCCGGGACTGTTCCCGGACGTCAGAAAAGAATTCACGACCCTCTCATCTTCCCCGGCGTGAACCGGGCAGGATTTGGCACCTCCCGCGGGGGAGCGGAGGTTGCCGTGGCGTCAACGGGCCTGTCCCTCAGCCACTCTCGATAAGATCGAACGACGAAGCGGACTATACCGCAGCCGCCGAAACCGGCGCAACAAGTTTCATCGCTGCATCTATATTGATGGATATGGATTACGGCGATGCACCGACCCGGCGGCGCCGGGCCGGGTCATGTCGGCGACGGACGGCTAGGCCGAGCACTCGCCTTCCATCACTTCGGGGACGAACTCGCCGCTCTCGGCGAGGTCGACGAAGTCCAGCGGCACCGCGTCGGCTTCCGTGAAGATGGTGAGATCGAGCAGCTCACGCTGGACCCGCTTCAGGTCGACGCGGGCGAAGTAGCCGGTCGCCGTCTCGCCGTCCGCCTTCTCGCTCACATAGAGTCCGATGAGGCGCTCCACCGCGGCCGGAATACGGCGCGCCGGGATCTTCGCCGCCAGGCGACCGAACGAGGCGCCGGCGGCCGTCGTGCCGCCGCCGACCAGGACGAAGTATTGCGGCACGGCGCGATTGCCGACCTTGCGCACGCTGCCCTGGAAGCCGAAGGTCGACACATGATGCTGACCGCAGCCATTCGGGCAGCCGCTGATCTTGATGCGCGCGCCGTCCGCCGCGGCGATGAGGTCGGGACGGGCCCGCAGGTGGTCTTCGAGCAGCCGTCCCAGGCCGCGCGACTGGGTGACGGCGAGCCGGCACGACTCGGCGCCCGGGCAGCTGGTCACGTCGGCGAGCGTCGCGGCCTCGCCGAGCCCGAGGCCGGCGGCGGCGAGGCGCTGATACAGTTCGTGGACGTCGGCCACCCGCACCCAGCGGAACACCAGATCCTGCTCCATCGTCACCCGGACGGTGCCGTCCGCGTAGGCGTCCGACAGGTCGCCGACCACCCGCATCTGCTCGCTGGTGAGATCGCCCAGCGGCACGGTGGCGGTGACGATCGCATAGCCGAACTGCTTCTGCCCGCGGACATTCGACGATCGCCAGCGGATGTAGGTTTCGTCGGTCGCCTGGTACACCGGGACGATCACCGGCGTGATGCCCGGTCCGTTGGGCGGCGCCGCGGCGACACGGGCGCCGATGAGCGCCGCGGCCGGCGCGAACGGGCGGTCCCATTCCGGCCTGACTTCCTCTCCCGGCGGATCGATGTCGAGCAGCGGCACGGGCGCGGTGCGCGCCGCCTCGAGCTCGCGCTGGTATTCGCCGACGAACCGATCCCAGCCGAGCGACTTGATCATGAACTTCATCCGGTTGCGCTGCTTGTGCTGGTAGTCGCCGAACTGGCGGAACACCTTCAGGATGGCTTCGCCGCAGCGCAGGATGTCGCCCGCCGGCAGGAACTCGTGCAGCGTGCCGGCGTTGGTGCACATGATCGCCGTGCCGCCGCCCGCCGTGACCCGGAAGCCACGCGCCCCATCCGGACCAATCGCCGCCTTGAAGCCCAGGTCGTTGATGGCGAGGGCGATGTGATCCTCGGCGCAGCCTTCGAAGGCAATCTTGAATTTGCGCGGCAGCGTCGCGCTCAGCGGATGGCGCAGCAGGAACCGGGTGATGCCGTCCGCATAGGGTGTCACGTCGAAGACCTCGGACGCCGACACACCGGCATACGGGCAGCCGGTGATGTTGCGCACCGAGTTGCCGCACGCCTCGCGGGTGGTCAGCCCCGAATCCGCGAGGCTGCGCATCGCGAGTTCGATGTCGTGCAGCTTGATGAAGTGGAACTGGATGTTCTGCCGCGTCGTGATGTGGCCGAACTTGCGTGAGTAGCGGTCGCCGACGTCGGCGAGGGCGTAGAGCTGCGCCTTCGTCAGGACGCCCTGCGGAATCTTCACGCGCAGCATCGACGCATCGTAGGACTGCCGCTGCCCGTAGGTACCGCGGACCAGGCGGAAGGCCCGCCATTGATCCGGCGTGATCTCGCCCCGCTCGTACTTCTCGAGCGTGGCCACGAACTCGTCGATGTCGGCGGCGTTGGCAAACGACAGCCGCGTCCGACCGTGCGTGTTCGAGGTATCAGTCCCAGACATCAATCTCCCCTTCTCGCATGCGTCTCACCGCTCGCCCTGGCGAGCGGCGTGAGTCCCGGCGTCCGCGTCGGCGGCCGCCACCTGTTGCGTGTGATCTGCGGCGATCGGGCCGGCGGCGGCTGGCGGCCGCAGGTCGAGCCCGGCCACCTCGCCGATGACGAGCAGCGCCGGACAGTCGCCGGCGTGCGCGCCGGCGCCCGCGGCCAGTTCGGTGAGCCGGCCGCGCCAGACCTGCTGCCCGGGCCACGACGCCCCGGCGACGACGGCGCTGGGCGTGTCGGCATCCCAGCCGCCGGCGATCAGCGTGGCGGCAATCGCCGCGCGACGGCCGTGCCCCATGGCGACGACCAGCGTGAGGCCAACCGGCGGCAGGCCGCCGATCTGTGCGGCGAACCCCTCGGCATCGTGACCGGTCGTCACCAGCAGTGAACCGGCCAGGCCGCGATGCGTGACCGGGATGCCGGCCAGCGCCGGACCCGCGAGCACGCTGCTGACGCCCGGCACCACGTCGTACGGAATGCCGGCCGCCCGCAGCGCCTGCACCTCTTCGCCGCCGCGGCCGAAGACGAACGGATCGCCGCCCTTCAATCGCACCACCCGGCGCCCGCGCTGCGCTGCACGAATCATGACGACCTGGATGTCCGGCTGCGTCAGCGCATGCCGTCCGGCCCGCTTGCCGACGTAGAAGCGCTGGGCCCGCCGCGCCAGCTTCACCACCCGCTCGTCGACGAGCGCATCGTAGAGCACGAGGTCCGCCGCGCGCAGCCGCGCGACCGCCCGCCGCGTCAGCAGGTCCGGATCGCCGGGGCCGGCGCCGACCAGCGAGACATGCCCGACCCTGGCGGCGGCTACTGACATGACGCCTCATGGCGGGCCCGGCGCTCGTAGATGACGTTGAGGGCGTGCAGCAGCAACGGGCGGCGGGCCGCCATCGGCACGCCGTCACGCCGCCAGCGGATCCGCTGCAGCCGCGCCTCGTCCATCCACAACCGCAGGTCCCGCGGCAGCACGGCGTCGAGCGCCTCGCGCAGCAGGCCGGTGAGCCCGGGGGCATGGCCGCGACTCGAGATGGCCAGCGTGATGCCGTCGCGCCGGACGACGCCGCCAAGATACGCGCTGGCACTCGCCGGATCGTCCACCGCGTTGACGAACAATCGACGCGCCTCGGCGGCATCGGCAACGGCGCGGTTGACCTCGGGCAGGGCGGCGGCAACCACCAGCCACGCATCGTCGAGATCGCCGGCCGCGAACGGGCGCCGCTCGATCGTCACGCGTCCAACGCCCGCAGCCGTCGCCGGGGCGGCGGCGCTGCCGTCCGCGGGTGCCGGTCCGCTGCGTTCAACGGCGGCGACGATTCCCGGGTGTATGTCGGGCGCGACCACGCGGACATCCGCGCCGGCCGCGAGCAGCGCCCCGAGCTTGGATGCGGCAACCGGACCGCCCCCGACCAGCAGGACGCGCCGACCGGTGAGATCCAGGAACAGCGGCAGGAGTTCAGTCATCTCTTGTCTTCTGCGACGCCCGCGATGGAGCCGGCGCACACGCACGGAAAACGAAAAGGCCCGGGAAGCGTGGACGCCTCCCGGGCCTTGGAAGTTCAGGGTGCGAATCGGCTTACGCCGTGACGCTGGACTGGACGGAACCTGAACCGGTGGCGCGAGGGCTGGACGCAGCCGCGCAGCAACAACAGCAACAGGAACAGAAGCCAGTCGACACAGTGACAGTCACTATCCCCCTGTTTGGGGCCCGGGGTCAAGGGTACACTTGGATCGTGCGTCCTCGCATACTCGGCAGGTGGCTGTTCATCGCGACCCTTCTGAGCGTCGCCGCGCCTCTCACCAGCTCGGCACAACGCCTGCCCGCCACAGTCGTCCCCAGCCACTACGACCTCGCCTTCGACATCGATCTGGACCGGGCGCGGTTCACCGGCGACGAGCGGATTCAGGTCCGAATCGATGAGGCGACGAACCGGATCGTCCTGCACGCGGTCGAGATCACGTTCCGCGAGGTGACCATCGAGAGCGGCGGCCGCCGGCAGCGGGCCTCGGTCAGCACCACCGCCCAGCTCGCGCTGTTCACGGTGCCGCAGCCGATTGCCCCGGGGCGGGCAACGATTCACATCACTTATGCGGGGGTCCTCAACTCGCAGCTGCGCGGTCTCTACCTCAGCCAGGCGAACGGCCGTCGCTATGCCGTCAGTCAGATGGAAGCGACCGACGCCCGCCGCGCCTTCCCCAGTTTCGACGAGCCGGCCTTCAAGGCCACCTTCGCCATCTCGGCGACCATCGCGGAGGGCGACACCGCCATCTCGAATGGCCGGGTGATCGCGGATGTGCCGGGTCCAGGCCCGGGCCGGCACACACTGACGTTCTCGACCACCGCGAAGATGTCGTCGTACCTGGTCGCACTGGCGGTCGGCGACTTCACCTGCCTGAGCGGGTCGGCCGACCGCATCCCGGTCCGCGTCTGTGCGACGCCGGACAAGGCGCACCTCGGACAGCTGGCACTCGACGCCGCCCAGCACATCGTCACGTTCTTCAACGACTACTACGAGATCGACTACCCGTTCGGCAAGATCGACCTGGTCGCCGTCCCGGATTTCTCGGCCGGCGCGATGGAGAACACCGCCGCCATCTTCTATCGCGAGACATTCCTGCTCGCGGATGCCGCCACCGCCTCGGTCGACACGCGCAAGCGCATCGCCTCGGTGCTCGCGCATGAGCTCGCCCATCAGTGGTTCGGCGATCTGGTCACCATGGCCTGGTGGGACGACATCTGGCTGAACGAGGGATTCGCCACGTGGATGCAGAACCGGCCGCTCGCGGCCTGGAAACCCGAGTGGCGGATCGATGTCGACGAGGCCCTCGAAACGCAGACAGCGCTGGAGCTCGACAGCCTGCTGTCGACGCGGGCGATCCAGGCGAGCGTCGAAACCAACACCGACATCGACAGCCTGTTCGACCCGATTGCCTACGAGAAGGGGGCATCGGTGCTGCGCATGGTCGAGGGGTTCATCGGCCCCGAGGCCTTCCGCGCCGGCGTCAATGCCTACCTGAAGAAATACGCCTACGCGAATGCGACGTCGCGCGACTTCTGGACGGTGCTTGCCGACACCTCGGGCCAGCCGGTCGACACCATCCTCGCGACCTTCGTCACGCAGCCGGGCGTCCCGGTCGTCCGCGTCGCCTATACGTGCGGTCCGGAGGGCGTCGAGCAGACGTTGACGCAGCAGCGCTTCCTGATCGGGGCGCAGCCGCCACGTCCGACAACCTGGAGCGTGCCGGTGTGCGTCAAGGACGCCCAGCTGGCGACGAAGGCCTGCGCCGTCCTTCCCCGGCAGGGCGGCCGGACGCTGCGGTCCGACGCTGGGCCTGGATTCCAGTGTCCGTCGCCGTGGACGTTCATCAACGCCGGGGCGACCGGCTACTACCGGTCCGAGTACGCGCCCGACCTGCTGGCGGCGATGGCGCCGCGCGTCCAGGCCCAGCTGAGCGCACCGGAGCGGCTGTCGCTGCTCGGCGACGAGTGGGCCATGGTCCGCGCCGGCCGCCACGCCGTGGGCCACTACCTCACGCTGGTCGCCGGCTTCGGCAACGAGACGTCGAGCGTCGTCATCGGACGGCTCGCGGGCCGCATCGGCACCATCCGCAGCTATCTGACGACGCCCGAGACGCGGCCGCGGTTCGACGCGTTCGTCCGACGGCTCTTCGGGCCGCTGGCCACAGTCCTCGGACCGAATACCATCCCGGGTGAGGACGCCGAGCGCACCGCGGTCCGGGCGGTCGTGGTCCAGATGCTCGCCGCCGCCGGCGGCGACGGCGTCATGCTCGATTACGTCCGGCAGGCGGTGGATGCGGCGCTCGACGGCACCGCGCCGCTCGATCCGGCCACCGCCGACTCGCTCGTCGCCTTCGCGGCCAGCCGCGGCGATGCGCGGCTCTACGACCGCTTTCTCGCCGCATCGCGCGGTGCCACGTCACCGGAGGTCCGCGACCGCTACCTGCGGGCGCTGACGTCGTTCACCGATCCGGCGCTCGTGCAGCGCAGCCTCGACTTCGCGCTGACGCCCGAGCTCCGCAGCCAGGACACCCCGACCTTCCTGGCACGGCTGCTTGCGAACCCGGATACCAACGAGCGCACCTGGCACTTCGTCAAGGCACACTGGGATGAGTTCGCCCCGAAGGCGCTGAACTTCCTCGGCGGCGCCAACGTCGCCGGCGCGCTCGGGTCGTTTTGCGATGCCCGCAGCCGCGACGACATCCAGGCGTTCTTCAGGACCCACCGCCTGCCGAGCGGTGAGCGGGCTCTCGCGCAGTCGATGGAGCGGATTGACGGCTGCATCGCCCTGAAGCAGGCGCAAACCAGCGAGCTGACGACCTGGCTCGCCGGCCAGCCCCGGTAGCCCCGGGGCGCGTCAGCGCCGGCGTCCCGACACCGCCGGGTGGCGATCGATGTGCGCCCGCCAGGGGCGGTCGACGCCGACCCGGATGCCGATGCGCGACGTCCACCGGATCGGGCCCACCGCGATCCGGCGATCCTCGATCCACAGCCGGTCCCCGAGCAGATCGACGCGATTGTCGGCGAGCGTGATCGCCATCGCGACCGCCAGGTTCCCCGGACCGCGACAGAGGTCGCTGTCGTCAAGCGCCCGCGCCGGCGACCGCCGCCCCTTGGCGGGACGTTGCCGCCGCCGCCGCATCACCTCGATGCCCTCCAGCGGCTCGAGCGCGCGAACCAGCACCGCCGCCGGCTCGCCGTCGCGCTCGGTGACGACGTTGACGAGACAGTGGATGCCGTAGTTCAGGTAGACGTAGGCGAAGCCGGGCGGACCGTAGAGCGGCGCATTGCGAACCGTGCGGCCGGGTGCGGCGTGGCACGCCGGATCGGACTCGCCGATGTACGCCTCGACCTCGACGATGACGCCGCTGGTTTCGACGTCGTCGGCGCGGTGCACGAGTACCGCGCCGAGCAGTTCGGCGGCGACGTCGAGCGTCGGCCGATCGTAGAACGCCCGCGGCAGCACGCGCCGGCGACGGTCGTCAGTGGCCGCCGGCGTAGGCATGGGAACGCCCCTCGGCCAGCACCGGACGCAGGTACCGCCCGGTGTGGGACGCCTCGTTCTGCGCCACCTGCTCGGGCGTGCCGACGGCGACGATCTCGCCGCCGGCGGCGCCGCCCTCGGGTCCGAGGTCGATGATCAGATCGGCGGTCTTGATGACGTCGAGGTTGTGCTCGATGACGAGCAGCGTGTGCCCCGCCTCGAGCAGCTTGCGGAATGCCGTGAGCAGCTTGGCGATGTCGTCGAAGTGCAGACCGGTGGTCGGCTCGTCGAGGATGTAGAGCAGCCGCTCGCCGGAATGCGACGCGAGATGCGCCGCAATCTTGATCCGCTGCGCTTCGCCACCCGACAGGGTGGTCGCCGGCTGCCCGAGCCGCAGGTAGCCGAGACCGATCTCATCGAGCACCTGCAGCCGGCGCAGCACCTTCGGCGAGCTGCTGAAGAACGCCAGCGCCTCGCGTACCGTGAGGTCGAGCACCTGGTGCACGTTCCGCCCCTTGTACTTCACCTCCAGCACCTGCGGCTTGAAGCGCTTGCCGTCACACTGGTCGCAGGGTACGAACACATCGGCAAGGAACTGCATCTCGACCCGCACTTCGCCCTCGCCCTGGCACGCTTCGCAGCGTCCGCCGGGGACGTTGAACGAGAAGTGGCTGGCCGTCAGACCGCGCGCGCGCGCGTCCTTCGTCGCCGCGAAGATCTCGCGAATCGGGTCGAACGCCTTCAGATAGGTGACCGGATTCGATCGCGGCGTCCGGCCAATCGGCTGCTGATCGACCAGCACCACGTCGCTGACGAACTCGAGCCCTTCGAGCCCGCGATAGGCGCCGACGCGCTTGTCCCAGTCGCCCTTCACCCGCTTGATGGCCGCGTACAGGACGTCGTGGACGAGCGTCGACTTGCCCGAGCCGCTGACGCCGGTGACGCAGGTCAGCGTGTTCAGCGGGATCGCGATGTCGACGTCCTTCAGGTTGTGCTCGCGGGCGCCGGTGAGCCTGATCGACTGGCCCATGCCGCGCCGCCGCTGCGTCGGCACCGGAATCGCCAGTTCACCGCGCAGGTACTTCGCGGTCAGCGATCGCGGTTCCAGCATCAACGCCTCGAGCGTGCCGGAGAAGACGATGCGGCCGCCCTGCTCCCCGGCCCCGAGTCCGAGGTCGACGATGTGATCGGCGACCTTGATCATGTCGGCGTCGTGTTCGACGACGATGACGGTGTTCCCCTGGTCGCGCAGCAGGCGCAGGATGTCGATGAGCCGCAGGTTGTCGCGCGAGTGGAGCCCGATCGACGGCTCGTCGAGCACGTAGAGCGTGCCGACCAGCGCCGAGCCGAGCGAGGTGGCGAGGTTGATGCGCTGCGCCTCGCCGCCCGACAGCGTCGCCGACAGCCGATCCAGCGACAGGTAGTCGAGCCCGACGTCGCGCAGGAACGACAGGCGGCGGCGAATCTCCTTCAGGACCTTGTCGCCAATCGCCGCCTCCTTCTCGGTCAGCGCCAGCGTGCCGAAGAACCCCTGGGCGTCGCGAACCGTCAACGCCGACACCTGATCGATCGTGCGCCCGTCGACCTTCACGTTGCGGGCTTCACGGCGCAGTCGTGCACCACCGCAGTCGGGACAGGTCTGGTAGCCGCGATATCGGCTGAGGAAGACGCGGACGTGCACCTTGTACTTCTTCTTCTCCAGCCAGCGGAAGAAGCCGCGGACGCCGTCGAATTCGTCGTTGCCGTCGAAGACGAACTGCCGCTCCTCGTCGGTGAGCGCGCTCCACGGCACGTCGAGCCGCACGCGCGCCTTCTTCGCCGCCCGTTTCAGCGACACCAGGTACGAGCGATAGTGCGGCTTGCCCCACGGCTCGACGGCGTTCTGGTTGATCGACTTCGACGGGTCGGGCACGACCAGGTTCATGTCGAGTTCGATGATGTTGCCGAACCCGTGACAGGTCTGGCAGGCGCCGAACGGATTGTTGAACGAGAACAGGCGCGGCTGCGGATCCTCGTAGGCGATGCCGCAGGTCCGGCACTCGAAGCGCTCCGAGAACCGATGCTCGACGACGGGTGACCCGCCATCGCCCGGCGCGGGCGCCGCCGGCGTGGCAGCCGGCACCTGCACCACCCACGCCGCGCCAACCCCTTCCCGGTACGCGGTCTCGATCGAGTCGGTGAGGCGCTGCAGCGACCCGGTATCCACCTGCACCCGGTCGACCACCACCCGCAGCTGCGCGCGCCGCGCGACCGCCTTCACGTCCACGTCGTCGAACGCCGTCGCCCGACCCTCCACCAGCAGGCGGCCGAACCCCTTCCGGCGCAACGAGTCGATCATGCCGGCGACGGCGGCGGTCAAGGCGGCCGCAGCGGCAGCGCTCGTGGTGGGCGGGGCGAGGTCGAACGCCGGCCCGCGTTCCGAGGCGCGCCTGGCCGACGCGACGGCGACAGGCGGCGGCAGTTCCGGGGGCTCGTCGAGCGCGTCCGGTGCATCGCCACCCGTGACGTCGTCCATGCCGTCCGCCAAAACGTCCCCGGCGTCGTCGTCGAGCGGCTCGCGCTCGAGCTCACGCGGCGCACGGCGGGCGCGCACCGGGGCGGCGCCGTCCTCCTGCACCTCGTCCACGGACTCGGCCGTCTCGGCGATGGCCAGCGGCGCGGTTTCGACGACCGGCAGGTCGAAGCCGATGACGAGCCGCGTGCCGGCAGGCAGGCAGCTGAGTTCGCGCGCCACGACCTCCGCGGTTTCCCGGATGACCTCCTTGCCGCACTGCCAGCAGTACGTCCGCCCGACCCGGGCGAACAACAGCCGCATGTAGTCGTGGATCTCGGTCGTCGTCCCGACCGTGGACCGCGGGTTCCTGACGCTGTTCTTCTGGCGGATGGCGATGGCTGGCGAGATCCCTTCGATCGAGACGACGTCGGGCTTCTCCATGCGTTCGAGGAACTGCCGGGCATAGGCCGACAGCGACTCGACGTAGCGGCGCTGGCCTTCGGCGTAGATCGTGTCGAAGGCGAGCGACGACTTGCCCGAGCCGCTCACGCCGGTGACGATGATGAGCTTGCCGCCGGGCAAGGTCACGTCGACGTTCTTCAGATTGTGCGTTCGCGCGCCGCGGACGATGAGGTCGGCGGCGTCGATCGAGCCCTGCTGGATTGGTTCAGCCATGTTCCGAGGCCGGGTGCCCTGTGGGGATTCCCGGCGCAATGCCAAACTGACATCGTAACGCACCGGCGGCGGAATCGGTAGCCCGCCTCCGTCAGCGGTGGTCCGGGCCAATTCGGCGATTGCAGAGGTGAGCGCGCCGATTCTACAATCCTCCACACCTATGCGGATTTTTCGCGCCATCGGCGTGCCCGTGAACCCTGTCGACCCCCACACGTTCGTCGGTCCGGCCACCGTGCAGCGCCTGGCGGAGGACGACGAGACCGTGCCGGTCGGCGTCTACCGGGTGACGTTCGAGGCGGGCGGCCGAACGAACTGGCATACGCACTCGGGACCGCAGTGGCTGCTGGTCGTCGAGGGCCGCATCCGCGTGCAGCGGCAGGGGGAGCCGCCGCAGGACATCCGGGCTGGAGACGCAGTGGTGTTCGCGCCTGGCGAGAAGCATTGGCACGGGGCGGTGCCGGGGACGACCGGCACGCATCTCGCGGTGAACGTGAACGTCGTGACGACCTGGTTGGAAGCGGTCAGCGAAGCGGAGTATCAGGGGACGATCTAGGCGTGCTAGAATCTCGGTTCGGCTTCCCTGTCGGGTTGGCCACGCCTCATCACGCCTTGCCGGCGTAGCTCAGTTGGTAGAGCAGCTGATTCGTAATCAGCAGGTCATCGGTTCAAGTCCGATCGCCGGCTCCAGTTCAACCCGCAACAGCTCAATGCCATGATGCCGCCGACACCGTGCTCCCTGCCGGGGAACGTCGGCTCTATGTCGAGACGGCCCGCCACTTCGCGCCGGGGCCGCGCCCTTCGACCTGGACGAGGCCTTCGGCTCGCATCTGTCGAAGAACGTGACGGACCATGTCCCGGCTGACGCCAGGGCAGTCCTGTTCAAGATCGGCGATGCCGAAGGCGCCGATGCGCCGGGCCACCGCGGCGCGCACCTGATCGCCCTTCGAGCCTTTCAGCGTTTCGACCCGCGCCTCGAACTCGTCGTAGGCGCGAATCAGCACGCCCCAAAAGTAGTCGAGCCACGGGTGTGGATCGTGCGTGTGCGCGTGCCAGGCGTGCGAGCTGCGCGCGAGCGCCTCGTAGTAGGTGTCGCGCGATTCCTCGATGATGCGCTCGAGGCTGACATAGCGCCCGACCTGGTAATCGAAGTGGTAGAGCAGCAACAACGACAGCATCCGCCCGACACGACCGTTTCCATCCGTGAACGGGTGGATGCACAGGAAGTCGAGGACCGCGAGCGGAAGGACGACCAACGGTTCGGCCAGCGATTCCCCGACCGCGGCGTGATAGTTGGCGACAAGGTCCGACATCGCCTGCGGCGTGGCGACCGCCGGCGTCGGCGTGAACCGGACGCGCACGACCGTGCCGTCAGCGTCACGTTCGACGATCTGGTTGTCCGTGCCCTTCCAGCGTCCGCCGGCGCCCGGCTGATAGCGATAGAGCAGGTGATGAAGTTGAAGGACGACATTCTCCGCAAGCCGCATGTCGGCGTGCGACTCGTGAATGAGATGCAAGGCGTCGCGGTAGCCGGCAATCTCCTGCTCCGACCGCGTCCGCGGCTCGGTTCCGCGAATCACCAGATCTGCGACCCGCCCCGGCGCCGCGACCACGCCCTCGATCCGGTTCGAGGACTCGGCGGACTCGATGATGGCGTGGGTGCGGAGAGTGTCGAGCTGCTCAGGAAACTGCCGGACGAACAGGTCCTGACGTCCACGCGATTCTCCGAGACGATGGATGGCACTCAGTTCGGAGGCGCCGAACGTCACACCGCGGAGGTAGGCCGGATGGAGAGAAGGCATCGCGATGGCTCAAAGAGGTAATGAGTGGTTGATTTTACCCCTTCTCTGACGATCGTTACCTCCATTGCGGTGCATCGTGCAGATTCACCGGTCCGTTCATCCGATCGTCCAGCCCTCGGGCTGTCCAGCCTCCATCAGATAGCTGGTCAGGCGGGCGATCTTCCCATCCCGCATCTCGAAGACATCGCAGAACCGGAGGTGGAGCGCCTCGCCGTCCTGCCGTTGGGTGACGACCGTGCCCTCGCCAACCACCACGTCGCCATCCTCGATGAGGCGCGTCACCGTGATCGCCGGCTGCCCCACGAACCCGGGGTTGGACATCTCCGCCTGGAACGACGCCTTGCCCGTCAATTCGAACGTCCCGGGCACCTCCCACCGGACGTCGTCGGTGAGGCACGAGAGCACGGTCTCGTGGTCGCTCGCCGCGAAGGCCTCCATGTAGCGCTCGACGGATCGTGTGTTCTCGCTCATCCAGGAAATGTCCCCCCGGCCATTCTGTCACCGACCGGCGCGTCCTGACGGTCGTGTGCGGGGCGGTGGCCGGGCGGCGGTGGCGCGGCGCCGTGGTGCGGCGGCGTGGTGGGGCGGCGTGGTGGGGCGGCGTGGTGGGGCGGCGTGGTGGGGCGGGCGACGCGGCAGGAGGCCGCTGACAGGAACGCGACTCAGGGGCGGCTGGCCAGCGCGCCGTCCGACACCGGAGATGGCACGTCGGCGGCCGCTTCGAGGAGATCGGCGGACGGCTCCCCCGCCTCCGTCGGCACGATCACGGTGAAGGTGGTGCCTTCCCCGCAGCGGCTTTCGACCGTGACGTCGCCGCCCATCAGGCGGCAGAGGCGGCGGCTGATGGCCAACCCCAGTCCGGTGCCGCCGAACCGCTTCGTCGTCGACGAGTCGGCCTGCATGAACTCGTTGAACAGGCGGCTCACCTGCTCCTCGGTCATGCCGATCCCGGTGTCGATGACCCGGAACCGGGTCATCGGGCGCTCGCCGCCGTCCACCTTCGAGACGTCGACGCGCACGACCCCGTGCTCCGTGAACTTGGCGGCGTTGCTCAGCAGGTTTAGCAGCACCTGCTTCAGGCGCATCGAGTCGCTCGTCATGCACCCGGCCTCGTCCGGACTCGACACCTCCAGCCGGTTGCCCTTCCGCTCGACGAGCGGCCGCGCCGTGTGGACGACGGTGTGCAGGAACGGTCCCACCTCGAACGACTCGATATCCAGGTGCAGCCGTCCCGCCTCGATTTTCGACAGATCGAGGACGTCGTTCACCATGCCGAGCAGATGCTTGCCCGACGAGACGACCATCCCCTGGTCGCGCGCCGCCTCGTGATTGCCTTCGGCGATGGCATCCTCCTGCAACATCTCGCTGTAGCCGATGATGGCGTTGAGCGGCGTCCGCAGTTCGTGACTCATGTGCGCGAGAAACGCGCTCTTCGCATGGCTGGCCGCTTCAGCGGCATCGCGGGCGAGAATCAGCGCCTCCTCGGCGCGCCGCCGCTCCGTCACCTCGGCCTGCAGTTCGCGCGTCCGCGCGTCGACGCGATCTTCGAGCTCATCGCGCGCTGCCAGCAGGTGCTGCTGCGTCCGCGCCAGGTCGCGCAGCAGCCGGGTCGTTCGCAGCATCTGCTCGACGTGGCTGCTCATCAACTGCAGGAACGGCAGGCTGGTCGCTTTGGGCGCTTCCTTGAGATGCGACGATCGCGTGGACGCCTGCCCGACAGCGAGCAGCACGCCCATCGGCGGACCCTCCCGATCGCGGAGCGGCATGAGGACGAGACGGGTGTCGGCGTGAGCGACACCGTCCGGCGGTGGAACGAGATCGGCCAGCCACGGCCAGCGGCCGCCCAGATCGACGCGCGTCAACACCAGGGGCGACAGCACGTCGTCAAGCGCCAGGGCGGGGACGTCGGCCGGTGGCGGCCAGATGAGTGGCGCGGTGGCCGGATGTTCGGCTGACACGGCACCGGCGTCGAGCACGACGATCTGCGTCGAGGTGACGCTGAACAGCCGGTTGAACAGCTCCACGGCGCCGGCGAGGATCTCGCGCGAGGTCGATTGACCCGTCCATCGCAGCGCGAATCGGCTGAGCAGTTCGATGCGCGCGATCTGGCGGTCGACTTCGTTCTGCGACCTGTGCAGGCGCTGCTCGGTGCGGACGAGCGTCCTGATCTGCTCGTCGAGCGCCTGATTCTGCCGCCGCAGCTCCTCGAGTTCGGGCATGACGTGCGCGGAGACTAGGCCGCCCGATCGTACACGGCACAGAGTGCGACGGTGTAGTTGTGGTAGTACGGACGGCCGGCGATCGGGGCGATCTCGCCGTAGGTGTGGAAACCGAGCCACGGTGTCTGCGGCCCGAGCGTCTGGCGCAGCGGTACGACGATTTCCGCGGCGGCGCACGCGCCGAACAGGATGCGCCCGCGACCGGCGCAGTCGAACTGCAGCACGAACGCCGGGGCCCGGCCGTCATGACTGTCCAGCAACCGCGCCGCGCATGCCTGCGCACTCTTCCGAATCTTTTCGGGGTCACGGCGCGTCAACTGGATGCGATTGCCCTCGGTCAGACCGCCGCCGGGAAAGAACAGGGCGCCGGACGGTTGATCCAGCTGCAGCGGCGTGCGGATCACGTAGGGGTCGTAGCCGTGCGAGTCGCCGTCGATCGGCTCGCCGATGCACAGATGCGTGATGCCATCGACATTGAGGTCTTCGGCATCGTCTGCGAGATACTGCTTGAAGACCTGCCAGGCCGGAATGCCGTCGATCTCGCGGATCCAGCCGTCGGCGGCACGGGTCACCGTGCGCTCGAGACCGATCGGCGCACACCCGTGGCTGACGGCGATTTCGACGTCCACGTCGCCCGACATCGCGAACGCCACGACGCCGCCCGATAGCACCTTCGTGCCGGCGTACTGGAAGGTCCGCTCGAACGTCATCGCGTCGGCCGCGGTGCCGCCGACAATCGGCACGCCACCAATCTCCTGATGGAGCGCGGCGAGAAAGTCGGTGCAGTTGCCGACCAGGCCGTCCGACAGCAGGCAGACGCATTTGGGGTCGCGCTGCGCCGCCTTGATCATCTGGCCGAGGCGCCGGCCGGCGGCCGCGGGAGCGTCGCCGTATTCCTCGACGATGAAAGTGTCGAACCGGATGGCCGTCGACGCGATCGCCATGACCGCCACCGCCGCCGACGCTTCGAACGATTCGTCGTGGGCAATCACGCCCTCACCGGAACACCCCAGGACCTCCGTCCCCGGCATGGCCGCCGCGATGGCGTGCAGCAGCGCCGGATGCGCGTGATCCGCGGTGGCAAAGACCAGCGCGAAGTCGGCGCGGCGCCCGGGCAGGGCGGCAACCGCCGCCGCCGCGGCTTCCCGGCCTGCGGCGCTGGAGTCGTCGAGCGAGCTGAGACCAACGCTGGCATGGGTGGACATCGCACCAGATATCGGCCGGCGGCGGGCCAGCTTAAGAACGACCCGCCGTCCTGCGCAGACCGGCACAGGTTCGCTCCGTTCGGCGGCGCGTGCGCATGGCTGCGGTACAATCCCCGGCCAGACGCGCGCTTCGGAGAACCCATTGAGACTGACCCACGTCCAGGTCCAGCTGTTTCGCAACATCGTCGACTCCACTGCCGTGGCCGTACAGCCTGACGTCACCTGCCTGGTCGGCCGCAACGAGTCCGGCAAGTCGACGTTTCTTCACGCGCTGTACCGGCTGAACCCGGCGCGTCCGAACGCCCGCTTCGATGTGCTGGAGCACTATCCGGCCTGGCGCGAGCGGAAGGACCGGATGCGGGGGCGCCCGCTCGAGGAGACGACGCCGGTGACCGCGACCTTCGAGCTGGAGGCCGGCGACCTGGCGCAGCTTGCCGAGCGCTTCGGACCGAACGCGATGAGGTCGCCAACGGTCGTCCTGACCCGGAACTATGGCGGCGCCACCTTCTACACGTTCGAAACCGATGAAGCGGCGGTCGTCGCAGACATCGTCCACCACCGCTCGCTCCCGCCGATGGTCGCCGACCTCGCAGGGACAGCGACGACGATCGCGCAACTGCGCGAACTGGTCGGCGAATGTCGGTCGGACGGCGACGCCGAGCTCCTGCAGGCCGCGGCGCTGCTCGATGCGCAGCTCGCGGCGACGCTGGGAGACTCGACTTCGGTCCGCCAGGCGATCCGCGACCTGCTCGGCAAACGGCTGCCGACGTTCTTCTTCTTCGACGACTATGCGACGCTGAGCGGTCGGCTGCCGCTGCGCACCTTGTTGACGGCGCCGCCCGAGACGTTGTCGGACGAGGAACTGACAGCGCTCTCACTGCTGCGCATGGCCGGGGCCGACGACAGCTATCTGCTGCACGCCGGCTACGAACGCCGCCGCCGCGAGATGGAGGGGGTGGCCAACGCCCTGACCGAAGAGACCCTGAAGTACTGGAGCCAGAACACCGGTCTCCGCGTGCTCATCGATCTGGCGCCGGGTGATGCAGGGCACCATCGGACGACGGCCGAAGGCGACAGCGACGAACTCCAGATCCGGCTGTGGGACGCCCGCCACTTCGTGTCGCTGCCGTTCGACCAGCGGTCCAGCGGTTTCCGCTGGTTCTTCTCGTTCCTGGCCGCGTTCGCCCAGTACGACGGGACGCAGGCACCGGTGATCATCCTGCTCGACGAGCCGGCGCTCGGACTGCACGCCCGCGCGCAGCAGGATTTCCTGCGGTTCATCAACGAGCGGCTCGCAGTGAACGGCACCCAGGTGCTCTACACGACACACTCGCCCTTCATGGTCGAGGCCGATCACCTGGAACGCGTCCGCCTGGTCGAGGATCGCGGCCGCGACGTCGGGTCGATCGTCACGTCCGACCTCCGTGCCACCGATCCGGCGACGCTGTCGCCGGTGCAGGCGGCGCTCGGCGCGCAGCTGGCGCAGGCACTCTGGGGCCAGACCACCCCGGCGGCCGATCTGCTCGCCCGCTTCGCCGCACTGGCCGGCCGCATCAGCCAGGCCGACTAGGCCCGGACAACCGGCATCGGCACGTTCGTGATCACGTCACGCACGATCGACTGCGGCCGCTGATTGACGGCGAGGAACATGCGCCCGATGTACTCGCCGATCAGGCCGAGCAGCACCAGCTGCGTGCCGGAGAAGACGAGCAGCGCCGCCATGATCCAGCCGAAACCATACGTCGGCCCGACTCCCCTCGCCCACAGGTAGGCGACGACCACCAGCGCCACGACGCCGAGGCCGGCGAGCACCAATCCGAGTACGGTGGCGACGCGCAACGGCAGCACCGAGAAGTTGATCCAGGCGCTGAGCCACAGGCGCAGCAGCCGCCGAAAGGTGTAGGTGCTTTGCCCGGCGCGCCGGATGTCGTGCCGCACGTCGATGGAGCCGATGCGCTGCGTGACCTGCAGCAGCAGACCGTCGATGTACGGGAACGGCCCGGCGTACGACGTCACCTGCTGTGCGACGAAGGCGGTGACACACCGGAAACTGGACAGGTAGAAGCCCGGCGGTTTGTCGAGCGCCCAATCGGTCATGCGGTTCGTGAACCAGCTCCCGAGGTTCCGGAAGGCCGAGTGCTGCTTGACGATGTAGTGCCCGAACACCACGTCCAGACCGGTGCGCACCGCCTCCTCCCACAAACGAACCGCCTCCGCCGGCGGATTCTGCCCGTCGTCGTCGAGGTTGACCAGGTGCGCCCCGCGGGCGTGCCGCCAGCCGGTGATTACGGCGTTGTGTTCGCCGAAGTTCCGCGCGTGCTCGATGAGCGTGATTGGCACGCGGGCCGTGCGCACCAGTTCGCGGCACACGTCGCTGGTGCGATCCAGGCTGCCGTCGTTGACGAGCACGATCTCGTGGCCGCCAGGAATCGCGAACGACTCGATCTCATGGACCACGGCGCCGATGGTGTCGGCGCTGTAGTAGAGCGGGATGATGAAGCTGAGCGCGACGGCCGCCATGCGAACGACTACTTTACTCCGCCGCCCCGCTCAGCCAGAAGCGCCAGTTACATGTCCATGTACGGCATCGGTGGGACGACGCCGTTCAACCGCGCGTAGACGGTGAGGGCGCCCCGATGGTGGGCCGTGTGATCGACCAGCGCACTGATCACGGCAATGCGCGGCGCGCCGCCCATGATCGGACCGGGCGGCAACGGGGTCAGCAGTTCCGCGTCGCTCTTCGCACCGAAGGTGGTCTTCGCCGCGGCAATCGCCTTCTCGAACCAGCGGCGCGCCGCCGCGATGGAGGTGAAGGCCGACACCGCTTTCATGTGCGCCTCGAAGTCCTCGGAAAAGCCTTTTGGGTTGAACGCCCCGTCGACGAACCAGTCGATGGTCTGCGCCGCGTGGGCGACCTGCTGGGCGGCGGTCATCATGCCGGGCGCCGGAGTGTAACCCGATTGCGCCTCCTGCAGGTTGCGGGTCGAACGGTTGAAGAAGTCCCGCACCGAGTCGAGCTCGGCCAGGGCCTGTTGTGCGAGTGCCATGAAACCTCCTGAAGGTGTGCCGCGTGCCGCGGGCGAACAGCGATGATTTTCGCCATATGTTCGCCAGTACGCAAGTGGATTCTTCGGCGGCTTGAGCGGCCCTGACGCCGACATCCCGGCAGCCGCGGTGCGGCAGGCCTGAGAAGCCGCGCCATTCCCGCTGTTCCGGTCCGGCACACCAATCGCACCAAGGGCGGCGGGTGCGCAGCCGCGCGGCTCACAGGCACAGCGTGAACGATGACCGCTCCAGACGCCCACAGGGAACCGACGACGACGCTGGCACCGACAGCCGGCCCGACGACCGCCGGTCGCCCCGCGGACAACCGTTTCAAGATCCTCGACGCCACCATCAAGCGACATCGCCGCCAGCCTGATGCGCTCCTCGAGGTGCTGCACACCGCGCAGGAACTGTTCGGCTACCTCGACCGCGAGACGCTGACCTACGTCGGCCGCGCACTGCGCGTGCCGCCGAGCCGCGTCTACGGGGTCGCGACGTTCTACAACTTCTTCTCGCTGAAACCGAAGGGCGCCCACAGCTGCGTGGTGTGCCTGGGCACCGCCTGCTACGTCAAGGGTGCCGACCGGATTCTCGCAGCCGTGCAGCAGGCCTATCACGTGCCGCCGCACGGGACGACGCCCGACGGCCAGCTGTCACTGGCCACGGCACGCTGCATCGGCGCGTGCGGCCTCGCGCCGGCGGCCGTCTTCGACGGCGACATCGCCGGGCGGATGACACCGGCCGCGGCGGTCGCCCGGATCGCCCCGTGGATGCCCCATGACCAGTGACGATCTCGACACCGTGCGGGCTCGCGAACGGGCAGCATTCGCTGCCGCGCCCTGTCGACTCGCCGTCTGTACGGCGGCCGGCTGCCTGTCGTCGGGCGCCGGTGCGGTGCGCGATGCGCTGGAACGCACGGCGGCGGACGGAGCGGACTCGCCCGGCCTGCGCATCATCGGCACGGGCTGTCTCGGCTTGTGCCACGCCGGACCGCTGCTGCGTGTCTTCCGCGCCGGCGCTCCGGACGTGACGTACGCGCACGCGACCCCGGATCTGGCGGCGGCCGTGGTCCGCCAGCTGCCCGACGGCCGGCTGCCCGACGAGCGGCAGCTGCCGGCGATGCATCCATTCTTCGCGCACCAGCATCCGGTGGTGCTCGAGAACGCCGGACGGATCGACTGCGAGCGGATCGAGGACTACGTGGCGGCCGGCGGCTACGCCGCCCTGCAGCAGGCGATGACCGAGATGAAGCCGGACGACGTCATCCGGGAGGTGGTGGCCAGCGGACTGCGGGGGCGGGGCGGCGCCGGCTACCCCACCGGCCTGAAATGGAGCACCGTGGCGAAGGCCCGCGGCGCCGGCAAGTTCGTCGTCTGCAACGCCGACGAAGGCGACCCGGGCGCCTTCATGGACCGCAGCGTCCTCGAGGGCGATCCGCATCGTGTGATCGAGGGCATGGCGATCGCCGGTTTCGCCGTCGGCGCCGAGCAGGGCTACATCTACGTCCGCGGCGAGTATCCGCTCGCCGTCAGCCGCCTCCGGGTGGCGATTCGCCAGGCGGAGCGCATGGACCTGCTCGGCCAGCGCATCCTCGACACGCCGTTCAGCTTCCGGATCGACGTCCGGATCGGCGCCGGCGCCTTCGTATGCGGCGAAGAGACCGCCCTCATCGCGTCGATCGAAGGCAAGCGCGGCGCCCCCCGGCCGCGGCCGCCGTACCCCGCGTCATTCGGTCTGTGGGGCCGGCCGACACTCATCAACAACGTCGAGACCTACGCCAACATCCCGCCGATCATCCGGAGCGGCGGCGCCGCCTACGCGCGGCTCGGCACCGAGCGCAGCAAGGGGACCAAGGTCTTTGCGCTCGCCGGCGCCATCGTGAACACCGGCCTCATCGAGGTGCCGATGGGAACGAGCCTGCGGCAGATCATCTTCGACATCGGCGGTGGCATCCCGGACGGGCGGTCGTTCAAGGCGGCCCAGACCGGAGGGCCGTCGGGCGGCTGCATCCCGGCGTCCCACCTCGATCTGCCGGTCGACTACGAGGCGCTCGCCGGCATCGGATCGATCATGGGTTCCGGCGGGCTCATCGTGATGGACGACCGATCGTGCATGGTCGACGTCGCCCGCTTCTTCATGGAGTTCTGCCGCGACGAATCGTGCGGCAAGTGCATCCCGTGCCGCGCCGGAACCGTGCAGATGCACACGCTGCTGATGCGGATGACCACCGGGGTGGCCGCGGAGCGCGACCTCACGCTGCTCGAGCAGCTGGCCGACATGGTGACGCGCACCAGCCTGTGCGGTCTCGGCCAGACGGCGGCGAACCCGGTGGTCAGCACGCTGCGCCACTTCCGCGACGAGTACATGGCCCACATCCTCGAGCATCGCTGCCCGGCCGGGGTGTGCCGCATGCCGCGGGCGCCGGAGCGGGCGTCATGAGTGTCCGGACGCTCACCATCAACGGCCAGCCGGTGTCGGCGACCGAAGAGCAGACCATCCTCGACGTCGCCCGCGAGCATGGCATCGACATCCCGACGCTGTGCCACTTCGACGGCCTGTCCGAGCACGCCGGCTGCCGCCTCTGTCTCGTCGAAATCGCCGGCTCGCCGAAGCTGCACGCGGCGTGTGTGACGCCGGCAGCGGAGGGGATCGAGGTGACGACCCACTCCGATCGGGTGACCGCCTATCGCCGGCAGATCGTCGAGCTGCTGCTCGCCGAACGCAACCACGTCTGCTCGGTGTGTGTCGCCAACCGCAACTGCGAGCTGCAGGACCTCGCCGTCGCGATGAACCTGCATCACGTGCGCTACGAACCGCAGGATCCGCAGCTCGCCCTCGACGCCTCGCACCCGCGGTTCATCATGGATCCCAACCGCTGCGTGCTGTGCACGCGGTGCGTACGGGTCTGCGACGAGATCGAAGGCGCCCACACCTGGGACGTGATGGCGCGCGGCCGGCGCGCCATGATCGTCAGCGACCTGAACCAGCCGTGGGGCGAATCGCCGTCATGCACCGGCTGCGGCAAGTGCGTGCGCGTCTGCCCGACCGGGGCCCTGTTCGAGAAGGGCGCGACGACGACCGTCCGGGATCCGGACTTCCTGACCTACCTGAAGACCGCACGGGAGCAGAAATTGTGGATACGGTGAGCGGGCGTCCGCGTGTCGCGACCGTGTGGCTCGGCGGCTGTTCGGGATGTCACATGTCGTTCCTCGACATGGACGACCGGCTGCTCGACCTCGCCGCCAGGATGGATCTCGTCTACAGCCCGTTGATGGACGTCAAGACGTTTCCCGAGCACGTCGACATCACGCTCGTCGAGGGCGCGGTGGCCAACCAGGACCACCTGCGCCAGATCGCGACGATCCGCGAACGCACCGACATCCTCGTGGCGTTCGGCGACTGCGCGGTCACCGGCAACGTCACCGCCCTGCGCAATCCGCTCAACACCGCCGGCGTCGTCCTGCGCCGCGCCTATGGCGACGACGAGGCCGGGTCACCTGGCCGGCCGCCCCGCCCGGGTGGCACCGCCGACGTGCCGGCGCTGCTCGACAAGGTGCGGACGATCCGCAGCTGCGTCCGCGTCGACGTCTATCTGCCCGGCTGTCCGCCCCCGGCCGACGTCATCGTCGACGTCCTGTCGGACCTGATCGCCGGCAAGGTCGACGGGCTGCACAATCGCTCGAGACTCGGATGACCACCATGTCCCGCACCATCGTCATCGAGCCGGTCACCCGCGTCGAAGGGCACGCCCGCATCACCATCCATCTGGATGCCAGCGGTGCCGTCGACGAGGCGCGCTTTCACGTGACCGAATTCCGCGGCTTCGAGACGTTCTGCGAGGGACGCCACTTCCAGGAGATGCCGGCGCTCACGTCGCGCATCTGCGGCATCTGTCCGGTCAGCCACATGATCGCGTCGGCCGATGCTGGCGACCGCATCCTGGCGGTACGGGTGCCGGAGACGGCGATGCGGCTGCGCCGCATCGTCAATCTCGCCCAGATCGTCCAGTCGCATGCCCTCAGCTACTTCTACCTGTCGTCGCCGGACCTCGTGCTCGGCTACGACAGCGACCCGGCGCAGCGTCATCTGCTCGGCGTTGCTGCCGCACATCCGGAGCTGGCCCGACACGGGATCCGTCTCCGGCAGTTCGGCCAGCAGGTCATCGAATGGATTGCCGGCAAGCGGATCCACCCGTCGTGGGCGGTGGCCGGCGGCGTCATGACGGCGCTCACCAGCGAGACCCGTGACCGGATCCTCGCCGCGCTGCCTGCCGTCCGCGACCTGGCGCTCGAGACGCTGCGCGGCTTCAAGCGAACGCTCGACCAGCGCGCCGCCGAAGCCCGGACGTTCGGCAGCTTCCCGTCGCTCTTTCTCGGCATGGTGACCGGGGACGGGACGATCGAACACTACGGCGGCCGGCTGCGGATCGTGGATTCGGAGGGACGCCGCGTCGCCGACCAGCTCGAGGGGGCGGCGTGCAAGGCACTGCTGGCCGAGTCGGTCCATCCGTGGAGCTATCTGAAATCGCCCTACTACGCGCCCCTCGGCCCGGTGGACGGGATGTATCGCGTTGGTCCACTGGCCCGCCTGAACGTCGCCGAGCGCTGCGGCACGCCGCTGGCCGACGCCGAGCTCACGGAGTTCCGCCAGCTGGGTCGCGGCGCCGTCCTCAGCTCGTTCCACTATCACTATGCCCGACTCATCGAAATCCTCTACGGCCTCGAACGGATGGAGGAACTGCTCGCGGACGAGCAGGCGCTCGCCGGCGACGTGCTGTCCCGCGCCAGCCGCAACCAGGCGCACGGCGTCGGCGTCTCGGAAGCGCCGCGCGGCACGCTGTTCCACGACTACACGGTCGACGCCGACGGCGTCCTGACACACGTCGATCTGATCATCGCGACCGGACAGAACAACCTGGCGATGAACCGGGCCATCACGCAGATCGCCAGGCAATACGTGTCGAACCAGACGCTCACGGAAGGCCTCCTCAACCGCGTCGAAGCAGGGATCCGGGCGTTCGACCCGTGCCTCAGCTGCTCGACCCACGCAGCCGGGACGATGCCGCTGTACCTGCAATTGGTCGACGCGCACGGCACGGTGCTGCAGACGCTCGCCCGGACGTCGGGATGATGAGCCGATGACACGACACAAGGACCTGGTGATCGGGTTCGGCAATCCCCTGCGGCGGGACGATGGCGCCGGCGCGGCCGTCGCGGCGTGCCTGCCGACCCGCCTGCCCGACGCGCAGGTGCTCTCCGTGCCGCAGTTGGTGCCGGAAATCGCCGACGCCGTCGCCCGCGCCGGCGTGGTCGTGTTCGTGGATGCCGAGGTGGGTCGGACGCCAGGTGAACTGCGGTCGCGGCGGGTGTGGCCGTCCCGAGCCCAGTCGCTCGGTCATGCGCTGACGCCAGAGGCCCTGATGGGGTTGTGCCAGGCGCTGTACGACCGCTGTCCGCCGGCGTTTCTGGTGAGTATCGGAGCCGACGACTTCGGCGTCGGCCCCGGTCTGTCGGAGGCGGTGTCCGCGGCCGTGCCGACAGCGGTCGGCACGATCGCGGACGTGTTGTCAGCGTCTAGAAATCGAACTGGACGCCAAACTTGAGCAGACGGCCGACCAGCGTGCTCGTCGGACGCAGCCAGGCGCCGCCGTTGGCACCGGCGTAGCGGGTGTTCACGCCGAGGACCGGACGGGAGTTGAAGGCGTTGAAGATGTCGAAAATCCCCTGCACCTTGCGGGTTCCGCCGAACCGCAGCGCCTTGATGAAGCGGAAGTCCGTCTGGTGCGACGCGTCTTCCCACTGGCGATGCTGCGGCAGGACGTCCACCACCACGGTCGCGTTCGCCCCGGCCGACAGATTGCGTCCGAGCGACGGCCCAATCAACGCATTGTTCGCGACGATGTTCGCAGCCTGCGTGACACCGGGAAAGTGCTGGTAGGAGGCACTCGCCTGGATGTCGTACGGCAGGGTATAGACGGCCGCGAGCTTCACCTGGGTCTGGGCGTTCCACGGTGTGACCAGGTTGCAGAACGTCGAGTTGCGCGGCTGCGTGAACGACGCGACGCCGGCGGTCGCGGTGGTGGCCACCACCGGCACGACCTGGGGATTGCCCTCGACCACGTCGCAGTAGTCGAGTTCCGTCCGGCCGGTGTTCATGCCGCCGGTGAGGAACAGCTTCTGCAGCCGGGCGTTCACGATGACGTCGAAGCCGTGATAGACCTCGGTGTAGTCACCGAAATCCTGTGCCAGACGGACCACCTGCTGGCTCTGGCCGAACTTGGCCGGCTTGACGTCGAAGAGGCCGCAGATCTGGCTGCCGCTGTTCTCGGTGAAGCGCGAGTCGGTCGGGGAGGTGATGCAGTAGCTGTCGAAGTCGGACGGCGTCAGCGCATCGTTCGAGGTCACGCGGAAGTTGCCGTACCACGTCTTGAAGTAGCCGACCGTCAGGCCGACGTTCTCCATCAGCTGATGCTGCACCATGGCCTGACCCTGCCAGGTGAAGTTGCGCTTCCCGAAGCCCGTCAGGATGTCGGCATCGTAGCGATAGGCATTCGGATTGTTGCGGCCGAAGTTCTGGTTGTCGATCGTGCCGCACTCGCCGTTGGACTGCGGATTGCGCAGGTCGCAGTCGGGCACGTAGTTGCGATTGGCATCGCCCCAGGTGCGCGTCGTCGCGTTGACCGACGAATTCACCGGGTGGTTGGCGCTGGCGATGTCCACCGCTTCGCCGCCGACATACCGGCCGATGTTGACCTTCACCGCCGTCTTGCCATTGCCGAACAGGTCGTAGGCCGCGCCGATGCGCGGGTTGATGTCCGACCAGCACGGCAGGCAGCTGACCGCGTCGAAGCGCCGGGCCGGGACGAAGACCCCTTCGGGCAGATCGGTCTCGGGCACGCCGGCGTTCAGGTAGTCGAACCGCAGCCCCAGGTTGAGGGTCAGGCGTTTCAGGGTCCACTGATCCTGCGCGTAGATGCCGAGACTCGCCTTGAGCCGCTCGTCATCGAGCAGGGGCGTCGCGTACTGCGTCAGCGCCAGCGGACTCCCACCCGAGAACGTGTAGTCCATGCTGCCGTTCGGCTCCTGGTAGAAGTGCCGCCAGCCTTCCATCACCTGCATGCCGACCTTGAGGTTGTGCGTGCCGGTCACGTAGGACATCGAGAACTTCTGGTTCGACTGCTTCGAGATCTTGTGACCGTAGCGCCAGCCGCCGGCCGCCGATCGATACCGGAAGCCGCCGGGAATCGTCACGCCGTCGACCGTGTAGCCGGCCAGTTCGAGCACCGAAATCTGGTTGGTGCCGAACGGCAGATCCTCGGTCGGCACGGTCGGGTAGTCGAAGATCAGCGACGTGTTGCCGGCCTCGAACAACAGCTTGTTGGTCATCGGGTACGACCAGGTCGCCTGGAGCAGGTAGTTCGGCGGCCCGAAGTTCCAGCGGTGCACGCCTTCCGGCGAGAAGTTGCCGCTCAGCCCGACGTGCTTGAGGGCGTTCTCTTCCTGATCCCAGGAGATGTTGAGGCGGTGCTTCTCGGCCGCCTGCCATGTGAAACGGGCGTTGTTGTGGCGGTTGGAGTTGTCGTTGACCGCCGGCCGGCTCACATCGGGTGCGTAGGTCCACGCCGAGGTGTCACGGTTGTAGTAGAGGCCGGGCACGAACTGCGAGTTGCCCCACCAGCGGTGGGCGCTGAAGAACCACAGCTTGTTCTCCTTGATCGGACCGCCGAGCGAACCGCTCAGGTCGTAGACATAGTCCACGGCGCCAATCGTCGGCAGGCCGCGCGCTCTGAGCTCGTCGGGCACGGAGGTGGAGTTGAAGTTTTCGTTGGTGAACGTGCCGAACATGTAGCCCTTGTAGCTGTTGCCACCGGCCTTCGGTACGAGATTCACCTGCACGCCGCCCAGTTCGAACTCCGCGGAATTGCCGCCGAGCTGGATGGAGACCTCTTCGGCGCCCGTTGGATCGAAGTAGAACCCGGTGCCGGAGTTGCCGACCTCCATCGAATTCCAGCGCATGCCGTCGATGAGACGCCGGGTGTCCTGGCCGCGGCCGCCGTGGATGGCGAAGGTCGAGCCGGTGTCACCGCCGCTGCTGCCGCCGACGTCGGTGTTGCGCGACGCGCCCGGCGTGAGCTGCGCGAAGTTGGTGCCGGTGTTCGGCAGCGCCTGAATTGTTTCCATCTGGATCACGCGCTGCTGCGTGACGTTCTGCACGTCGACAATCGGCGACTGGCCGGAGACGGTGATGGTCTCTTCCAGCGAGCCGACCTTCAGGTCGCCGTTGATGGTGGCAGCGAAGCCGGCCGACAGCTCGATACCGTCGCGCTTGAAGGTGCTGAACCCTTCGAGCGAGAACGTCACGCTGTAGACGCCCGGACGAAGGTCGACGACGCGATACTGCCCCTCGCCGTCGGTGACGGCGGTGCGTACTTTCTCGATGAGGGCGGGGCTCGCCACTTCAACCGTGACGCCAGGGAGGACGCCCCCCGACGCATCTCGCGCCACACCGACAATCGAGCCCGCTGCCTGCGCCCACGCAGTGCCCGTGAACGAGATGGCCAGCAGTGCTGCCGCCATCATCACGCATCCGACGCGTTTCACCATCTAAGTCCCCCCAAAAATCCGCACACGCGCACACCGGTGCGCGCCTATAACGACGGTGCGTGAGTCTCGGCGATGGATGACCTGAAGTCAAGACGACAAGCCGTAAAGTTGGCGGGCCTACCCATTGTTGGGTATCAGCAGGGTTCGCGGATCCATGGGTTCGGATCGATGCGTATAATCCATGGCCTGCCCTGAGCGGTGACACACGGTTTGGAGCGGACGCACTGGAGCAACGGAGGACTCGATGGCAGATCGGAAGTTCAGTCGACGGGAAGCACTTGGACTGTTCGCGGGCGCCGTCGGCGCCGGCGCCGCCGGACGCTGGTCGACGGCATCACTGATGGCCCAGACGCCTGGAGCCATCCCGGCCGGCGCCATCATCCGCACGATCCTCAAGGACGTCCCGCCATCCGCCATCAACGGCCACCTGCTGTTCCACGAGCACCTGTCGTTCGGAGCCGTGTTCTTCGAGAAGATGCGACCGGCCAACGCCCCACGCCCGGCGACGCCGCCGCCGCCAAGCTACATCGAAAGTCCGGAACGGGTGATTGAGGAGGTGAAGGCCTCGATGCAACAGGGCATCGGCCTCATCGTCGACGGCGGACACGCCGACATGGGCACCAACTACGAGCACCTGAAGCTCATCTCCGAACGCACCGGGCTGCACGTGATCGCGAGTGGCGGCTATTACCTGCAGACGACGTATCCACCCGAGGTGGCAACGCAGAGCGAAGAGCAGCTGGTCGACGGCCTGGTGCGCGATGCCGCGCGCCAACGCTGGGGGGCCTTCGGCGAGATCGGCAGTTCGCCGACGATGACCAACGACGAGCGCAAGGTCTTCCGCGTGATGGCCCAGGCGGTCAAACGGACCAACCTGCCGCTCTACTCCCACACCCCGCATTCCGGCTGCAAGGGTTGCGCGATCGAGCAGCTCGACATCTTCACCAAGGCCGGCGTCGACATGAACAAGATCTGCATCGGCCACCTGTCGGACATCTTCGACGACCCCAACGCCGACACCCACAAGACGATTGCCCGGGCTGGTGGCTGGCTTGGATTCGACACCGTCGGCCATCGACTCGGGCCGGGCGATTCGGTCAAGGTGGGCATGATCCTGAAGCTCATCGAGGCGGGATTCGAGGACCGGATCCTGCTCGCCTCCGACTTCGCCTCGGAACCGGAGACGAAGGCCAACGGCGGCGCCGGCTACTCCACGGTGTCGACGGTCTTCCTGCCGAAACTGAAGTACGCCGGCGTCAAGGACGCCACCATCACCAAGATGATGGTCGACAATCCCAAGCGGTTCCTGGCGTTCGTGCCGCCGAAGGCCTGACCGCCACCGCATCGAACGGGCTCCCGGGTGGGGCGGCTGGCCGCCGTTCCACCGGGTCACCCGCCGCCGGCCGTCACCCGCGCGCCGCCGCGGGACCGGCGCTTGCCTCGTCCGCCCGGGCGCCCCGTGGCGTCCCGGCGGTCCGGCGTAGCGCACCCGCCGCCGCCCGTCCACGCAGCCACGACAGCCAGGCCTCGATGCCCTCGCCGGTGGATGCCGACACCCGCAGCAGCCGCGGCTCCGGCATCACGAGCGCCAGGTTCTCCTGGATCCGCTCCACCTGGACGCCTGGCAGGTGCGGCAACAGATCGACCTTCGTCAGCAGCACCAGGTCGGCCTTCCTGAACATCGTCGGGTACTTCACCGGCTTGTCTTCGCCTTCGGTCACCGACAGGGCGACGACGTTGACGTCCTCGCCGAGGTCGTAGACCGCCGGGCACACCAGGTTACCGACGTTCTCGATGAACAGATAGTCGAGCTCCCGCCACGGCAGCCGGTGCAGCCCGCGGTGCACCATCTCGGCATCCAGATGACAGGCGGAGCCGGTCGTGATCGCCTCCGCCACCACCCCGGCCGCACGCGCCCGTTGCGCATCGTTGTCGGTCGCCAGATCGCCGACGAGGACGCCGATCCGGGCGCGGCCGGCCACGGCCCGCGCCGTGGCCTCGAGCACCGCCGTCTTGCCCGAGCCGGGCGACCCCATCAGGTTGACGGCGAGCACGCCGGCGTCCTGGAAGTGCTCCCGGTTGTGGCGCGCCACGCGCTCGTTGGTCGCGAGAATCCGCTCGTGCACGGGCACCGACACGAGTTCGGGATCGCCGCAGCCGCAGGTATCGCACATCACGCCACCTCCAGTTCGAGCCGGTCGAGAATGATTTCGTCGCCGCTGATCAGCCGCGCCGGACTGCCGCATTCCGCACACGACAGCCCCATGCCGATGCGCAGCTCGCCATGGCCGTGCGGGCAGCCCCAGCGCACCGGCACCTCCTCGATGTCGATGGCTGCCGCTTCGCACAGGGTGCCGGCGCGGAACGTCTCGTACGCCGTGCGCAGCAGGGCGATCTCGACGCCGGCGCCCCGCCCGATGCGCACGCTCACCCGCCGCACGCCGCGCGCGTGGTGCGCGCGGGCGGTCTCTTCGATGCGGTCGAACATCGCCTGGACGATCGAATACTCGTGCATGGTCGTGGCCGCCCGTCTACTCGTGCATGGTCGTGGCTGCCCGTCGTGGCCGTCCGGCGTGACCGTCGCTAGCAGATTCTCGGCAACAGTTCGCCCTCGGGCTCCGCCAGCAGGCGGCGGCCGAAGCCGGTATCGACGATCACCGTGCCTGGACGCTCGGCGGTGACCGTGCCGATGATGGCGGCGTTCCGCCCCAGCGGCTGCGCGCGCAGCAGGGCCAGCAGTTCGCCGGCGCACCCGGCGTCGACGCCAATCACGGCCTTCCCTTCGTTCGCGACCAGCAACGGGTCGATGCCGATCAGCTCGGACACCCCCTTCACCTCGCGGCGAATCGGCAGCGCCGCTTCCTCGATCACGATGCCGACACCGCTGCGCGTCGCCAGCTCGTGCAGCGAACTGGCGACGCCGCCGCGCGTCGGGTCCTTCATCGCCGTGATTGCCGACGGATTGGGCCGCATCACGGCGCGGATCAGCCCGTTGATCGGTGCCACGTCCGACACGAGCTCGAGGTCGAGTCCGAGGCCGTGCCGTGTCGCCATCACGGCCATGCCGTGATCGCCGATCGTGCCGGTGACGATGAGGCGGTTGCCGGGCCGCAGACCCGACGCCGGACAGAGACGGCGGGTCAGCGCGACGCCGGACGTGTTGATGACGATGCCATCGATCTCGCCCCGGCCCATGACCTTGGTGTCGCCGGTGAGTATCGGGGCGGCGGCTTCGGTGGCGGTGTCGGCCATCGACTTGACGATGCGCTCGAGGTCACGTCGCGGGAAGCCGTCCTCGATGATCATGCTGCACGTCAGACCCAGCACGTAGGTCGCCCCCATCATCGCGAGATCGTTGACGGTGCCCGCGACGGCGAGCCTGCCGATGTCGCCGCCGGGAAAGAACGGCGGCTGCACCACGTGCGAGTCCGTCGTCAGCACCAGCCACTGGTCGCCGATCCGGACGGCTGCCCCGTCGTCGAGGGCGGCCAGCCCGAGCACGCCGGCCGGCATCGGCGGGTCCGTCCGAAACGCACCGACGAACACCTCGTCGATCAACCGGCGCATCGCGCGGCCGCCGGCGCCGTGCTTCAGCAGCACGCGCTCTTCGGACACCGTGGCGGACGTGAACGGTTGATGCTGACTCATGATGGCCTCCCGGCCGTGCTACAGGTCGGGCACTGCCGCAAATCGGGCAGGCCGGCGTACTGATGCCAGATGCGGCAGGTGCCTTCGCTGCTCACCATGCAGGCGCCGACCGGCGTGTCCGGCAGGCACTGGTGACCGAACAGCGGACAATCGGTCGGCGCGGCGATGCCCGCCATGATGGTGCCGCAGATGCACTGTTGCGCGAGCGCTGACGGCGTCCGCGTCGGCAGTGCCGACGATGCGATCGTGAACCGCCGGCGGGCGTCGAGGTGCGCCCATTCGGGCCGCAGCCGCAGGTTGCCGTCGGGGATGTCGGCAATGCCGCGCCACCGCCCGCCGACGACCTCGAAGACGCGCCAGAGTTGGGCGAGCGCGTTGCGGTTGCCGTCTCGGGTGACGCAGCGCGGGAACATGTTGACCACCACCGGCTGGCGATCGCGGACCAGTTCCGCCAGACGCACCAGCGCGGCGAGAATGTCGAGCGGCTCGAATCCGGCGACGACGACCGGGACGCGGTGACGGGCGGCGAAGGGCTCGAAGATCCCGTAGCCAGTGATCGTCGCCGCGTGACCGGCGGCGACGAACCCTTCGACCCGGGTGGCCGGCATGCCGGCCACGATCTCCATCGCCGGCGGGATGTACTTGTGCGCCGACAGCACCGAGAAGTTGCGCGGCGGGTTGGCGAGCAGCACGGCGGCCGTCGCCACCGCCGTCGTCTCGAAGCCGGTCGCGAAGAAGACGACCTCCTCCCCGCTGGCGCGCGCGATCTCCACCGCCTGGGCGACGCTGTAGACCACGTCGACGGTGCCGCCGGCCGCCTGGGCGTCGGCGAGCGAGCCCGCCGTGCCGGGGACGCGCATCATGTCGCCGTAGGTGGCGATCCGGACGCCCTGCAGGGCGAGGGCGCAGGCCTCGTCGATTTCGGGCATGTCGGTGATGCACACCGGACAGCCGGGCCCCATCACCAGGTTCAGGTTCGCCGGCAGCGACGCCCGCAGCCCGAAGCGCGCAATCGCCTGCTCGTGGCTGCCGCACACGTGCATCACGGTCACCGTCCGATCGATGCCGTCCATGGTTTGCTGCAGCGCCGCCACCAGCCCGTGCGCGCGGACGGGGTCGCGGAACTCGAGCCGCGGTCCGGAGGGGTTCATGTCACCGGCTCCTGCGTGAAGGGTCGGCCGGATTGGCGAGACGCGGCGGCGCCTCGGTGGCGTCGCTCGCCGCGATCTCACCCCGGACGTCGGCCGCCATCAGATCCTCGGGACCGGCGCCGCCGCTCTCGCGGATCAGCTGCTCGTACAGCTCGAGCGTCGTCGCGACGTCCTCCGGCGGAATGCGGCGGATCGCAAACCCGACGTGGTTGAGCACGTAGTCGCCGACCTGCACCGGCTCGTCGACCAGATCGAGCCGCACCTGGCGACGAACCCCCCAGAAATCGACAACGGCGACGAGTTCGCCGACTTCGACCACCTGTCCCGGCACGCCCAAGCACATTGGAGCCTCACTTCCTCTCACCCGGTCCATGGGGTCGCCGCGGCGGCCCATCCGCGGCTAGGTCGCCTGCGCGACGGCGTCGGCGACGACCGCCTGTCCGAGGGCGATGCCGCCATCGCCGGCCGGTACCGCCTCGTTCATCCAGACCTCGAACTCCGGCACCAGGGCCGCACGGATGCCGGTGGCCAGCCGCGCGTTCTGGAAGCAGCCGCCGCTGGCCACCACCGGCAGCCGGCCGAACCGCGCCGCCACCTCACGGACCAGCCGGGCCGTCGCCGCCGCCACGGTGGTGTGAAACGCCGCGGCGATGAGCGGCACCGGCGTACCGTGCCGGTAGTCGGTGACGGCGGCCCGCATCATCGGCCGCAGGTCGAGTTCCGTCACCTCGCGCGTCCTGTCGATCGCGAACGGATAAGCCTTGCCGCCCGCGCCGTCGGCCGCCTGATGCCATTCGAGCGCGACCTGCCCCTCGTAGCTGGCGCGGTGGCGACCGAGGAACAGCGCCCCGAAGCCGTCGAAGTAGCGTCCGACGCCATGCGCGAGCGGCGCCTGGAACCGCCGGGCGATCAGCGTCTCGACCACCGCCGCCTCCCGCGCCGGAACCGCCGCCAGCGTCGCGCGCAGATCCGGCGGCACGTCGCCGAAAGCGTCGAGCAGCAGCGCGTAGGCGATGCGCCACGGCTCGCGGATCGCACGGTCGCCACCGGCCAGCGGAATCGGCCGCCAGGTCGCGGCGCGGACGAACGACGCACGGCCGGCCACCAGCACCTCGCCCCCCCACATGGTTCCATCAGGTCCATAGCCGGTGCCGTCGTAGGCGACGCCGATGACCGGTCCGTCGATTCCGTGTTCGGCCATGACGCTGGCGACGTGGGCATGATGGTGCTGCACGCCAACCGTGACGGCTTCGCCGCGCTGCCGGGCGAACCGGGTCGACATGTAGTCCGGGTGGAGGTCGTGGGCGACAACCGCCGGGGTCACCTGCAGGAAGCGCTCGAACCGCGTGACCGACTCCGTGTAGGCATCGAAGGTCTCGACGTTCTCGAGGTCGCCGATGTGCGGACCCAGCCACGCTTGCGCACCGGCCGCCAGCGCGAACGTGTTCTTGAGCAGCGCGCCGCATGCCAGCACCGGACGGGCGACCGGGGTGCGCAGCGACAGGGCGCGCGGCACGTAGCCGCGCGACCGGCGCAGCAGCCGCGGCCGCCCGTCGATGACCGCCGCCACCGAGTCATCGCACCGCGTCTCGATCTCGCGGTCGTGCAGCAGCAGGAGGTCGGCGATCGACGACAGACCGGCGATGGCGTCGGCGTTCCGGTAGACGATCGGCTCGTCCGAGAGGTTGGCCGACGTCATCACCAGCGGACAGCCGGCGGCGGCCAGCAAGAGGTGGTGCAGCGGCGTGTACGGCAGGAACAGGCCGACCATCCGGTTGCGCGGCGCGACGTTCGGCGCCAGCGGCTCGCCGCCTCTGCCGACCGGAGTGGTGCGTTTCGGAACGAGGACGATCGGCCGCTCGACCGAGGTCAGCAGACCGCGCGACGCGGCGTCGAGATCGGCCAGCCGCTCGGCCTCGCACAGGTCGCGCACCATCACCGCGAACGGCTTCTCGTCGCGGTGCTTCCGCTGTCGCAGCCTGGCGACCGCCTCGGCACTGGTCGCGTCACAGGCCAGGTGGACGCCGCCGAGTCCCTTGATGGCGGCGATGAGGCCGCTGCGTAGCGCGGCGGCAACCGTCGACACCGGGTCGGCGACCGCCAGCCGATCGGCGCCGATCTGCACGAACACCTGCGGACCGCAGTCCGGGCAGGCATTCGGCTGCGCGTGAAACCGCCGATCGTCCACGTTCTCGTACTCAAGACGGCACGCGTCACACATCGCGAACGGCGCCATCGTCGTCGCGGCGCGGTCGTACGGAATGTCTGTGGCGATCGTGAAGCGCGGGCCGCAGTTCGTGCAGTTCGTGAACGGGTAGCCGTGGCGGCGATTGGCCGGATCGGCGATGTCGCCCAGACAGGCGTCACAGGTGGCGAGGTCCGGCGGAATCGACACCACCCGCTCCGTCGACCGTTCGCTATGGACGATGCTGAAGCCGGTGACCCGACCGTCGGCCGGGATGGCGACGCTGTCGATGCTGGCGATGCGCGCTGCCGCAGGTGGATCGGTTCGCAGTACGGCAAGGAAGCGGGTCAGGGCATCGGACGCGCCGAACGCGTCGATGTAGACCCCCGACGAATCGTTCCAGACGCGCCCGGTGATGCCGCCGGCGACCGCCGCCCGGTAGACCCACGGACGGAAGCCGACACCCTGGACGACGCCGCGGACGTGGACGCGACAGCCCTGGCGTTCGTCGGCGACGCCGGTGGCAGCGTGAAATTCCGGCTGGACCGACGGCAAAACCCCCACTCTGGCAACCCGAGGTGAGGCTAGGCAACTCTACGGCCAGTCGGAAGCCCCGGAAAAAGGGCCGCCTTTCCCGTCGGCTGCCGGGATTCCGGCGTCGTCGCTCACCGGGCGACGAGCGGCTGCCACCGCCGGTCCGGTTCCAGCGGCACGCTGCGGCGCCAGACCTCGAGCCCACCGGCCTGCAGCGCCGCCACCACAGCGGCGACGGCACCGTGGACGCCGGCAGCCACCGGCGGACTCAGCGGTCGTCCCAGCTCAGTGTGGGCCGGTTCGATGCCGACGATGACGACCTCACGCGGCGCCCGGCCGAGCAGTTCCAGCGTGCCGAGCGTCTCGCGCATGCCCGGATCGTGCGGTCCGACGCGGGGACCGGGTGGCTGCCGCATCACGTCGTCCTTCGTATAGCGGCACGGCGTGCCGGGCCGTCGGCCGGCCCGCACGGTATCGACGACGATCACCCGCTCGGCATCGGCCATCCACGGCGTCATGTCGAGGCCCGGCGTCCCGAGGTCGACGATCTCCACTTCCGGTCCGACGCTGTACCGGTCGTCGAACGCATGTACGACCACCGGGCCGAAGGCATCGTCGCCCATCAGCACATTGCCCAGTCCGAGGACGAACGTGCGCGCCATGTCGGCTCCTCCCGGCTACAGCGCCCGCACCCGGGCGACCTCGGTGCCGTGCACGTCCAGGGTGTGGATCGCGCAGGCGATGCACGGATCGAACGAGTGGACGGTGCGCAGCACCTCGAGCGGCAACTCCGGATCGGCGACCGGGTTGCCGACCAGCGAGGCCTCGTACGGCCCGGGCTGGTCGCGTCCGTCCCGTGGGCCGGCGTTCCAGGTCGACGGGACGACCGCCTGATAGTTCCGGATCGTGCCGTCCTGGATGACGACCCAGTGCGACAGCGTACCGCGCGGCGCTTCGTGGAACCCGAACCCGTGCTGCTCGCCCTTCGGGAACACCGGCTCGTTGAAGATGTCGGTGTCGCCCCGGCCGATGTTCTCGGCGAGCAGGCTCCAGTGCTTGCCGGCCAGCTCGGCGAGCATGCAGCAGCGGATCATCCGCGCCGCGTGGCGCCCGAGCGTCGAATGCAGCACCGCCGGGGTGAGGGTCGTGCCGGCCACCCGCCCGGCGGTGTCCAGCGCCTTCACCGCCCACTTCTTCGTCAGTTCGTGCCCCTGCGCGAGTCCGACGAGGACCTGCGCCAGTGGACCGACCTGCATCACGCGGCCGTCGAAGCGCGGGGCCTTGATCCAGGAGTACTTCCTGTCGCCTTCGTACTTTGTGTACTTCGGTACCGTCTCCTCCTCGTACGGATGCCGCTGCCAGTCGCCGTCGTACCAGGCGTGGGCGATCGACTCGGTGACGTTCTTCTGGAAGTACGGATCGTCGAACGAGCTGATCGGTGTGACCGTCGACAGGTCGCCGCCGAACAGCGTGCCACCCGGCAGGTCGAAGCTGCGGCCGGTCGCGTCGGTCGGCAGGTCCGGCACGGCCAGGTAGTTCGTCACGCCACCGCCGTAGGTGAGCCACTCGGCATACATGGCACCGATGGCGCACACGTCGACGAAGTAGACCTGCTCGATGAACTGCCGTGCCGAGTCGAGCAGCTCCTTCACCTGGTACAGGCGGGCCATGTTCAGCGTCGCCTGGTTGTCCAGGTTGATGGCATTGGCAACGCCGCCGACCGCCAGATTCTGGATGTGCGGGGTCTTGCCGCCCAGGATGGCGACCACCTGGTTCACCTTGCGCTGGTAGTCGAGCGCCTCCAGGTAGTGGCTGACCGCCAGCAGGTTCACCTCGGGCGACAGCCTCATCGCCGGATGGCCCCAGTAGCCGTTCGCGAAGATGCCCAGCTGGCCATTGTTGACGAAGCCGGCAAGCCGGTCCTTCACCGCCTGGAACTGCTTGACGTTGTTGCCCGGCCACTCGGACAGACCGGACGCCAGGGCCGCCGCCTTGGCCGGATCGGCCTTCAGCGCCGAGACCACGTCCACCCAGTCGAGCGCGGACAGCTGGTAGAAGTGGACGATGTGGTCGTGCATCGCGTGGGCGGCGACGATGAGGTTGCGGATGTAGTGCGCGTTCTTCGGTATCGCGAGCTGCAGGGCATTCTCGACCGCCCGGACCGACGCGATCGCATGCACCGTCGTGCAGACGCCACAGAAGCGTTGCGTGAACAGCCACGCCTCACGCGGATCCCGGCCCTCGAGAATCTTCTCGATGCCGCGGAACATCTGGCCCGACGACCACGCCTTCTTCACGACGCCACCGTCCACTTCGACGTCGATGCGCAGGTGGCCTTCGATGCGGGTGATCGGATCGACGGTGATGTGCGTGCTCATGACGCCGTCTGCCTTTCCGGCGCCATGCCAGGGCCGCCAGAGAGAATCGGGAACCGCCTGACGATGAAGATGTACGCCATCACTTCGGCGGCGAGGAGGCCCAGCGTGACCAGCAACTCGGTGAGGCTCGGAAAATAGGCGTAGTGCGTGCCGGGACTGAAGGCGACGAGGAACACGTCGAAGCGGTAGAGCGCGCCGGCGCCCATCATGGCGATGGCGGCGCGGACCAGCGCGCCGAGGTCGCGGCGATTGGCCGGTTGCGCCAGCAGCGCGACCGGCAGCAGGAAGAGCCCGAGTTCGGCCCACACCATCAGGGCCCGGACGTCACTCGAGAACAGCAGTCCCAGGCTGCCGCGCCAGGCCAGGTCGGCCAGCCGGAACACGACGACGAACCCCTGGATGGGCACGATGGCGCCGGCCAGGCTGGCCAGCATGGCCGTCTCGGGCCGCCGCTTGAACGCCA
This sequence comes from uncultured Acidobacteriota bacterium, assembly GCA_902825985.1. Taxonomy (GTDB): domain Bacteria; phylum Acidobacteriota; class Vicinamibacteria; order Vicinamibacterales; family CAVVIG01; genus VFZL01. Next base: position 132,412 of record CADEDC010000001.1, on the reverse strand, counting down.
GGCTCGCGAAAGCCGACTCGAAGACCACGACGGCGTAGCCCATCGCCACGCACGTGAGCAGGAACAGCAGCGGCAGCCACGGCGTCCGCCACAGCGGGTGCAGCCGTGAGTCGGCCAGCAGCATCAGCGTCCCCAGCGACGACTGGTGCATGGTCGGCAGCAGCAGGCCGAGTGCGATGATCCAGACCGAACCGCGCTCGAGGGCCGGCAGCGCGACCACGGCCAGGCGGCGCTGCAGGCGCACCTGACTGTCGCGCCAGCGCTCGAGGAACGCCGGCGCCAGCTCGATCCACAACACCACCGTGTAGGCGATGATGCAGAGCGCCACCTCGAGGAGCACCGAGTTGAAGTTCCAGTGCCAGAAGTAGATGGGCACCTTCCACAACAGCCACCAGCGGCCGACGTCGAGCGCGACCCCGACGCCGGCCAGCGAGTAGCCGAGGGCGCTGGTGAGCAGCGCCGGGCGCACGAGGGGCGAGTAGCGCCCGCGGTTGAGGACGTACACCAGGATGGCCACCGCGTAACCGCCGCAGGCGAGCGCCGTGCCGGTCACCACGTCGAAGGCAATCCACAACCCGAAGGGATAGCCGTCGTTCAGCGCCGTCGTCGCGCCGAGTCCCCTCAGGAGGCGCCAGGCGATGGCCAGCGCCCCGAGGCCGGCGATACCCGAAAGGATCCGGACGCCGGGCGAGAAGAACGAACCACCGACCGGCTGTGCCTGTGCGGACATGGTCGGGCGCTCCCTAGGAATCCGCGGTCGCCGACGGTTTGCGATGGCGCATCATGACGATGGCCAGCGCCCCGTACAACGCGACCGGCGCAACGAAGCCACGGTAGAGGCCGTGCTGGATCGACCGTGCCAGTTCCGGCGCTGGCCGGTCGCCGAGCGTCGGCAGTCCGACCTTGTCGAAGGGCACATGTGAGAGATACAGGCACTGGGTGCCACCGCCGTCGGTTTCACCGAACACCTTCGGCACATACCGGCCCGGCGCGGCGGCGATGCGGCGCCGCGCCTCCTGCAACAGGTCGCTGCGCGTGCCGAAGATGACCGCCTGCCGCGGACACACCTCGGTGCACGCCGGTTCGCGGCCGACGGCGAGCCGCTGCTTGCACAGTTCGCACTTGACGATCTTCGGCGCCATCTTCGCCCACTCGAACTTCGGGACGTTGAACGGGCATGCGATCTCGCAGTAGCGGCAGCCGACGCACAGATCGGGCTCGTAGGTGACGACGCCGAACTCGCGCTTCTTCAGCGCCCCGAGCATGCAGGCGGTGGTGCACGCCGGATCGACGCAGTGCATGCACTGCGCCTTGAAGAACGACGACACCTCGCCGTCGTCGTACAACTTGATGACGGTTTTCGCGCGCTGACTCAGGTCGATCGGCGCGTTGTACTGCGGACCGAGACCGGTCGGGTCGCGCGGCAGATCGTTCGCCTCCTGACAGGCGCCGACGCAGGCCTTGCAGCCGATGCAGAGCGTGGCGTCGTAGAGGAGGCCGACGGCGTCGGCCGGCGGCACCGGGCGGGCCACCGCGCCACCCGGATCCGGCGCTCCGGCGACCCCCGCCGCGGCAGCGCCGCCAACGAGCAGCCCCTTCAATGCGGCACGGCGAGAGATGGCCATCCCTACACCTCCGTCGTCGGTGGTGACGAAGGCTCGTCCGCGCCGGGCGCGGAGAGCTGCTTCGAGGCGACATAGCCGCCAGCCACGAGTCCGCCCACCACGGCGCCGGCAATGCCTGTCGCCAAGGGGCTGACGCCGCCCTGCGGGGCGTGAATCGGCGGGTAGGTGTCCGGCCCGGTCGGCCGATAGATCTCGACCGTCTGATGCAACGGCATCGTGAACCCGACCTTCTGCTCCGTGCAGCCGAAACATGGGTGTCCGAGGCCGATCGGCCAGGCGTCGACGACCTCGCAGAAGTGCAGAACGGAGCAGTTGGCGTGCGTTGCCGGCCCCTTGCAGCCAAGTTTGTAGAGGCAATAGCCGAGTCGATGGCCTTCGTCGCCGAACCTCTCGGCGAAGCGTCCGGCATCGAAGTGGGCGCGCCGCGGGCAGTGCTCGTGGATGGTGCGGCCGTAGGCGAACAGCGGCCGGCCCTCCGCGTCGAGCGCCGGCAACGTGCCGTAGGTGGCGTACTGCAGGACGACGCCGAGCAGGTTGTACGGATTCGGCGGACAGCCCGGGATGTTGACGACCGGCTTGCCCGTGAAGACGGCGCGCACCGGCGACGACCCGGTGGGATTCGGTCCGGCCGACGGCACGCCGCCCCACGATGCGCACGACCCCATGGCAATGACGGCGCCGGCCTGGCTCGCGACGTCCTGCACGATGTCGAGCGCGGTCCGCCCGCCGATCATGCAGTAGATGCCGTTCTCCTTCGTCGGAATCGCCCCTTCGACGATGCACACGTACTTGCCGGCGTGCGCCGCCATCGTCTGCCGCAGACAGGCCTCGGCCTGGTGACCGGCGGCGGCCAGCAGCGTCTCGTGGTAGTCGAGCGAGATGAGGTCGAGGATGAGATCGCCGATGCCCGGGTGGGAGGTCCGGAGCAGCGACTCGGTGCAGCCGGTACACTCCTGGAAGTGCAGCCAGATGACCGATGGTTTCTGCCCGCGCTCGGCCGCCCCGGCAAAGCGTTCGGCGGCGAACGGCCCGAGGCCGACGGCTGCCGCTGCCAGGGTGCAGACGCGCAAGAAGTCCCGCCGCGCCACCGCCCCGTCGGGCCGCGCGACATCGAACGGTGTGGTCCACATATAGACCTGCCCTTGGAAGAGCCTACGAGCCTGCGGCGTCCGGGAGAAGGATGCTGCTGAGGTGCGGTGAGCAACCTCGGTGCCACGGCCACCCGGGCAAAACCGGCCTCATTCAGGGACCCGACGCTGGCGGCCGCGGGCGCCTGCCGGAGTCCCGGCGGCGCGCCGGGGATGACAGGCGGCAGCCACGAGATTCCGGACCCGACGTTCCGCTCGACAGGGCGCCGGCGTGGCGACGGGCGGTATCCGTCTTGCGTTCGACTCCTCGCGATAGGTGCACGTCCGGACCTGTTCCACATCCCCGGGGGCTCACATGTCGATCACCGAAATCCCGCGCGCTGCCTGGACGGCGGCGTTGAACGACTTCAGTACGCTGCACGAAGGCTGGATCATCTCCGTCGACGTCTGGACGCCGGAGATCGGCACGCTGCCTGAGATCCACGAGCTCCCGCTGCTCGGCGTGTCGGCCGACCGCGACGACGCCGACGGGGCCATCACGATCTCGGCGATGACGTCGAAGACCGGACACGTCAGTCACACCATTCATCGGGCGACCAGCGTCACGGTCGAGCGCCTGGCCGATGGCGCGACCGCCGCCCTCTACGTGGAGTCCAGTGGCGGCGTGAAGACGTCGCTGCGTTTTCGCGCGCCAGCCATCCCCGAAGCGGTGCAATCCTAGTCTGCAGGACGGCTGCCGGCGGCGCGCGGCGACGGGCGGCGCCGCTCGTCGTCAGCCGAGCGGAACGGCGAACCGGCCGACGATCGGCCGTACCGCGGCGACGAAGTCGGACCAGCGCATCTGGATCGCTTCGACATGGCTGCCGGCATTGAAGGCAATCGCCGGTTCGCCCGCCAGGTTGACGTCGACGTAGACCTCTTGACCGTACAGCGGGCCGAACGGCGGCATCGCCCCCTCCTCGCAGTCCGGGAACAGCCGCCGCAGCTCCTCTTCGCGGGCCAGCCGGATCACGTCGCCGCGGGCGAGTCCCAGCAACAACTCGAGATCGATCGCCATCGTCGCCGGCACGACGGCCTGGACCGGGCGATCGTCGACGAAGCAGACCACGACCTTGGCCCAGTCGCGGCCGGGGACGTGCATCGCCGCGGCATCCGCCTGGGCCGAGTAGGCGGCGGCGTGCGGCACCACTGCATACGGCACTCGCGCGTCGTGCAGGAACTCGTGAATCAGGGCCGTGCGGGTCATGGCTTCCTCCTCCCGGTCATTCGGCTGCGACCGCGCAGATCTCGTGGATGCGGCGCAGGGTGGCGGCATCGTGGCCCGGATCCGGCGGAGTGTCTGCCGCATCGTCCAGGCGCAGTTCGACCTTCAGCCACCAGTTCGGTTGATAGATGATCTGGACCGGTCGCGTCACGCCATCCGGGGACGGCACGTAGGTGACCGCGAAACGCGTCGTCTTGCCGGTGGTGCGGTTGAGGACGGCGAACTGGCTGCGCCAGAGCACCGGAACGACGGCAGATCCGACCTCGACCTCGGTCAACGGCTCGGTGTGCATCAACGTCAAGTCGTACAGGACCTTGTTGTAGACGTAGCGACGGGTCGGACGTGCCGATGCGGTCGATGACTGCGCCGGAGTTTGTCTCATCAGCGTGCCGAGCGCGGTCAGGAAGCCGACGTCGGCGCCGACAGGACGGGCCATCCGCTCGCCGACCCAATCGGACCCGGCCGCCAGCCGGTCGAGCAACGGCTCGATGGCGCGGTAGGTCAACCCCGGCCCGGCGCTCACCGTCGTCACCGAGGTGTCGACAATCGACTGGTGGACGGCCGCACAGCTTGCGGTGTACAGCGGCCCGTCGAGGGCCGCGGCGGTCGGCTCGGGCGCCGATTCCGCCTCGGTCACGCTGCGGATGGCGAAGACAGCCGCGCCATCGGCCCTGGACTCCTCGCGCAGGTAGATCCATTGGTTCAGCCCGCTCGGGGCGCGCTCCGGGTTCGACCCGGCGAGCAACGACACCGATTGCCGGCCGGCCGACTCGCTCCACGACAGCCTGGCGCTGCCGACGTCGTCGCGCGACGCCCAGAAGAGCAGCAGGCGCACCTTGCCGCCGATGCGGTAGCGCGCCTCGGTCCGGATCGGGGCGACCGGCGGTCGGTTGCCGACATCCGCAGTCGGCGAGGCCGGCACCGGCGCCAGGGCCGTCATCTCGCCGAGGGCCGCGGCGGACGCAACGACGACCGCAACCGCCAGTGAGCGGGCGGCACTGGTGACCATCGGCGTGCTCCAACTCGCAGCAACCGGAGGCGACCGGTTCTGCACTGTGGAGATGTGAGCAACGGCTGTTCCGTCGAGCCGAACGCACGTTTCTTGGGATTCCCTGGCACGTCCTCGGCCGTGCGCCGGAAGCGCGCGATCCGGGCCGGGAAGCCGGCGATCCGCCCGCCGGCCGGGCGGCCCGGCCCGGCCCGCCGCGCCTGAGTCGGCCGTCGCCTCCCGTCTCCATTTATAATGAGGGAGCAACACGCCGCTCCCCTTTCCCCCGGTTCACGCGTTCGAAGGAAGACGATGATTTCAGTTCAGGGTGTGTCGATGCGGTACGGCTCGAAGGTGCTCTTCGAGGACGTGACCGCCACCTTCTCGTCCGGCCGCCGCTACGGTCTGACCGGCCCCAACGGGTCCGGCAAGTCGACGTTCATGAAGCTGCTGACCGGTGAGCTGGACCCGCAGCGCGGCGTCGTGGTTCGGCCGCAGAAAATGGGCGTCCTCCGCCAGGACCAGTTCGCCTTCGACGCCGTCCGCGTCATCGATACGGTCATCATGGGCAACCGGCGGCTGTGGGACGCGTTGGAGGAGCGCGAACTCCTCTACTCCAAGGCCGAGCTCACCGATGACGAGGGCATGCGGCTCGGCGAACTCGAAGGGATCGTGGGCGAGGAGGACGGCTACTCGGCGGAGAGCGAGGCCGCCGTGCTGCTGCAGGGGCTGGACATTCCGGATCATCTGCACGAGCGGAAGATGGGTGAAATCCAGGGCGGCCAGAAGGTCCGCGTGCTGCTGGCCCAGGCCCTGTTCGGCACCCCGCAGGCGCTGCTGCTGGACGAACCGACGAACCACCTCGACCTGGACTCGATCCACTGGCTGGTCGACTTCCTGAACCGCTACGAGGGGACGCTGATCGTCATCTCCCACGATCGTCACTTCCTCAACGCGGTCACGACCCACACGGCGGATATCGACTACCAGACCATCATCACCTACACCGGCGGCTACGACGACATGGTCATGGCCAAGACCCAGATCCGGTCACAGGTGGAGTCGCAGAACGCCCAGCGCGAGAAGAAGATCGCGCAGCTGCAGGATTTCATCGCCCGCTTCTCGGCCGGCACGCGGTCGAGCCAGGTGCAGTCCCGCCGGAAGGAGGTCGAGCGGCTCGAGACGACCCAACTGGCGCGCTCCAACATCCAGCGTCCGTACATCAACTTCAAGATGAACCGGCCATCCGGCCGGCTGGCGCTGGAGTGCAGCGGCGTCAACAAGTCGTTCGGCAGCCACCACGTCATCGACGACTTCGCCGCGATCGTCAACCGCGGCGAGAAGATCGTCCTCATCGGCCGCAACGGCGTCGGCAAGACCACGCTGCTCAAGGCGCTCATCGGCGGCGGCGACCTTGGCATCGGCGCCACCGCCGACCTCGACAGCGGCAGCATCCGGTGGGGACACGAGGTGTCGGTCGGCTACTTCCCCCAGGACCATACCGGCGCCATCCAGAAAGGGATGACGGCGGTCGAGTGGCTCCACCAGTTCGACCCCGACGCGGCGCGACAGGACATCCACGGGCTGCTCGGCCAGATGCTGTTCACCGGCGAGGAGGGGCTGAAGCCCACCGACGCCCTCTCCGGCGGCGAGACGGCTCGGCTGCTGTTCTGCCGGATCATGCTGCTGAAGCCGAACGTCCTGGTGCTGGACGAACCGACCAACCATCTCGACCTCGAATCGATCAACGCGCTCAACATCGCGTTGCAGAAATTCGAAGGCACGATTCTGATCGTCACCCACGATCAGGACCTGATCGAGGAAGTCGGCACGCGCGTCTGGCACTTCGACCAGAAGGGGATCCAGGACTTCAAGGGCACCTACGAGGAGTTCGCCGGCTCGGTCGCTTAGGCAGGGCGGGCACGGCATTCTTCGTCTCTGAACCCGGCTGCCTCGTAGAATGGAGCATGTCTTCCGGTCCCCCGACCACGCCGCTCGACGAACTGGCGGTGACCGGGCCCCTTGACCGGTCGAGCACCTGGACGCTCGCGCTCGGCCTGACGTTCCTCGCCCTGATCGTCCTCGCCATCGCCTTCGATCGGGTCACCGCGAAAGGCGTGCTGCTCGTCGGCTTCCTGTCGATCGCGCTCGCCTACCTGATCGTGCCGCCCATGCAGCTGGTCCGCGAGCGGTTTCCCGGACCATCGCGTCCATCGCGGCTGGCGGCGGCCGGCATCATCTATCTCTTCGTCGCCGCGATCGTCGTGCCGATCTGGCTGGCCTGGGGTGCCAAGATCGGTTCGCAGGTGCCGGACGTGGCGCGCGAAGTACCGCGGCAGGTGGGGCGCTTCGTCCAGCGCCTCCGCGCTTCCGAGCAGTGGCACGAACGCTTCACCGTGGATGCGCACACCCGTGGCCTTCTGCGGCGCTTCAGCAGCGGCCTGTCCGAACGCGTCGAGGTGGAGGTCCGCGAAGTGGCGAGCGAGGTCCTGAGCGGCCGCCGCATCGTGCCGTGGCTCGCGTCCGTCCCGATTCTGGCGTTCGTGCTCGTGGTGCGCTGGAAGGCCTTTCACCGCTCGGCCGCGCGCGGCCTGCCGACGCCGCACCTGCAGTGGCGGACCGACCAGTTCCTCCGCCAGGTGAACATGGTGCTTGCGGCGTACACCCGCGCCCAGGCGATTTCGGCGCTGCTGATCGGCACGGTCTGCGGACTGTTCTTCGTGTTCCTCCGTCTGCCGAACGCCGCCATGCTCGGCATCGTCGCCGGCCTGCTCGAACTGGTCCCGATTGCCGGGCCGCTGGCGGTGGCGATCTCGGCGACTTCGGTTGCCGCGCCTGGGCAGGTGGCGGTGGTGCTGGCGTTCCTCGGTGGACTGCGGATTGTGCAGGACTACGTGGTCTACCCGCGCTTGATCCGCCGTGCCATGCACCTGCATCCGCTGGCGGTGGTGGCGGCCATCTGGGCGGGAGCGGCGCTTGGCGGTGTCGTCGGCGTCTGTCTCGCAGTGCCCACCGTCGGCATCCTCCGGGTGGCGCGTCGGCAGTGGCGGGAATATCGTGAAGTCGAGCAGTTGATCGCGATCAGAACGCCACGCGTTTCGTGAAGCCGCCATCGACGATCAGATTGACGCCGGTCACCCAGCTGGCGCGATCGCTGGCGAGAAACGCCACCACGTCCGCGACCTCCTCCGGCCGTCCCATCCGACCCATCGGCTCGAGGGCCTGCATCCGCTCGAAGAGATCCGGCATGGTCTCGCGGATGCGCGCCCAGGCGCCGCCGGGGAACTCGATTGGTCCGGGTGAGACCAGGTTGACACGAATCCCCTGGGGGCCAACCGCCTGGCTGAGCTGTTTCGTGTAGGTGATGAGGGCCGCTTTCATCGCGTTGTAGGCATTGGGACCCATGAAGGTCTCGACGGCGGCGGTCGTTCCGATGGCCACGATCGACGCGCCGGCGCGCATCCTCGGGATGACGGCGTCGCAGCCGCGCACGGTACCCAGTACGTCGACCTCGAAGTTCGCCCGCCACTGCTCGACCGGCGTCCGTCCGCCGCCGGCGGTGACGTTCGGGATGAAGATGTCGACGCCGCCGAGCGCCGCCATCGCCTCCTCGATCCAACCCACATACGCGTCGCCGTCGGCCACATCGCAGGCCTTGCCCCAGACGGCGGTGCCGTGGGCGCGCAGTGCGTGAACGGCGGCATCGACGTCGGCGGCCTGGCGGGCACAGATGGCGACCGACGCTCCTTCCCGCACCAGCCGTTCCGCAATGCGCCGCCCGATGCCCTTTGTCGCGCCGGTGACAATGGCCCGCTTGCCCGTCAGTTCCAGATCCATGCCGTCCTCTCCGCGCGTCCGGTGGGGGCACGCCGACCAGATGTTACGATCATCGGCATGCGTTCAGCGAGGTCACGGCGCCCCGGCGTCTCCTTGGCGGTCGCCCTGCTCGTGACGACAGCGGCCGCGTGCGCACCTGTGCCGTCACCAGTACCGCCGCCTCCGTACGACGTCGACGACGTGTCGCTGGCCGCGTTGCAGCGCGACTTGACCGGGTTACGGGTGACTTCGGCGGCGCTCGTCGACCTGTATCTCAGGCGCATCCGCGATCTCGACAGTGGCGGTCCGGCACTCGGCAGCGTCCTGGCCATCAACGCCGAGGCCGGCGCCGAGGCGCGCCGGCTCGATGAGGAGCGCGCCGCGGGACGGCTGCGCGGGCCGCTGCACGGCATTCCGATCGCCATCAAGGACAACATCGAGATGGCTGGCGGGTTGCCGACCACCGCCGGGTCCCTGGCGCTCGCGGCGAACGTGACCGGACGCGAGGCGCCGCTCGTCGCGCGTCTCAAGGACGCCGGCGCTATCGTGCTCGCGAAGACGAACCTCAGTGAGTGGGCCAACTTCCGATCGACGACATCGACCAGCGGGTGGAGCGCCGTCGGCGGGCTGACGAGGAATCCGTACGCGCTGGATCGCAATGCCTGCGGATCGAGTTCCGGCAGCGGCGTAGCGGTCGCCGCCAGCCTGGTGGCGGCGGCGATTGGGACGGAAACAGACGGTTCGGTCACCTGTCCGGCTGCCATCAACGGCCTCGTCGGGCTCAAACCGACGGTCGGACTGGTGTCGCGGCGCCACGTCATCCCGATCACGGCGGCGCAGGACACCGCCGGCCCGATGACGCGAACCGTCGCAGACGCAGCCGTCATCCTGACAGCGATTGCCGGCAGCGACGACCAGGATCCCGCCACCCGGGAGGCCGACGCACGGCGCACCGACTACGCCGCGGCCGTCGCCGCGGCGGGCGACACCGGGCTCAACGGCACGCGTCTCGGCGTCCTCCGCTTTCTGATGGGCTACGACCCGGCCGTCGACGCGATCTTCACCTCCGCCGTGGCGCAGCTGGAAGCCGGTGGCGCCGTCGTCGTGAACATCGACACGTTCCCGGATCTCGAACGCATCGCGGCGGACGAGCTGACGGTGCTGCTCACCGACTTCCGCACCGAAATCAACGCCTACCTGGCCACGACGCCGGCCGCGGTCCGGACACGCACGCTCGCCGAGCTCATCGCCTTCAATGCCGCGAACGCCACGCGCGAGATGCCGCACTTCCGCCAGGAGCTGTTCGAGCGGTCCGAAGCAACGGCCAACCACGACGGCGCGGCCTACGCCCGGCTCAAGGCGACCGTCAAGGCGGCCGCGGCGCGCGGGCTCGATGCCGTGGTGGCGACCCATCGACTCGACGCGCTGATCGCCCCGACGACGGGTCCGGCATGGCTGACGAATCTGCAGACGGGCGACACCTTCAGCGGCAGTGCCGCGACGCTGCCGGCGGTGGCCGGGTATCCCCACCTCACCGTGCCCATGGGCTTCGTCGGCGGCCTGCCGGTCGGCCTCTCGTTCATCGGTCCGGCGTGGTCAGAGGCGCGGCTGCTGGTAATGGGACACGCGTTCGAGCGGCGGGCGCAACCGCGCCGGCCGCCGCGCTTCGCACCTACGTCGCCGGCAGCACCCGCGGCTCCAGCCGGGTCTCGATAGCGACGCCGTCCACACACGCGACGCGGTAGGCACTCGCACCCTCTCGTGCCGACACGACCTCGCGTACCTCCTGCCCTTCGAAATGGATCGCCGCATCGTCGTCCAGCGCGTAGCCGGACGGGAAGCCGTCGGCGATGAGGGCGTGGTACAGCGGCCGCCGCTGCTCTTCGCCGTCGTAGTGCGGACAGTGGCTGCCCGGCAGGAAGCCCAGCCCATCGTGCAGCGGCGCCAACCGGGAAAGGCTGAACGAGTCGGTGGTGCCGCATTCGAACCAGCAGAGCGAGCCGGCGCTGCCGCCGGTCAGGATGACACCGGCTTCCCAGGCGGCGCGCAGCGCGCGATCGACGCCGTGGACACGCCACACGGCCAGCATGTTGGCGGTGTTGCCGCCGCCCACCCAGATGATGTCCTGGCTGAGCAGGTACGACGGGATGTCGTCCACGGTCCGGTTGAACAGCGCGAGATGTGACCGCTCGGTCCGTTCCGCCGGAAACCGGGCGTACATGTTGACCAGCGTCTCGCTGGCATCGCCTGTGGCCGTCGGGATGAAGGCGACACGGGCCCGCGGCTTGCCCGTCAGTTCCAGAAGATAGGCGACCATCGGATGGGTCTTGCCCTGAACGGGACGCAGGCCGCCAAAGGGAACGATGTGACGCACGGGGCACAGTCTACCGGGTTCGCGGGTTCG
>CADEDC010000001.1:73076-121127 GCA_902825985.1 uncultured Acidobacteriota bacterium | reverse complement strand
GGGTTACACTGGGTGTCATGGGCTCGCTGCCTGAGACAACCGGAAGCCGGGCGCCGGGCCGGGAGGCGGAGGAAGCGTGGAGCTGGGCGGTTGTGCTCGGCGCCGCCGCCGCGGCGGAGACATGTATCGCGTCGGCTCAGTCACAGACGTTCGCCGCCGACGACGTCGGGCGTCTCCGCCCGGCCGCCGCTGACGACGCCGACGCCGTCCTGACCTGGCGATCGGGAATCGGCTGGCAGTCGCTGCTCCCCGACGATCATCCGCAGCGACCGCTGATCGATCTCTACCTGCCGATGTGTTCGGCGACCCGCACCCGTCCGATTGCCGTCGGTCACCTCGGCCAGAGCCTCGACGGCTTCATCGCCACCCACACGGGCGATTCGCAGTTCGTCACCGGCCCCGAGAACCTCCGCCACATGCACCGCATGCGGGCCCTCTGCGATGCCATCATCGTCGGCGCCGGCACCGTGGCAGCCGACGATCCGCAGCTGACCACCCGCCATGTCACCGGTCCCAACCCGGTGCGGGTGATCTTCGATCCGTCGCGCCGGCTCGGCGCTCACTACCGCGTGTTCAACGATGCCGCGGTGGAGACCATTTATGTCTGCGGCCGTTCGCTGACGCGGCCCGACGAGCGGCAGTTCGGGCGCGCCGCGCTGGTTGCGCTCGACGATGCGGATGGAGCGGTGGACGCGTCTGCCATCCTGAGTCTGCTTCGCGACCGAGGCTGCCATCGCCTCTTCATCGAAGGCGGCGGCGTCACCGTGTCGATGTTCCTCGAGGCCGGCCTGCTCGACCGGCTGCACGTGGCGATCGCGCCGGTTATCATCGGCGACGGTCGCCCGGCCATCCGCTTGCGCCAGCCGGCGGCCGCACTCGGCGACTGCCTCCGCCCCGGCTATCGGGTGTTCCGCATGGGAGGCGACATCCTGTTCGATTGCGACGTGCACGGATCGCCGCCATGCGGCGACGCCGATGCGGCGACGCCGCTTCAGCGCATCGTCTGACGACCGCGCGCCGCCGACGGATGACAACCGCGGAGCGGCTCAGCCGCCGTCGATCGGCCAGCCGGCCAGGTCCTGGTGACCCACCACCAGGTGTGATACGCCGGCATCGACGAACGCCAGGCGGCGCCGCTGCCAGCCATGGATGCGCTCCGGATCGCGGCGGGTCCGCTCCAACGCCGCGTCCGCCCAGCCGTCGATCAGCTGACGCTGCAATTCGCCGTCGGCCGGCGTCAGCCGCCAGTCGCTGTTCGCGCACGCCAGTTCGTAGCCGGCGGCGGCGAACAGCCGCACGGCGTAGTCCGTGGCGTCAGGACCGAGCGCCGGACCGAACCCCTTCGTGGAGCGCTGGTGCGCATTCACCAGCGTTCGTACGAGCTCGTCGTCCGGGTCCTCGGGTGTGCACGACAGCCGCCCGTCGTAGGTGAGCACGAACAGCACCGCCGCGCGCTGTTCAGCGCAGCGCGTGACGAGCGCGGCGAGCCAGCGCGCCGACACCAGATCGAGCAGCGCCGAGGCGGTCACCAGCATCCGGCCGGCGAACAGCGGCGCACCGACGACGGCACCGGCGGCCGGATCGCTGAGTTTCGCGAGATTCGCCGCGCACGTCTCGAACTGCCACATGAACCCGGCGCCCCGGATCGCGAAGGATCGCGCGTCGCCGCTGACGACGGCGGCCCGATCGAGTCCCCACGCCGAGAGGCGTTTGGTGAGTTCGCGCAGCAGGGCGACATCGCGATCGACGAGACACCACTGCTGCCGCGGCAGCAGCCGCGGCGCCAGGTAGCGGACGTTCGACCCTGAGCCGGTACCGAGATCGAGGATCCGGGCGATCGGCGCGGCGGGCCGCTCGGCGACCGCGAGCCGCTCCTGCAGGTGGTGGACGATGCCCGCCGTCAGCGGTTCGGCGCGCGAACGATGATCCGCCGGCTCACGCAGGGCCAGCCAGTCGGCACTGAACTCACCCATGGTGCGCCAGGACCCCGGCCATTTCGACGGCGGCGTCCGCCCAGGTCCGCAACGTCGCGCGGCGAGCCGCCGCGCCGCGGGCGAATGCCGCACGGGTCGGCGCATCGAACATGCGTCCGAGCGCGGCGGCCCAGCCGTCGACGTCGCCCGGTGCGACGAGGATGCCACAGTCCGGTGTGACCAGTTCGGCAATCGCGCCGGTGGGCGTGCTGATGACCGGCAGCCCTCGGGCCAGCGCCTCGGCGACGACCATCCCGTAGCCCTCGTAGAACGTCGGCAGCACGAACAGGTCGCTGCGGTCGTAGTAGCCGCCGATCTCCGCCGCGTCGGCCTCGCCGGCCAGCACGACGCGATCGGACAGCGCGTCGTCCGCCACCAACTGCCGGAGCGCACGGACGGCCTCCGGTTCACGATCGGTGCTGCCGACGCAGGTGAGCCGCCAGTCGCGGTCGCGCAGCCGGGCGAGGGCGCGCACGAGGACGGCGTGTCCCTTGCGCGGCGACAGCGAGGCGATGCACACCATGTGGACGGCCGACGATCCCGAGCCGCGCGCGAGCGGCGCCGGATCGGTCCCCGGCTCGACGACGGTCACGCGGTCGCGCGGCACGGCAAACGCCGCGAGCCCGCGCGCCGTCTGCGGCGAGGTGACGATGACGTGGCGGACGACGGCGAGTGCCTGTTGCTCGCTGTGCCGCAACCGCGCCGCGACCGCCGGATCCAGTCCCGTTTCGAGGGCGAGCGGATGGTGCACGAGGGCAATGAGCCGCAGCCGTGCGGCATGGCCGGCTGCCTGGTCCGGCATCGCACCGAGTGCCAGGCCATCGGCCAGCACCAGCGTCCCGTCGCCGAGCGCCGCGAGTGCGGCGTCCGCCCGCGCCAGGTCATCGCCGGTCGGCAGCGGAAAACCGCCGTCCAGCGTCCGGACGTCGACCTCCCATCCCTGCCGCCGCAGCCCGTCGAGCATGCGGCGATCGTATTCGTACCCACCGGTGCGGGTCGTGAGGTCACCGGGGACGAGCAGTGTGCAGTGCAATCAGACCGGATCCGTGAGCCGGCCCTCGAAGGCGCCGGACGCCACGTGCGACTCGTGCAACGTGACGCGGATGGTGGCGACGCCGAGCGCCGCCGTGCCCAGGTCGCCGCGCCGGATCGCAGCTACGATCCGCTGGTACACCGCATGCGCGAGGAACTCGGTGGTGGTGTTGCGGCCGGCGAACTCCGGGACGTCGTCGAGATTCCGCAGGTTGAAGTGCGCGAGCTCGCGCTTGAGGACGTCGGTGGCGAGCCCGATGTCGACCACGATGTGGTCGGCGTCGAGTTCCGACCGCCGAAATTCGACGTCGACGACGTAGGTCGCGCCGTGCAGCCGCTGGGCCGGTCCGAACACGTCGCCCTTGAAGCTGTGGGCGATCATCATGTGATCACGGACGGTGACACTGTACATCGCGGTCCTCGGCTACCAATACTTGATACGGTGACATAAGGCGTCGCTGTCGTCGGCCGTCAACCGCGGCATGACGGAGGGAAGCTCGTCGAACGGGCTCTCGCCGCTGATGAGCACGTCGAGCGCCGGGTCGGTGAGCAGGCCGAGGGCGAGCGCCATCCGGCGCCTGTTATCCCAGCGCCCGCGCTGCAACGCCGGCGGATAGCCGACTTGCGACGACCGGATCGTCAGGCGGCGGGCATGGAATGCCTCGCCGAGAGGCACGGTGACGGCTCGGTCGCCATACCAGCTGAGCTCCACGATGGTCGCTTCGAATGCTGCAAGCCGCAACGCCAGCTGCAGCCCGGCGGCCGAGCCGCTGGCATGGACGACGAGATCCGCGTCCGGCGGCGCGAAGTCAGGCACGGCGAACGCGACGCCGAGCCGATCCGCCACCGCGGCACGGTTCTGCCTGACGTCGACCAGCGTGACGTCCGTGCCCGGAATGCGGGACGCGAGCCAGGCCACGAGGCAGCCGACCACGCCGGCCCCAATCACGACGACGCGGTCGCCAAGCTGGGGGCGAGCATCCCAGAGCCCGTTGATCGCGGTCTCCAGGTTGGCCGCGAGCACCGCCCGCTCGGGTGGCACGCCGGACGGGAGCGGATGCGCCGCCGTGGCCGGCAGACTGTAGTGTGTCTGGTGGGGGTACAACGCAAACACGTGCCGGTGCAGCAGCGCCCGCGGTCCTTCTTCGACCAGGCCGACGCTGGTGTATCCGTACTTGACGGGTGCCGGGAACGTGCCCACCTGGAACGGCGCCCGCATCCGCTCGCGCTCACCGGCCGGCACGCGTCCGTGAAACACCAGTGCCTCGGTGCCGCGGCTCACCCCGGAGTACAGGGTGCGGATGAGCAGTTCACCATCGGCCGGCGTGGGCGGCGGTTCGGAGCGGATTTCTCCACGTCCTGGGGCAGCTATCCAGAACGCCCGTGCGTCGTTGGCGTCATGCATGCGGGGTCACCGTCCAATTCTGCGGCTTTGGCGCCCGGGATACAATCCCGAGAGGGATGCAGTCGCCTCCACGCAACAGAGCGGCGGTCGGAAACACCGGCGTGGTGTCGGCCGCCACCAATGGCCTGGCGATCGTCGTACTGGTCTCGCTCGGACTGCGGCAGGTGCTGCAGCTGTCGGCCGCCGACGTCGCCCGCGGGGCCGCCCTCTTCGTCTTCATCGTTCTCCTCGCGGTCCGCTACCTGCCGCACCACCACCCGTTTCCGCTCTTCGGCCCGGCGAACCGGATCACGACGCTGCGGGCCGCGCTGGTCTCCCTCGTCGGAGGTTTCGTCGGCGCGCCGGAGACGGCAATTGTGGCGACGACGGCGGCCGGGTTGGCGCTGGTGGTCACGGCGCTCGATGGGCTCGACGGCTGGTTCGCGCGCCGCACCGCCATGGAGAGCGTCTTCGGCGCCCGATTCGACATGGAAGTCGACGCGCTGCTGATCCTGATCCTGTCGCTGCTCGCCTGGACGCATGGGAAGGCGCCGATCTGGGTCGTCTGGTCGGGTTTGCTCCGGTACATCTTCGTCGCCGCCGGCTGGCTGGCCGACTGGATGCGCCGGCCGCTGCCGCCGAGCCGGCGACGCCAGTCCGTCTGCGTGCTCCAGGTGGCAGCGCTCATTGCTGTCGTGCTGCCGCAGATCCGGCCGCCGCTGAGCGTCCGTCTCGCGGCCGCGGCGCTCGGGCTGCTCGTCTGTTCATTTGCGATCGATACCTGGTGGCTCTGGCGTCATCGGCCGGCGGCGCGGCTGCCCGTTCATTCCTGAGTCGAACCACGCGTGTCGCAGCCTGCTTCCCCCTCCCGCCGCCGATGGCCGGCGCTCATGCTGGCGCTGCTCGTCCTCAACGCGGCGCTGACGTTCCGTAATGTCTGGCCGACTCCCGCCGTCTGGTGGGGCGGCGAGCTCTCCGTGGAACTGGCCGCCGGTCTGTCGCTCCTGCTCGCGGTGACGCGCGGCGGCCGGCTGGCCTCACCGGTCGTGCTCCGCGCCTTGACGATCGTGTGGCTGGCCGCGGCATTCGGCCGATACGCGGATGTGACCACGCCGGCGCTCCTCGGCCGTCCGATCAATCTGTTCTGGGACGTTCGCTATGCCCAGGATGTGGCCGCCATGTTCGTGCAAGCGGCCCCGGCCTGGGGGGTCGTGCTGACGGTCCTCGCCGTCGCCGGCCTGCTGCTCGGCCTCTACGGCGGACTGCGCTGGTCGCTGGGGCGTGTCGCCGCGGCGGCCGGTGACCTCGGCGGCGGGCGGCGGGTGATTCAGCGGCTGGCGCTTGCCCTCGTGGCACTCTTCGTCGTGCAGCGCGCCGCCGGCCACGCCCCGCCGGTGCTCGGCTTCGCCGAACCGGTGGCCCAGACCTACCTCGAGCAGGTCGTGCTCGTCCGCGACGCCCTCGGTGCGGCGTCCCGGGCACTGCCGCCCACCCCACCGCTCGACTCGGATCTGTCGCTGGTGGCAGGGGCGGACGTGTTCCTGATGTTCGTCGAATCGTACGGAGCGGTCACCTGGCAGCGTCAGGACTTCATCGATCGGCTGCGGATGCCGCGCGCGCAGTTGACGCGCGACATCGAGGAGACCGGGCGCGCGACGGTCTCCGCCTACGTCGAGTCGCCCACCTACGGCGGCTCGTCGTGGTTCGCGCACATCAGCCTGCTGTCCGGCCTCGAAATTCGCGACCCGAACGCCAATGCGTTGCTGATGACCCAGCGACGCGACACGCTGGTCACCGCGTTCGCGCGCCGCGGCTTTCGCACCGTCGCCCTCATGCCTGGCCTCTGGCAGGCGTGGCCCGAAGGGGCGTTCTACGGTTTCCAGGACGTCTACGGCGGCGAACGGCTCGCCTACACCGGTCCGGAGTTCGGCTGGTGGGCGCTGCCCGACCAGTTCACGCTGGCCAAGTTCGATGCGCTCGAGCTCGCCCGTCCGTCGCGCCGGCCGCTGTTCGTGTTCTTCCCCACCGTCAGCACGCACACGCCGTTCACGCCGACGCCGCCGTTCCAGGCAGACTGGGCGCGCCTGCTCACCGATCGGCCGTTCGACGACTCCCTGATCGAACAGCTGTTCGACAATCAGCCCGACTGGACGAACCTGAGTCCGAGCTACGGCGACGCCGTCGCCTACGCGCACGAAGTGATCGGCGGCTACCTGCGAAAGCACAGCGGTCGCGACGTCGTGCTGATCGTGCTGGGGGATCATCAGCCGCCGGCGCTGGTGAGCGGCGAAGGGCAACCATGGGACGTGCCGGTCCATGTCATCACGAGCCGCCGGGACATTCTCGAGCGGCTGAAGGTCCTGGGGTTCGGTGATGGCCTGGCTCCGGGCACCGATCGCATCGCGAAGATGCACGAACTGCTGCCCCTGCTGCTCGACGCGTTCGGCGACCGCGAACCCGGGTCCGGCCGGCTGGCGTGGCGGCGCTGACCGTCCGGACGGACCGGCGCGGCGACGGCGTCGCCGTCTACGTGCCGACCCGCAGTCCGAGCGTGTAGCTGCGGCCCCGGGCCGGGGCGAACTGGAAGTGCTCGCGATAGTAGCGGTTGGCGAGGTTCTCGATCGCGAAGGTCAGCGTCGCCCGGTGCAGCCCGGAGCCGACCCGAATGCCGGCGCCGAGGCGGTGGACGTGGAACGCATCGAGCGCCAGGAGATCCTGCGCGATGAGGAAGGGTGAGTCGAGTACCGTGACCGCCACCCGCTGCACCCTGCCCTGCGCGCGGGCGCCGTACTCCAGCCACCAGCGTGCACCGGATTCCGTGAAGCGGAGGTTGGCCGTCACCTTCGACGGCGTGATGTTGTCGGCCGGCGTGCCCGACAGCGAGCTGCCGTCGAGCGGATTGCCGCCGTCGCTGATGGTGCCGCGATTGAAGGCACCGGCCAGGTTCAGCGTCACGACACCCGGACCGACCAGCCAGGGTTTCTGCGCCTGCAGTTCCAGCCCGTGGATGCGGACGTCGGCGAAGTTGGTGGCCCGCGTCAGCGGGCCCGCGGCGGTGCTGGCGATCACCAGTTCGGACGCGATGAAATTGGCGTACTGGTTCAGGAAGAAGAAGGCGCCGCCCGTCCACGATCCGACGGTGAACTTCGCACCGGCGTCGAAATTGTTCCCGGTCTCCGGCTTCACCGTGACGTTCGGGATGATGCTGCCGGCGGTCGCCGGACCGGCGAACAGCAGCTCTTCGAGGTTGGGATGGCGGAAGCTCCGCCCGAAGCGGACGAACGGACTGACCCGGCCGTCCGGGCTGCCGATCATCCCGAGATCGCCGGTCACCGCCGTCCGTGCGTAGCGGGCGCCGTCCGGATTCGGGAGCGTCGCGGGATCGATCGCCGGGGTTGCACCGGCAATCAAGGAGGCCACGTCGTAGCCCGGTGTCGCCGCGGTGTTCACCGCGTAGAGGTCGCCGCGCAGACCGCCGATCACCGACAGGCCTGGCAGCACCCGCCACTCGTCCTGCGCGAAGAAGCCGATGTCGCGGAATGTCGCATTCGGGACGCGGACCGGCCGGCTGACCACCGCCGGGCCGAGCACCTGCGCCTGCGGAAACACCACCGCAGCCGGACCCCGCTGGCCGAGCACGACCTGCCCGAGCAGCGTGGTCTGCGTCTCGGTGTAGCGATCGTCCTCACTCCGGTCGCGGTAGACGGTGACACCGGTCGTGAGCAGGTGGTTCCTGGCCGGCACCAGCACGGCCTGGATGTCGACACCGGGCGTCCACACCTGCTGTTCGGTCTGCGACAGGACGTTCAGGCGGAACACGCTGATCGGGAAGAACGCCGTGGGCGTCGGCGCCGGGAACTGCACCGGGAAGGTGTTCTCGAGCAGCCGTTCCTGCCGCTGGTAGTAGGCGGTGACCGTCAGGTTCGCCAGCCACGGCGTGACCGCCCGTGCCTCATAGCGGGCCGACAGCTTGTCCAACTCGCTTCTCGGCAGCCGGACGCCGTTGAAGAAGTACGGCTCGACGAAATCGGCGAACCCGGTGTCGCGGACGCGGCGCCGCTGGTAGCGCAGGCGAAGCGAGCGCGTGTTGCTCAACCGGAACAGGCCCGAGGCGGCGACGAAGTTGCCGCGCGACGCGGAGTTCGGCACGTCGCTGTCGGTCCGCACGAACGGCGCGTTGAACGGATCCGGGAACGCCCGGAAGGTGAAGCCGAAGTTGCTGTCGATGGTGTCGACGCGGGACAGCTGACCGGACGCGAAGAACGGCCGCGTGTCTTCGCGCGTCACGGCCCCGGCGGTGTAGTCGTCGTAGGTCTCGACGCCGCCCTGGACGCGGAGGGCGTAGCGCGGCGACGTTGCGCCGACGC
This sequence comes from uncultured Acidobacteriota bacterium, assembly GCA_902825985.1. Classification (GTDB taxonomy): domain Bacteria; phylum Acidobacteriota; class Vicinamibacteria; order Vicinamibacterales; family CAVVIG01; genus VFZL01. The sequence goes on along the minus strand of CADEDC010000001.1, from coordinate 112,371 downwards.
TCAACGAGCCGCGCCAGCCGTTCTCGTTCGAGCTGTGGTAGCCGTTGAACAGATAGCCGACCCGGCGCGTCGGCGAGAACGTCGGCTCGTTGGTGATGATGTTCACCGTGCCGGCGAGCGCGTCGGTGCCATACATCAGCGAGCCGGCACCATTGATGACCTCGACCCGCTCGATCTGGTCGGTCGCCACCAGGCCGACTTCCGTGCCGGCGCGGTCGGTGGCCGTCCGTGCGGTATTGAGCCGTTCGCCGTCGACGAGAATCAGCAGGCGGGTCGAATCCAGGCCGCGGAGCCGCGGCCGGACGCCGAACGGCCCGTTTCCGACCGGGGTGACGCTGGCCGCCGACGCAATCGCATCGCCGGTCGACAGCGGGTTCGCCGAGAAGATGGCGTCCCTCGGCAGCGTCTGGACGTGCAGCGGGATCTGCCGCTGGTCGCGTTCCGCGCGCGCCGGGGTGACGGTCAGCTGGATCGACGCCAGACCGAGTTCGAGCGCCACCGGCACGTCGACGCGGTCCGCGGCGCGGTTGATCGCCACCGCCTGGCTGAACGGGCTGAAGCCGTCCCGGTTCACGATGACGAGCACGGTGCCGACGATAGCGGTCTCGGCGATGTAGCGCCCCTCGGCATCCGTCTCGGTCACGGTCTCGACGCCGGTGGCGATGTCGCGCACGATGACCTGGGCCCGCGGCACGACGCCGCCGGTCGGGTCCGTCACGATGCCGGCAATCTGCGCAGCGCGGGCCGGCTGCGCCGCGATCAGCAGCAGCACGAGGAGCACAACGGAGAATCTCATGAACCTATCAGCGTAGAGGAATTCGCCTGGCGAGGCAATTGCCCGGGCACCCGACGCCGCCGCCCGCGGCTCACACGCCGGGACAGATGTTTCCGAGATAGCCGCCGCCGCCGCAATACGTCGCATCCTGCAACTGAATCGGGATGTTGTCCGGATCGGTGAAGTACAGCTCCGGCGTCCCGTCCTTGGCGCCGCCGCGATTCGCCATGCGCATGCTGACGTACCACTGCATCGCCTGGGTCGGCGTGCCGCTCGGTCGCGGCTTGATGCCGTAGCTTTCGAGCGCCTTCGTGATCCGGTCGACGTCGAAGCGGTCCATGTTCAGACAGACATGGTTGATGCTGGCCGGACGCGGCGGTGTCGTCGGGGCGCCGCCGCCGGTGTACATCAGGAAGCCGACCTTGCCGATCGCCAGCGTCGGCGCGGTCGGACCCTGGTACGAGCGGATGGGAAATCCGAACAGACCGCGATAGAACTCGTTCGATTTCGACGCGTTGCTCACGAACATCGTGAAGTGATTGAGCTCCGTGACGGCCAGCACTCCCGGCTTCGGCGCCGGCTGCACCGACGGACACGACTCGCCCAGCGCGCCGCCACCACCACAATAGCGGCCGTCCTGCAACGCCACCCGCAGCCCGTCCGGGTCGCGCATGACGATCTCGGGGGTGCCCGCCTTGGCGCCGCCGAACTCCTCCGGACGCAACTCGACGCGGACCGTCAACGGGCCGTCGACCGTCGCATCGGACCGCGCCACGCCGTGAGCCGCGAGCACGCTGATCACGCGGTCGACACTGAAATCGTCGAGGCCAATGCCCATCGAGTTGATCCCGGTCGGGTTCGGCCCGGCGTCGGTCAGCGCGAGGAACTGTGGTCCCGCGCCGATGCGCAACAGCGTGGTCGCGCCCTGACGCGCCTGGATCGGCATGCCAAGCAGCCCCTGATAGAACTCCAGCGAGCGTTTCGGATCCGAGACCCGCAGCACGAGGTGATTCAGGTCGCGGGCCTTCAGCGTCGGCCTGGCGCCCTGCGCGCGAACCCGACCGGCCGCCATGACAGCCGGCACCGCCAGCACCAGCGACCGCCGGCTGATCCGTCCGACTCCGTCCCGATCGAACACGCGCTCTCCCATACCTGACCTCCCGTCGCGCGGTACTATACTCGTGACGACCATGATCTGTCCCAGCTGCCAGGCGCCGATGACGGCGCATACCCTGGGCGGCCATCTGGGCCGCTCCGTCGAGATCGACGGCTGCGCCGCCTGCCAGGCGTTCTGGTTCGATCAGCGCGAAAGCCTGCAGTTGACGCCACGCGCCACGCTGCAGCTGTTTCGGCTGATCGGCGAGCAGGCGGGGGCGCGGCGCCAGCCGCTCGCCGCGGTGACCAAGTGCCCGGCGTGCGCGTCGCAGCTGGTGCCCACCCACGATCGGCAGCGCAACGTGTCGTTCCACTATCGCCGCTGCCCGCACGGCCACGGCCGCCTCACGACCTACTTCGACTTCCTGCGCGAGAAGAACTTCGTCCGGCCGTTGTCGGCCGCGCAGGTCGACGAATTGCGCCGCAGCGTCCAGTCGGTGAACTGTTCGAATTGCGGTGCACCGGTCGATCTGGTGACGGCGTCGGCATGCGGCCACTGCGGATCGCCGCTGTCGATGCTCGACATGACGCAGGCCGGCGCCGTCATCGCCCAACTGCAACAGGCCGACGCCGACCGGGCGCTCGACCCGGCCCTGCCCATGCGCCTCGAGCAGGCGCGCCGGCAGGCGGAGGCCGCCTTTGCCGATCTCGACCGCCAGCAGTTCGGGCTTCGCGCCGGGTCCGGCCCCGACCTCGTCGGCACCGGCCTGTCCCTGCTGATGCGCTGGCTGACTAATCGCTGATCAGGTAGAGCACGACGAGCAGCACGAGGATCGCGAGGGCGATCTTGATCCAGCTCCACGGACGCGAGCCGGCCATCTTCCCGGTCACGCCGTTCACCACCACCTGGTACGACCGCGTGCCGTAGACGTACGTCATCAGCCAGACCGGCGCGAGCATGTGCTTGAAGGTCTGGCCGCTGAAGGCGGCCTGTACCTGCAGATTGCGGTGGGTATCACCGGGCACCTGGGCGGCGCACATCGCCCGCAGCCTGGCGTTCATCAGATCGCGCGAGTGCTGCGCCGCCGCGACCAGATCGATCTGGTAGCGCTCGACGGTCCATCCCGACAGGTAGCCGGGATCGTACGGAACCAGCGTATCGGTGGGAAACGGTTCGACCTGTCGCAGCATTCCGCTCTGTATGCCGGTCGAGGCGCAGACCAGTTCGTCGTCGAAGAAGTGGGACAACTCGCCGGCGGCCGGCCGCCATCGGACGCGACGCTGACGCTTGTTGCCGGAACCGACGTAGTAGTACTCGCCCGATTCGGCGGTCCAGCGTGCATCGACGCGCGCATCGAACGTCCAGTACGGGAGGTAGACGGCGTGCACCGTGTCGGTGACCGCCTTCGCATTCAGGTTGTTCGGGGCGAACCACTGCTTGCCGTACCACGAGCGGATCAGATCGCGGGCCTGCGGCTCGGCAATCTTGAGCGGCAGCAGCGACTCGGGCCGGAAGGCCTCCTTGACGTCCTCGTAGGCCACCAGCGCGGCCGCGCCGCAGAAGTCGCAGCGCTGCGCGACCTTGTCCGGATCGAACACCGAGATCGCGTGGCAGCTCTGACACTTGACCGCGGTCTTGCGGGCATCCCAACCGCGGGCGGAATCCGGAATGGCGCGCAGCGCCTGCCCGAGATCGTGCTCGACGATGACGGTATCGGCCCCCCGCTCCTGGAGATCGGCCGGCGATTCGGTGCCGCAATAGGGACAGATCAGCGCCTGCTTGCCCGGGTTCCAGTGCGCCGCCGCGCCGCACGCCGGACAGTGGAACTTGCCGAGTGCGGTCGCCGACCGTTCATCGGACGGCGCCGCCTCGGATGGACGGGAGTCCTCCACGTTGCGCGGCTACTGAAGGAACGCGGTCAGCGCCGCCTTCGTGATGCGCCACTGCGCGCCGATTCTCTTGCCTTTGAGGTCGCCGGCCTCGAGGCTGGCAATCACGTCCGCCTCGGTGACGCCGAGGATGGTCGCCGCGTCGGCCGGTCCCATCAGCTCCGGCAGCCCCCCGGCTGCCGCCGGTGCGGGCGCCGCCGGTGGTGTCGTCTGGCCGGCGATGCCGCCCGGTTGATTCATCATCTCCCGCGCCATCGCCATGCCGACCGCCATCTCGGCGCCGAGCCCGCCGACGCCGCTGCCGCCGCCCTGGCCCAGCCCCTGCGCCATCTGATACTTGACGTAGTCGTTCAGGTTGCCGACCGCCGCCATGCTCGACCGCTTGTCGATCGCCGCCTCGACCTCCGGCGGAACCGACACGTTCTCGACGACGAAGCTCGCCATCTCGATGCCGTACTTCTCCCCGACGATCGGGTTGATGACCGGCAGCAGCGCCTCGCCCAGCTCGCTGTAGCGCGTCGCGACGTCGAGGACGGGCACCTTGCTTTCGGCCAGCGCCTCGCTGAACACGCTGACCAGGCGCGAACGCATCGTGTCGGCGAACTCGTCCAGCCGGAAGTGGTGGTCGGTTCCCGCCACCTCCTTCAGGAACTTCCGGACGTCGACAATCTTGAAATCGTAGGTGCCGAACGCCCGCAGCCGGACGATCCCGAAGTCGGCATCGCGCATCATCACCGGGTTCGACGTGCCCCACTTGTTGCCGGTGAACAGACGCGTGACGATGTAGTAGACGTCGGCCTTGAACGGCGACTCGAAGCCGTACTTCCACCCCTTGAGACGGCTCAGTATCGGGATGTTGTCGGTGACCAGACTGTGCTTGCCCGGGCCGAAGGTGTCGCCGAACTCTCCCAGGTAGACGAACTGCGCGACCTGCGACTCACGCACGATCAACTGAGCGCCGCGCTTGATTTCCTTGTCGTCGTCCGGGAAGCGGTACGACAGCGTGTCGCGCGAGTCATCCGTCCACTGGATGATCTCGATGAACTGCGTGCGAATGAAGTCGGTCAGTCCCATGGCTACCTCATCGGAAGAGGCAACCATTCTGCCACAGCCGGCAAAGCCGGCCGCGCCAAATTGCGACGCCGGCGCCCGCCGCTGTCAGGCGGCACGCCGACGGATTTTCGCCACGGCCCGCGCCTCGATCTGCCGCACCCGTTCACGTGACAGACCGAGCCGCCGGCCGACTTCCGCCAGTGTGTGTTCGTGATCGGTGCCGAGGCCGAAGCGGAGCCGCACGACCTCGCGCTCGCGCTCATCGAGCGCCTCCAGCGCGCGTTCGATCTGGGACGCCAGCTCGGTTCGCAGCGTCTCGTCCTCGGGCGACGGCGCGAGCCGATCCTCCAGGCGGCCGGCCAGCTCCGTCTGCTCGTCGTCGCCCTGCGGCGTGGCGTCGAGCGAGTACGGCAGTCGCGCGGCATCGCGCAACACACGCACCTTGGCGGTGTCCATTTGCAGCGCCGCGGCCAGCTGGTCGTCGTTCGGATCGACGCCGGTCGCGTCGCGCAACTTCCGCCGTTCGCGCTCCAGACGCGTCAGCGATTCGATCACGTGAACCGGCAGGCGGATCGTGCGCCCGTAGTCGGCGACACCGCGGCCTACCGCCTGGCGGATCCACCAGGTCGCGTAGGTCGAGAAGCGCAGCCCGCGGGCGACCTGGTAGCGGTCCACCGCCTTCATCAGACCGACGTTCCCCTCCTGAATGAGATCCAGCAGTGACAGGCCGCGTCCGAGGTAGCGCTTGGCAATCGAAACGACCAGTCGCAGGTTGGCCTCGATGAGCTGGCGTTTCAGGTCGCGCAGGTCGCGCTCGCGGTCCTGGACGATGCGGAAGCGCTGGCGAAAGAGCGGCGTGCAGACGCCCACCTGGGTCTCGATGCCGCGGCGCGCGGCATCGCGGGTGCCGCCTGGACGCTCGCCGCAGATCCGCTCCAGCTGTTCGTGCAACCGGGTCAGCTCGGCCACGATCTCGTCGATGACCGCCGGACGAATCGGCAGCGAGGCGAGCCGCGCGGCAATCAGCCGTTCCGCCCGCCGGCGGCGGGCGAGGGCACGCGGGCTGAGCGTCCTGGCGGCGCGCAACTGCGCCAGGCACGGGCGCAGCCGGTCGATGCGTGCGAACGCCCGCAATACCGGCACCACCGCCGCGTCGTGCAGCTCGCGGCCGTCGTCGAGGACGATCAGTTCGGCGGCCGGTGCGTGACCGTCGCGCACCAGGTTGGCGAGCGTCACCAGATTGTGCACCGCCGCCGGGATGCCCGCGAGCGACCCGACCAGCGCCCGGCGCGCCGCGTCGATGCGCCGGCCGAGCGTGCGTTCCTGGTCGGCCGTCAGAAGCGGCGTCTTGCCGATGTGCTGCAGGTAGACACGCACCAGGTCGCGATCGTCACCTGGCGCGGCAGACGCTGCCGGCTCGAGGTCGGCATCGTCACCGGCGACGTCGCCATCGAGACCGGTGACGTCGCCGGTGAGGCGCCCCGACCAGGCCGAACCGCCCACGCCCGGCACTCCCGACGGCTCGTCGTCGGCGCTCCAGCTGTCGTCGGCTTCGTCCTCCCGGAGAAGGGCGACCGGGCTCCGCATCATCTCGCCGCCGAGTTCGTCCGCAGGGGCGGTTTCGGCGGCGTCGGGGTCGGCCCCGGCGGCGTGCCGACCATCCGCGGCGTCGTGATCCATGTCCGCGAGCGGCACCAATCCATAGCCCTGGGCCCGTCGGCGCCAGTCGAGCACGTGGCGCTGCGGCGTCGGATCCTCCCAGTCAACGAGCGGCGCGCGGGTGCGCGATGTCGTGCGTTTCCTCGTCATGTTGGCGCGATGAGTCGTAGCAAAGCCAGGACCATCCGGAACCGGACTTGCGCGACGCCAGGGCCTCCGGGATCTAAGATGAGGGGACGTGCGGGATCGGTTCGCAGTCGCGCGCCCGCCACGCCCGCCACGCCCTGTGCGACGGGCGTGCGGCCGGCAGCGCCGTGTGCGGAGAGATGCAGGCGGATCCATGGACAAGGCAGGCTGGACAGCTCGGGCGGTGGGTGCGGATGAGGCGGTGCGCTGCGTCACGTCGGGTGCGCGCGTCTTCATCCACGGTGCCGCGGCGACGCCCACGGCCCTGGTCGAGGCGCTGTGTGCGCGCACCGACCTCGAGCACGTGTCGCTGTACCATCTCCACACCAACGGGCCGGCGCCGTTTGCCGAAGCGGCGCAACGCGATCGGTTCTTCTCGGTCTCGCTCTTCACCGGTCATCCGCTGCGCCAGGCGGTGAACGAGGGCCGCGCCGACTTCGTGCCGGTATTCCTGTCGGACATTCCGTCGCTCTTCACGAACCGCCACATCCCGATCGACATCGCGCTGCTCCAGTTGTCCCCTCCGGATCGTCACGGCTACTGCACGCTCGGCACGTCGGTCGACTGCGCGATCGCCGCCGCCCAGGCGGCCCGGGTCATCGTCGCGGAAATCAACGAGCAGGTGCCGCGGACCCACGGCAACACGCTCATCCCGTTCGACCAGATCGACTGGTTCATGCACACCAACCGGCCGCTGCATGGCTTCGACCCCCCGGAACCGACAGCCATCGAAGACGCCATCGGCGCGCACGTCGCGGCGCTCGTGCCCGACGGCGCAACCCTGCAGATGGGCATCGGCGCGATTCCGGATGCGGCGCTCCGCCGGCTGAAGGGCAAGCAGGACCTCGGCATCCATACCGAGATGTTCTCGGACGGTGTGGTGGATCTCATCGAGGCCGGCGCCATCACGAACCGCCACAAGGCGGTGCACCGGAACCGCACGGTGACCAGCTTCATAGCCGGATCCCAGCGTCTGTTCCAGTTCGTCGACGACAACCCGTTCATCGAGTTCCACCCCTGCGATCGCACGAACGATACCGCGATCATCCGGCAGAACCCGCGCGTCGTCGCCATCAACTCGGCCCTCGAAATCGACCTGTCCGGCCAGGTGTGCGCCGATTCGATCGGCTTCCGCATCTACTCCGGCATTGGCGGGCAGATGGACTTCATCCGCGGTGCGGCGCTGTCGAGGGACGGGGTGCCGATCATCGCGCTGCCGTCGACCGCCGCCGGCGGCGCGGTGTCGCGCATCGTCGCGGCCCTCAAGCCCGGCGCCGGCGTCGTGACGACGCGCGGCCATGTGCATTGGGTCGCGACCGAGTACGGCGCCGTGAACCTGTTTGGCAAGAATCTGCGGGAGCGCGCCGAGGCGCTCATCTCGATCGCGCATCCCGACGCGCGCGGCGACCTCCGACGGGCGTATGCCGAGGCGCGCCACGTGGTGCTCCCAGGCTGATCGCCGGGAGATACCGGCCGCGCGCGGGTCCTGAACGCCGACCGCGTCACCTGCCATTGGCCGGGCGGGATCGCGCCGATCGCGGCGACCAGCGACCGCGCGAGGCGGCCGTGGAGCGGTCGTATCAGGTGGAAGGCGTCGAAGGGAGATGCGGCCGTGGTTCGCCGCGACGTCGCGGGCTCAGGCCTGCCCGGCCTTGCTGAGCTCCCGAGCCCAGCGGAGCGAGTCGGCGTACGCCTTCGGCAGCATCGCGGGGTCGAAGAGCGCCTGGTTCGCCGCGTCTTCCGCGAGGTCCCACTCGCCGCGCTCGTAGGCGATGACGGCATCGAGCAGCAGGCGCGGGGTATTCGGCTCGCCGAGCAGCGCCGCGCGAATGGCCGGTGAGACCGGCACCTCGGCCAGTGCGTCCGCCATCGGCCGCCGCAGCATGCTGTCGAGTAGCGAGCAGAGTCCGAGCAGGAAGTACTCGGCCCCGACTTCGTCGCCGAGCAGGCGGTTGCCGAGCAGCTCACAGCAGCGAGCCCGGATGATCGCCATCGAGACGGTTTCGGACGTGCCACCGCTGTTCAAGCCGGCCATCGCCCAGACCGACGCCCACTTCTGAATCTGGCCAATCCCGAGCAGGACGAGAGCCTGGCGGATGGACGTCACCTCGCGCCGCAGCCCGAACGAGGCGGAGTTGATGGAGCGCAGCACCCGATAGCTCAGCGTCAGGTCGTGCTTCACGAGATCCTCGATCTCGGAAATGCTGACGTTCGGCTTGTTCAGTGCCGTGAGCAGGTTCAGGTACGCGAGGCGGCGACCGGGCAGCGCCTCCGTGCCGACCTTGTCCGGTTTGCAGAAGTAGTATCCCTGGAAGAAGGCGTAGCCGGCGGCCTGCAGTTCACGGGCCAGTTCGAACGTCTCGACGTTGGTGGCAATCACACGGATGCCGTGTGGCTTGTAGGTGGCCGGCAGTTCGAGGCGCTCGGACGGCGACAGACGGGTGGGATCGACGCGCAGGAACTGCACGAACGGACGGAAGGCGGCTTCATCGTCGGGCTCGCCGACACCGCTCAGCGCCAGCTTGTAGCCAAGGTGGTGCAGCCGACGGCACGCCGCGACGATATCTTCCTCGGGCTTCAGGCCTTCGGGCAGCTCGAGAATCGCGGCCTCGGGAGGCAGCAGCGTTCCAGCTTCCCGCAGCAGGAGTTCCGGCGTCAGTGTGAGAAAGGCAGGCAGCCCATCCGTCAGGTTCTCCAGCCCGAGGCTGAGGACCGCGTCGGTGATGACGCGAGCCCGCGCCAGATCCTGCGCTTCCCCCGGCGCCGGATCGTTCGCGCCGCTGTCGTCGCCATCCGGGTCGTTCTGACTGTCACGATAGACGAGTTCGTAGCCGAACACGCGACCGGACGTGTCGAGGATGGGTTGGCGTACAACGCAGACGGTGTCTCGAGAGTCGACTGCTGGGTCCATGGTGTTCACACGGCCGAGGTAGCCACATCCACTGCGGCCTTGTCCACGCAATCGGCCCTCGCCTGGCGAACTTGACCCGCCAAATTTTCTTGACGATTCGTGCAATTGCCCGCATTACAATTAACCGTCCAGCTCGTGCATTTTAGGAGGATTTCGTGAGGGCCACCGACGCGTTCGGCGTATCCCGGGGATACGAGCAGTACTTCGGCCTGGTCGAATCTCCGTTCAGCCTGACGCCGAACACGCGGTTTCTGTTCGAAAGCGAATCGCACTCCCAGGCGCTCGAACAGGTGACCCTGGCCCTCCGCCGCCGCGAGGCCATCACCGTCATCACCGGCGAAGTCGGCACCGGCAAGACCATGCTGTGCCGCATCCTGGTCCAGGATCTCGAGCCGCGCACCTTCATTTCCATCGTCAACAACCCGCTGCTCTCCTCCGACGATCTCCTCAAGCAGCTGCTGCACGATTTCGGACTGATGTCGCGCGATGAACTGCACGGGGCGACGCTCTCGCAGCACGACATGGTCGCCGCCCTGCAGCGCTTCATGGCGTCGCTCATCCCGTTGCGGGCGCGGGCGATTGTCCTCATCGATGAAGCGCAGCACCTGAGGCCGGAGGTTTTGGAGCAGGTGCGGCTGCTATCGAACTTCGAGACCGAGGATCAGAAGCTGCTGCAGGTGGTGCTCGTCGGTCAGCTGGATCTCGACGAGCTCATCGAGCGGCCCGACCTGCGGCAGTTGCGCCAGCGGATTTCGCGGCGCTATCAGCTGCAGCCCTTGAAGCCACATGAGGTCGAGCAGTACATCGAGCGCCGGCTCTGGGTGGCGCACGGCGGACTCGGCCTCGCAAAGATCGACCGGCCGGTCGAATTCACCGCTGGTGAACGCTTCTGGCGCGTGCGCTTCGCGAGCCCGGCGATGCGCGCCATCGCGCAGCTCTCACAGGGGCTGCCACGCGCCATCAATGTCATCTGCGATCGCGCGCTCGAGCGCGCCCACCATGCCCAGAAGAAGGAGATCGACGCCGGCATCGTACTGGCGGCGGCTCGCGACCTGAAGATCGGCGTGCCGCCGTCGGTGCGTCTGCGTTCGCGGCCATGGCCGGCGATGGCGGCCGCGGCCGTCCTGTTGCTGGTCGCCGGTGGACTGGCGCTGCGGCCCCAGACGAGCCGAGGCTCCGTCGAGTCGTCACCGTCCGCCGGCGGCAGCCAGCCGACGGGCAGCGCGCCGGCCGAAACGCCCGGCGGACCGCAACCGATGACGGTGGCCACGGCAGCCGAGGTTGCCGGTCCACTCGAGGCGGCGACGAGCTACGAGGTCGCCGTGGCGTCGTTCCGTTCCGAGGGTCGAGCGGTGGAAGTGGTCCGGTCGCTGCGTCAGCTGGACCTGCCGGCCTATGCGCACGCCGCCGCCGGCTGGCATGTCGTCTCGGTCGGCCCGTTCGCCTCCAAGGCCGAGGCCGAGGACGCACAAGTCCAGATCGCACGCGTCCATCTCACCGACTCGCGCATCGTGTCGACTGCCCCAGGGCCCGACGGGGCGCTCGCGCCTGGTGTCAACCCCGTCGCCACTACCGGACAAAAAGGACAGCCATGAGCACTCTTCACCCGTCAGCCGCCGAAGTCTCGTTCCGCGTCCGTCCCCTGGGCTTCGACAAGGGCGAGGTTCAGGCGTTCATCAGCAACCTGCTGAACGACTACGCGCAGGTGACCCGCGAACTCGACCGTCTCAGGAACGAGATGGCCACGATGCGCGACGTGGCGCCGGACCGCCGCGCTGCCGACGTCGCCGCCGCGGCACCCGTCGCGGCGGCCGTGCCGCCGCCCGCCGCGGCTTCGGCCGCCGGCACCACGGCCCGTGAGGTGGAGCGCATTCTGGCTGGCGCCGAAAGGATCGCAGAGGAGATGCGTGCGCGGGCGGCTGAAGAGTCGGAGACGCTGCGCCGGGAGGCCGACGCACAGGCCACCGCCCTGCTCCGTGACGCAGACACGCACGCGACGACGACGAAGAGCGACGCCGACGCCCGCGTCGCGGCGCTCCTGCAGGATGCCGAACTGCGCGCGACGACCGCCTTGCGCGACGCCGAGGCTCGTGCCGCCGACCTGGTGCGAGACGCGCAGGCACGGGCAGCCGAGCTCGTGGACGGCGCGGCACAACAGGTCGTCGAACTCGATCGGCAGGCTTCGGCCGTGCGCGCGCAGTGCGCGCAGATGCGGACCGCGATCCGCTCGGCCACCGATGCCGCGGCGACGGCGCTGCGGGCGATCGATGCCATGGACGAAGAGCCGGTGCCCGCCCTGCATTCGAAGCGTGCCTGACGATGTCCAACAGGTGGCCTTCCGGATTCGTTGGTGCGGCCGTCCGGGCCTTCCCGGTGGCGCTGGCAGTGTGGCTATGGAGTGCGCCGCATGACGCCGCCGCGCAGGCGGCCCGGGTTACCCTGCTGCCGGCCGGCGATCGCGCCTCGGTGGTGGTCGAGCTCGATGAGACCATGACCGGGGCGACCGCCATCGAAGCCACCGACAATCACACGGTCGCGGTGGAGATCGGGCCGGTGCGCGGCAAGGTCATCAACCAGCTGCTCCAGGCGGCGGCCGACTCACCGCTCGTCAGCCAGGTCCGGGTGCGCGGAATCACCCGCGGCGCCGAAGGCACCATCGTGACGATTCAGGTCAGCGGCAAGACACCGATTTCCGGGTCCGTACGGCGCTCGGCGCGGCGGATCTACATCGACCTGGCTCCGCTGGGTCAGGTCCGGCCGTCGCCCGGAGACGCCGGCCGTCCCCTGAACGCGCCGGTGCCGGATGCCCCCGTGATCGCCGCAACGACACCGAAGGTACCGGCGTCGCCGCCGGTGGCACCGCCAACGGCGACGTCCCCTGCCGCCGCAGCACGGCCGGCGTCCGCGTCAACGTCAGTGCCAGCACCGGCACCTCCACCGGCACCGGCACCAGCGACGACCGCGAGCGCACCGCCGGCGGGCACCCTGGCGCCGGTGCGTCCGGCCGCGACCGCCGCCGCGGCGGCAGTTGCCGCCACACCGGCGGCGACCCGCCCACGTCCCCTGACGACGGCTGGCGGCACTCAGATCGCCGACGTCGAAGCCCGCGCCGAGCGACTGGCCAAGCTCCCGGACGTGAAGGGGCTCGAGAAGCTGAAGGCCGAACTGCAGACGCAACGGACCGCCGCGGCCAGCGACGCCGCTGGCGCGGCACGAATCGACGGCCTCATCGGCCGGGTGGAACAACTGCTGCTCGAAGCGCAGCGCAACCGGCTGGCCGCCGACGCAGCCCTCTTCAGACCCGACGCGGCGCCGGCGGCACCGGCCCGCGCGGATCAGCTCGTCGCGGCCCGCGCCCTGCGCCCGCAGTTGGAGGAGATCGCGCGCGCCGTCAACGAGTGGAACGGCGGCCCGCCGCCCGACGCGCTGGTGACCCTGTCGGCAACGCTGCCCAAGTTGCGGCAGCTGCACCTGCCGGCCCGGCTCGCCGAAGTGCACACCGTCCTGTGCAACGCCCTCGAGAAGCTGGCGGTCATGTGGGCGTCCAGTGCGGCGGAGCCGGTGGCGCCCGGCGAACCGAAGCCGGCTGTCGACGCGGCGCGCAGCGCCCTGCAGGATTTCCTGTTCCTCGAGCGGACGATCCCCGACTCCGAGACGGCCCAGTAGTCGCGACGGATCGCAGTAGCGGCTACGGATCCGGGCGGGCGACCGCCGCGCCTTCCAGCAGCCGGGCCTCGGGATCGATGGCGTCAACCGGCTCGCTGGCATGCCGGACGACCTCGAAGATCGCCATCGTCAACGCCACCGTCACCGGGCCGAGCACGATCCCGAGCACGCCAAAGACGTCGAGCCCGCCGAGCACCGAGAAGAAGATCAGCAGCTCGTGCAGGCGCGCCCGCTTCCCGACCAGGCGCGGCGACAGGAAGTTGTCGATGGACGAGACGATCAGCAGGCCCCACGCGGTCAGGAACAGGCCGCGGGCCCACTCCCCGGACACCACCAGCAGGACCGCAGCGGGTGCCCACACCAGGAAGGCGCCGGCCATCGGGATCATGCAGAGGAAGAACATCACGACGCCCCAGAGCAGCGGTGACGGCAGGTCGATGGCCCAGAAGATGAAGCCACCCAGCAGCCCCTGGATGGCGGCGATGACCAGCACGCCATAGACGCTGGCGCCGATCACCTCCATCGTCCGGGCAATCACTGCCCGCGCCTGCCCGCGATCGAGCGGCAGGATGTCGTAGGCGGCCCGGCGAATCGCGTCGCCATCGCGGAAGACGTAGAACATCGTGAAGATGACGAGGAACGTCTGCACCAGCGTCGACACCACGCCGCCTACCATGCCGAGGGTGCGATTGGCGAGCGTGCCGCTCCACACCTGCAGCCGTTCGAGCAGGAACTCGCGTGATTCGAGCTGGTGCAGATCGATCCATGGCACCCAGGGCTGGATCCGCTGGACGAGCAGCTGCACGCTCGCCCACTGCCCGGAACCGCCGCCGAGCGACCCGGCCATGTCGGACAGTTCACCGATGACGGCGATGGTCACCAGCGTGGCCGGCGCCAGAATGGTGACGACCACCAGCAGCGTCGAACACGCGGCCGCCGCCGTCGGACTCTGCAGCCGCACCACCAGACGGCGGTGCACCGGCATGAAGACGGCGACCAGGACGACCGCCCACAGCAGCACGTCGACGAACGGCTGCAGCATCAGCCAGCACAAGTACAACGCCGCGAGAAGCGCCAGCACGAGGGCGAGCCAGCGGCCGGTGAGAGACGTCATGCGTCCAGCATACCCGGAGGGCGCCGCCGTCGCCGGACGACATACTTGACACTAGTCACTTCCTATTTTATAGTGACTACCGTTGCGTTGCGCCTGCTCCGGGCGCCGCCATGTGGAGGACCTTCATGACACCTGCCCCAGCCATCGCCGCCCGCACCCTCGAGATCGACCGGTCGCACTCCGAGGCGCTCTTCGCGGTTCGCCACCTGATCACGAAGGTGCGCGGCAGCTTCCGCGAATTCTCCGGCACCGTCACCCTCGATGAGGCGGCGCCCGAGCGCTCCTCGGTGCAGGTCACCATCCAGGCCGGCAGTATCGACACCAACGAGCCGAAGCGCGATGCGCACCTGCGCTCGGCCGACTTCTTCGATGCCGAGCACTACCCGACGCTGACGTTCGCGAGCACCGGCGTCACGCGGCGGGGCCCCGCCCTGTTCGACGTGGCCGGAACGCTGACCATCCGCGGCGTGGCGAAGGCCATCGTGCTGCCGGTGTCGTTCCTCGGCGTCGCCCGGGATCCCTGGGGCAACGAACGCGCCGGCTTCGAGGCTGAGATGACGATCAACCGCAAGGACTTCGGGCTCAACTGGAACGCGGCACTCGAGACCGGGGGGTTCCTCGTAGGCGACGAGGTCCATGTCGCGCTGTCGATCCAGGCTGTCGCCGGGGCCTGACCGCGACGCGAGACGACTGGAGCACTATCCCGATGTCGATGGCACCTGACGCGTCGTTCGACGGCGCGCGCCCCGAGCGGATGCCCGCGCTGTTCGTGGCGCACGGCTCGCCGTTCCTTCTCGACGATCGCGGCTGGGTCGGCGAGTTGCGGCAGTGGGCCGGCCGCGTGGAGCGGCCGGCCGGTATCCTGATGCTGTCGGCGCACTGGGAACAGCGGCCGATCACGATCGGTGCGACCACACCGGTGCCGCTGCTCTACGATTTCTACGGCTTTCCGGCGAGGTACTACCAGGCGCGCTACGCCGCACCCGGGGCACCGGCGCTGGCGACCCGGGTCCGGCAGCTGTTGTCGCCGACCCGGCCGGTCCACGACGATCCGGCGCGCGGGCTGGATCACGGCGCCTACGTACCGCTGCTGGCGATGTATCCCGACGCCGACATCCCGGTACTGCAGGTCTCGCTGCCGTCGCTGGACCCGGCGGCGATGTTCGAGTTGGGACGGGCGCTGGCGCCGCTGCGCGACGAGCGCGTGCTCATCGTCGGCAGCGGATTCCTGACCCACAACCTGGGAGCCGTCGACTTCGCTGCCGATGCGCCGGTGCCGGCCTGGGCGGCGGAATTCGATGCCTGGGCCGGCGACGCGCTGGCTCGCCAGGACGTCGACGCGATGCTCGACTACCGGCGTCGCGCGCCGGGGGTCCGCCTCGCACTGCCGACACACGAGCACTTCGTCCCGGCACTGGCGGCCCTGGGTGCCGCGGTCGACCGCCCCGGCGACGTGCGCTTCCCGATTACCGGCTTTGCCTACGGGTCGATGACGAAGCGGTCGGTACAGTTCGGATAGCGCGAGCCTCTATACTCGTGCTGCCGCCGGATTCGACCCGGTGGTGCCAGCGCATCCGCGCGGCGTCATACCGCGCGGCGTTCTACCGCGCGGCGTTATACGAGGAGTGGTCCCGTGCCCGTAAGTGTGAGCGTGCTCGACCAATCGCCGGTGTCGGCCGGGTCGACCAGCGGCGACGCGCTGCAGCGATCGGTCGATCTCGCCCAGCTCGCCGATCGCCTCGGCTACCGACGCTACTGGGTCGCCGAGCACCACGGCACGGCGATGCTCGCCTGCGCCAGTCCCGAGGCGCTGATGGGGCCGATTGCGGCATCCACGCATCGCATCCGGGTTGGATCGGGCGGTGTCATGCTGCCCCACTACAGTCCGCTCAAGGTCGCCGAGACCTTTTCCATGCTGAGCGGTCTGTTCCCGAACCGCATCGATCTCGGATTGGGCCGCGCCGCCGGCACCGACCCGATGACCGCCTACGCACTGCAGCGCGATCGCCGCCAGCCGGCGCCCGACGACTTCCCGCACCAGCTGGCGGAACTGCTCGGTTATCTCTACGACACGCTGCCAGCCGGGCATCGCTTCGCCCGCCTCAGCCACCTGCCGGGCAGTCCGTCCCGCCCGGCGCCGTGGCTGCTCGGCTCGTCGGCCCAGAGCGGCGTCTGGGCTGCCGAGCTCGGCCTCCCGTACGCGTTTGCCGACTTCATCAATCCGGATGGCGCCGCGATCGCCCGGCGCTACCGTGAGACGTTCCAGCCTACCGCGACGCAGCCCGAGCCGCGGGTGATCGTCGCGTCGTGGGCCCTGTGCGCCGAGACCGACGAGGCGGCCGAGCGCGTCGCGGCGAGCGCCCGGATGGGTTTCGTCCGCTTCCTGCAGGGACAGCCGGGGCCGATTCCGCCGGTCGACACCGCCGTCCAGTTCCTGCGTGACCATCCGGAGGCCGCCGAGGCGCTGGGCCACCACCGCCGCTGGACCGTCGGCACGCCGGCACGGGTCCGCGAGCAGCTCGAAACGATTGTCCGCGCCTACGGGGCCGACGAGCTCATGCTGGTGACGATCACCCACCAGCACGAGGCGCGCCGGCGTTCCTACGAACTGCTGGCCCAGGCGTTCGAGCTGACACCGGCTGACGACCGGCGGGCGGTCGCCGGATCCCCCGCCTGACGCGGCACCGCGTCGCCGAGCCGCCCTCCCGGCGAACGTCCGTCAGCCGATGACGAACGGCAGCACGCGCGCACCGGTCGATCAGCGCTGGAATGATTCCGTCCGCCCGGCACCGCTCAGCTTGACGAGATAGCGTGCGGGATCCGCCTGGAAACTCCGCTGGAGTTCCGCCAGGCTCGTCGCGCCGCCGTAGCTGATTGCCGAACACAGGTGCTTGAGCATGTCGTGGATCACCGTGCGGGCCGAGCCACGCGCCGGGACGCTCACTTCGATCCCCTCGGCGCCAATCGCCTCGACTTCACCCGGTTCCGAATCCTCGATGTCGAGACGATCGCGCACGGCGCCAATCGAGGCCATGCCGCGGAACACCTTGAAGGGCACCTGCACCACCTTCTGCGATTCCGGCACCACCACCGACTTCTGGACGATCTCGCCCGGCGCCTCGTCGGTGCCGGCGAACGCGCTGCCCAGCATCACGGTATCGCCGCCGAACAGCAGCGCCTGCGCCAGCGCGCCGTCGCGGCGGATGCCACCGTCAGCGATGAGCGGCACCGCCTCGCCGATCGCCTGGCGGCAGCGCACGAGCGCCTCCACCTGCGGGACGCCGAAGTTCGTGGTCAGCCGCGTCGAGCAGCCGCCGCCGGGCCCGATGCCGACCTTGATGGCATCGGCGCCGCGATCCAGCAGAAAGCGGGCGCCCTCACCGGTCGCGACATTGCCGGCGACGATGTCGACGTCCGGACAGCGCGAGCGGACGTCGCGGAGCGCGCGCTCCATCACCAGCGAGTGACCGTGCGCGATGTCGATCACGATCACGTCCGCGCCGGCGCGCACGACCTCGACGGCGCGCTCCAGGTAGTCGCCGGTCGCCCCGACCGCCGCACCGACGCGCAGACGACCGCGGCCGTCACGCGTCGCGAAGGGATGTCGTGCCTGCTTGATGAGATCCTTGGCGGTGATGAGCCCGATGAGGGTGCCGTCGGCGGCGACCAACGGCAGCTTCTTCACCTTGCGCTCCACCATGATGCGCTCCGCATCGGGCAGCGCCACCGGTCCCTCGTGGACGACGAGCCGCGCGCGCGGTGTCATGCGTGCCTCCACGGCGACGCCGGCCGGGACGAATCGCACGTCCCGCTCGGTGAGCAGGCCGCGCAGCCGTCGATGATCGTCGACGACCGCCAGCGTGCCGACCCGCGTGCGCATCATCAGCCGGCGCGCCTCGTCGACCGTCTGGGTCTCGGCGATGCTATGGGGATCGGCGATCACGCCGTGTTGCGTCCGCTTCACGGTGGCGATCTCGGCGATCTGCGGGCCGATGTCGCCGGACCGGAACCCCCGATCGACGATGCCGAGGCCACCTTCCTCGGCGAGGACGATCGCCATCGCGGCGCGGGTCACGGTGTCCATGTTCGCCGAGACGATCGGACGGCGCAGCACGATGCGACGGGAGAAGCGCGCCGACAGGTCCACCAGGTGCGGGTCGCGCCGCGGCAGCACGCCACACTGAGGGGTCAGCAGAAAATCGTCGAACGTACAGCCGCGCACGAACTCGAGCAGGTCCATGCGTGCAGTCTAGTCCAGTCGCGGCCGGGCGCTCCGCTCGTGGCCCCGCGGTTGCACCCGGCAGACGCGAGAGGAGCGATGACCATGGACAGGCGGTTTCTGCTGAGCGGCGCCGGGCTGCTGGTGCTGTGCTCGACCGCACCGCTGCCAGCGCAGTCGTCGACCAGGCTCGTGGGATGCCTCACGCGAGCGCAGGACATTCCCGGACACATTCCCGACGCGTCGACCGTGGGCGGCGCCGCCGACGATTACATCCTGACCTACACCGATGCTGGCGGTCCGGTGGGTACCGCAGGTACCGCCGCGTCCGATGCGGTGGGCAGCAGCGGGGCGTCCGCGCCGCCGACCGCCGATCTGGGTCCGCTGTACAAAATCGCGGGACTCAGCGACGACCGGTTGAAGGCGCTCGTGGGCAAGCGGGTCGAGGTGATTGGCGTCTACGACGAACGCGCCGACCGGCAGGACGACCAAGCGACCGCCTCGCGGCACGGTGCGACGGGATCGGGCTCGCATGCGCAGACCGGAACGGACGCCAACGCCGGGCGCGGGGACGAGCGGATGGATTGGAAGGAATTCCGCGCGACGTCGCTGCGTGAGGTGACGGGCGCGTGCCCGTCACCGGCCAGTTCGTTCACCCGCTGAGGCGGCACGCGACGGTCGCCGACGGCCGCCGGAGCGGGGCGACAACCGAACCAGGCCGGCCCCGCGGCCGGCCTTCCCTGCTAAGGGCCGGAGACGCGGCCTACCGGGCGACGACGCCGCAGGCGATACGGTCGCCCGCCGCGCCCGCCGGGTCGGTGGCATAGTCATCCACGCCCTGGTGCATCACCACCGCGGCGCCGTCGGCGTCCAGCACCTGCGCCATCGTCACGCCATGCGCGAGGACTTCGAACGACAGCGCGCCACCGGCCGGCACCGTGACGTTCGGCAGGTCGCCCCCGTGGGCGCCCTCGGCGCTCTTGATGCCGTGCTTCTTGTTCGCGGGGTTCAGGTGCCCGCCCGCCGTGGTGAACGGCGCCTCGCACTTGCCGACCGCGTGCAGATGGAACGCGTGCCGTCCCACCGGTGCGGCGGTCAGATTGACCGTCAGCAGGACGCCGTGCGGCGTCTCCGCCAGGGTCGCCGAACCGATGCTCTGCCCCTTGGCATCCTTGATGTCCGCTTTTGCCTGTGCCGCCGATTGCGCGGCCACCCCTACGGTCAATATGAGACCGATCGCCAAACTCCACAGCGTGCGCATGTCACCTCCACAAAATATCCACGAAGCCGGTCACCAATGTACACCAGTCGAGCCTGCCGAGCCTGCCGGCCTGCGGACGGCCGTCAGCCGGTCACCCGCAGCGTGGCCTCATAGGTCGCCGGGTCGATGGGCTGCCCGCTGAACGGGTACGGCGACAGCTGCTCGAGGGTCACCGTGAAGCCACTGTGGCGGATCGCCGCTGGGCCGGCGGTGTGCAATTCATAGCGCACGGCCGAGCCGGGACGCGGCGTGATGGTCACCGCGACGACCGCGTCGCCGCCGAGGAGGCACAGCGCATCGGCGGGACACCGGGAATCGCCGGTGACTTCGTCGAACCGGATCGAGAAGCGGGCATCGGGAAGGCGCACGGTTCCGCCGATCGGGACCACGATCTGCTCGTTCAGGCGGCCGGTGGGACCGGACGGCTGGCTGGCGCACGCGGCCGCCACGAGCAGCCACCCACACAGCGAAAGGATGCCGCCGAGGCCGCGGCATCGGCCCGCAAGCTGGTCTCGCGTCTGTCCCGGCGTCGACGTCGACATGATTACGGCGTCCCCTGCGTGATTGTAAACGTCTGGTCGCCGACCCGGATCGTTCCCACCCGCCCGCCGCTGCCGCTCTTGGGTGCGGCCTGGAAGGACACGGCACCGGCGCCAGCGCCGCTGCCGCCGGCCACCACGGTGATCCAATCAGCCGACGGCTGGGCCGTCCAGCGGCAGCCGGTCGCGACGAGCACCTCGAAGGTACCGAGACCGCCGCCATTCGGCACGGGGAGCCCGGTCGGCGCCAACTCGTACCTGCACAGCGCCGGAGGCCCCGGCCCCGGCACTGGCACCGGTGCCGCCCCCTCCTGCACCACCGCAATCGTTTCGCCGGCGACGACGACCTGACCGCGGCGCGAACCGCCGCTGTTGGCACTCACGGTGAGCGTCAGGGTCCGCGGACCGCGCCCCCCTGGTTCGATTCGCAGCCACTCGACGTCAGTCGTGGTGACCCACTCGCACGCATCGGCGGTTGCCAGCCGGACCTGACCCGCCAGCCCCTCGGCTGGCGCGGCAAACGCGGCCGGCGTCACCGTGAACGCGCACGGCGCGTCCTGCACCAGGGTCACGTCGGTGTCGTTGACGGCAAGCGTGCCGTGGCGTGGATCGGCCGCCGTGTTCGCCGCCGCGCGATAGCTGCTGACGCCGTCGCCCTGCCCGCTGCTGCCGCTCAGCACCGTCAGCCAGGCGGCACCGCTCGAGACGACCCAGGTGCAGTCGCGCGCGGTGGTCACCGTCAATGTGCCGCTGCCGCCCGACGCCGGCACCAGTGCGAGCGAGTTCGTCACCGTGACCTGACACTTGGAGCCGGATGGTTCGGAGATCGCGGTCGACGCGCTGCGACAGCCGACGACCGACGCCGCGAGCCAGGCCACGATGACGGCGGTGGCCGAACGACGTCTGCGGCGGTCGATCGGAACAGCAGCGTTGCGCATCGGCCACACCGGGGCCTGCAAGGCAACTGCCTGCTTTTGCGGGCTTTATGCTCGTGCTACAGTCGCGGGATGCCCGCCTACGCCGTCGTGACGTCCGTCAACAACCAGCCCGGCATCCTCTTCGGGTTGACGAAGGTGCTGGCGCAGCATCAGGCGAACATCGTTCACGTCGATATCCTCGACCGGGATGCCCTCGAAGCACAGATTTATCTCGAGTTCTCCACCGAGGGGACCGGTGAGCCGGCAATAGATGAGCTCAGCCACGTCCCAGGCGTCCGCTCGGTCGAGGTCATTCCGTCATTCGCCAAGCTCTACGGCAAGCGGATCATCATCATGGGGGGCGGCGCCCAGGTGGGGCAGGTGGCGCTCGGCGCGATTACGGAAGCCGACCGCCACAATATCCGGGGGGAGCGCATTTCCATCGACACCATTCCGCTGGTCGGCGAGGAGGCGCTGGCGGCGGCCGTCCGCGCCCTGGTCCGGCTGCCGCGCGTCAGGCTGTGCGTCCTGGCCGGGTCGCTGATGGGCGGAGACATCGCCAACGCCGTGCAGGAGGTCCGGGCGAAGGGGTTGATCGTCATCTCCCTGAACATGGCTGGCAGCGTGCCGGACATGGCCGATCTCGTGGTGTCGGATCCGGTCCAGGCGGGGGTCATGGCGGTGATGGCCATCGCCGATACAGCGAAGTTCGACATCGTCCGACAACAGAAGCGACGCTATTGAAGTCACGCGCAGGCTCGTGATGGGACGTGCCTGGCCCGCGGTCGGTTCTACTTGACGGAGAGGCCCATGACGAGTCCAGACGACCGTCCAGCGCATCCGCTGTACGTCGGCTACACGCTCGCGCTCGTCACCTGCGGTGTGGCCGGGCTGGTTCAGGCGGCGCTACAGCCGATTTTCGGCGATCGGTTTCCACTCGCCGTGTTTTCCGCGGCGGTGGCTGCCGCCGCCTGGACGGGCGGTTCCGGTCCGGGCCTGCTGGCCACCCTCACCGCGACGGTGGCCGGCACCTATTTCTTCATCGAGCCTCGCTACTCGTTCGCGTTCGCCACGCGGCAGCCGGGCGACCTGGTCGCGCTCAGCCTGTTCATCCTCACCGGCATCCTGATCAGTCTCTCCATGCGGCGGCTTCGCCGTCAGGCGTTGTCCGACCGTGACGCGCGCGCCGAGGCCGAACGCCTGCTGCAGCATACGGCGCACCTACAGGACCTGACTTCGGCGCTGTCGCGGGCCAACACACCGGATGAAGTGATGCACGCCTGCATCGTCGAGCTGCTGCATGCCGTGGATGCGGCGGCCGGCGGCTTCGCGGTCGTCACCGATGAAGGATTCAACTACTCGTACGCGGCAACGGTCGGCACCGGACCGCACATCCAGAGCGGGGACGTCACCGTACCCCTCAGTCTGCACACGCCGGTCGCCGACGCCATGCGGCGCCACGAACTCGTCATCGTCGAAAGCCTGTATGCGGGCGAGCAGCGCTACACCGATCGTGCCCAGGATCCGCTGACGGCGGGCTACGAATCGGCCGTCATCGTTCCGCTGGTGCGCGCCAATCGGGCGGTCGCGGCCGTCGTGCTGCTGTTCGATCGGGCGCGGATGTTCGCCGGCGACGAGCATCAGTTCCTGCTGATGGCCGGCAGCCGGACCGGGCAGGCGCTCGAACGCGCACGGCTGTACGAGATGACCGAGCGGGCGCGCGCTGATGCCGAGGACTTCCGTTCGCGCGCCGATCTCGAGCTGCGCGAGCGCCAGCGGGTCGAGGAGCAGCTGCGCGACAGCGAAGCGCAATACCGCGGCCTCGCGGCGCGGACCAATCGCCTGTACGAACTGAGCGCCGGGCTGTCCGAGGCGATCACGGTGAACGCCGTCGCGAAGGTGATCGTGCGCCAGGGCAAGGCGGTCGTCGGCGCGTCAGCGGCGTCGGTGGCGGTGCTGGTGGACGGCGGCCGGGAGTTCGAGACACTCTACGCCGAGGACTATCCACGCACGATTGCGGAGCGCTGGAAGCGCTACTCGGCCGATCCGGCACTGCTGTCGACCGCGGCGGTCAGGAGCCGCGAGCCGGTGCTGGTCTCGACCTTCGCCGATCTGCAGAAGCTCTACCCCATCTCGTCGAATCTGTCCGCCGACGGCGGCTATGCGTCGGCGGCGGCCCTGCCGCTCATCATCGACAACGCCGTGATGGGCGTACTCGCCTTCCATTTCACCGCGCCGGTCAATTTCGACCCCGGCTATTCGGCGTTGCTGGTCTCGGTGGCGCAGCACTGCGGCCAGGCCTTGGACCGCGCGCGGTTGTACGAATCGGCGCAGGCGGCGCGCAGCGTGGCGGAAGAGGCGAACCGATCGAAGGACGAGTTCCTGTCGACCGTGTCCCACGAGCTCAGGACGCCGCTCAACGCGATGCTCGGATGGGCGTCGATGCTGCGCAACGGATCGCTCGACGTGCCGCGCAGCCGTCGCGCCATCGAAGCGATCTTCAACAACGCGACCCGCCAGGCGCACCTCATCGAAGAACTGCTCGACGTGTCGCGCATCGTCGCCGGCCGGGCCCCGCTCGATCCGGATCGGCTGGACCTCGGCGAGCACGTGCGCGGCGCCGTCGAAGCCATCCTGCCGCTGGCGGAAGCCAAGGGGGTCGACGTGCGGGTGATGCCGCCGCCGGGTGTCACCGTGTTCGCCGACCCGCGACGGCTGGAACAGGTCTTTCTGAACGTGCTGTCGAACGCGGTGAAATTCACCCCGGGCGGCGGCCACATCACGGTGGCGATGGCCGTGGTCGGCGAGCGCGTCGACGTCAGCGTCACCGACACCGGCGCCGGCATCGAGGCGGCCTTCCTGCCGCATGTCTTCGAGCGGTTTCGTCAGGCCGACAGCACCATGGCGCGCAGCGTCGGCGGCCTCGGCCTGGGTCTCTTCATCGCCAAGCATCTGGTCGAGGCCCAGAACGGCCGCGTGACGGCGCACAGCGACGGGCCGGGGCGCGGCGCGACATTCACCGTGTCGCTGCCGGTCGTCGCGGCGCGGCAGGCCCTGCCCGATGTCAAGAAGGCTCAACAGGCCGGCGAGGACCACCGGACCGATCCGGAGATGCTGCGCGGCATCCGGGTCCTGCTGGTCGACGACGAGCCGGATGCGCGCGAGGTCATGAGTTCGGCACTCGAGGCGTGCGGGGCATCGGTCGCGACCGTCCCATCGGCCTCGGACGCCATCGCCATGCTCGATGCCCAGCCCTTCGACGTGCTGCTGTCAGACATCGCCATGCCGGGAACCGACGGCTACGCACTGATTCAGGGCATCCGGCAACAGGCCGACAGCACCTATGCGGCGATTCCCGCGGCGGCCGTCACCGCCTCGGCGAGCGAAGACGAGCGGGCACGGGCGCTGACGTCAGGCTTCCAGCTGCACCTGGCGAAGCCGGTGCAGCCACACGTCCTGGCCGACGCCGTCGCCCGATTGCACCAGTCGCCGGTCGGCAGCCGGTAGCCGCTCGCCCGTCCACCCGGATCAATCGGCCGCGGCGCGTGCCTGGACGATGTTCAGGCGGCAGAAGAGCGCCTGCAGGAAGTGTCCCGCCTCAACCCGAGACCCCAACGCGACGCTGGTGATGCCAACCACCTGGGTCCGGCCCCCGTCCCCGGCGATCCAGTCGAACAGCTCGATCTGCTGCGCCACCGTCAGCGCCGCCAGGTCGTGGGTCAACAGCGTTCCGCCGGGAGCCGCCGGCAGACGCAGCCTCCCGCTTGACACGGTGCAGACGGCACACGGGTGGATCGCCCAGGCCGCGAGGCGGTCGGTGAGGGCGGCGATCTTCGACGCGGGACACTGAATGAGGACGTTGGGACGGGAACTGCCAGTCGCGAGCACGCCGAGCCAGGTGGAAGCGAGCAGTTCCTCGACGTCGAACGTGTGGGTCACGACCCGGGACGGTGGGCCGCCGGCGCCAAGCGCGTGACGCTCCCGCCTGGGGAGCTGCATGCCCATCTCCGTCCGGGCGGTTTCCGCAACAGTCTCATGCATGGTCCGGCCTTTCAGATCCGCGGCATCCGCACACTGCGTGGAACGGGCGGCGTCGAGGCATTCATCAGCTGGTGCCACGGACAGCCCGACCGTTTCACGCCGGCATCCCGGCCGTCCGGGCGAGGCAGGTGTCAACCGCGTGATCAGGTGTGACGCGTGAGCGGGTGTTACATGATGCGTACCGGACACGGCCGGTCGGGCGCGCCGGCCGGCCCGGTTGGCCCGGCGCCTAGTTGAACAGCTGCAGGTCGGGTGGCGGCTGCCGCTGCAGGCCGCGCTTCATCGCCCGCACCCGTTCGGCCCGCGCGATGAGACGGCTGAGCAATTCGGTGATGGTCCAGTAGTGTGGCGCCGCCGACCACAAGTAGAACGCCAGCGAGCCGGGCAGGGTGTTGATCTCGTTGAAGTAGAGCGACCCGTCATCGGCATCGATCAGGAAATCGATTCGCGAGATCCCTTCGCAGCCCAGCGCCCTGAACACGGTGGTGGCATGACCCTGGGCCCGTCGGCGCAGCTCTTCCGGCAGGTCTTGCGGATCGAGCACGCGAAGCGCCCCGGCCATTCCCTGACTCGAGCCGACGCTCTTCCCACCTTCGCGCTTGTACTTCTCACCGAAGCTGAGAATCGAGGCGGTCGAGGTCGCGGGCATCTCCGACACCGAGGCGACCGGTTCATCGAGGCCGGCGACGGCGACGTTGAGCTCGAGCCGATTCTTGATGAACGGTTCGATGAGCGCCTCGACGTCGTACTCGAACACCCGCAAGAGGCCCGAGACCACATCGGCGGCCGACGAGGCGGTCGACACGCCGGCACTCGAACCCAGATTGCACGGCTTGACGATCACCGGCCAGCCGAACGTCCGTTCGACCTGCGCCGGGAGATCGCGCATCCATCCGGGACCGCGGTCGAGCACTGCCCGCTCACACGACAGCCAGGGCACGACCGGCACCTGCGCCTGAGCGGCCAGCACCTTGGTGAGCCGCTTGTTCATGCCGAGGGCGGAGGCGGTCACGCCGCAGCCGACATAGGCGCAGCCGGCGACCTCGAGCACACCCTGAATCGCGCCATCTTCCCCGTAGGTGCCGTGCAGGATCGGCAGGAAGACGTCGACCGCTATCGGATCGCGCGCCAGCGCGCCGGCGGCGCCGACCGGCACCAGGGCAGACACCCCGAACCCCGGCGCGAGCTGCACTTCGGTCAACCGCGCCCGATCGGGGCCACCGCGCTTGAACGACTCGGTGTGCCACAGGTCGTCACCGACCCACCACCGCAGCTGTTGATCGATGTAGACCGGCAGCGCCGCGCAGTGCTCCGGGTCGAGGGCATGGACGATCTGCAGCCCGCTGACAATCGAGACGTCGTGCTCCAGCGAACGGCCGCCGAACAGCACGGCAGTGACGCGCGGCGCCCGACCGCGCGTGGGTGCCGGGTTCATCGCGAACCTCCCGCACGCCCGGGCCAGAAGACACCGTCGGCATGTTCGTAGAGATCGGGCAGATCGTTTTCGAGCACGACGAGGCCTCCCTCGGCGACGTGCTCCCGGAGCCAGCGGAACGCTTCCGAGCGGCTGGCGACGGTGACGAGCCGGTCTTCGCGACCGACGGCGCGATGTCCGTCGATGAAAGCCGCGCGGTTCGTCTCGGAGACCACCAGCGTGTGGTCGCAGACGGCGGCCGCCTCCTTCGACAGCTGCGCGTTCACGGCCGCCTGGGTCGCACCGAGCTCGATGACGCCCGGCGTCACCAGCACGCGCGAGGTGGCGGGCAGCGCCGCGGCCACCTCGAGCGCGGCGCGGAAGCCGTACTGGTTCGAGTTGTAGGCGTCGCGAATCCACGTGATGCCACGATCCTCGACGACCTCCAGGCGATTCGACACCGGACGCAGCGTGCGGAATGCGGCGACCGCCACCTCGGGATTCAATCCCAGCGCGGTGGCGATGGTGAACGCCCCGGCGAGGTTGAGGACGATCGGCCGGCCATGTATCGGCGTGAAGCACTCGTACTCCGCCGTCTTCGTCCGCAGGACGAACGACGTTCCCTGCTTCGTGAACGCCACCCGTTCCAGCCGCGTGTCAAGCGCCTCCGACGACCGTTCGCCGTACAGCCAGACACGGCGATCCGGGACGGTACGCGCCAGGCGCAACGCGTTCGGGCTGTCGGCGTTGACCACCAGGATGCCACCGGCAGGCAGTGCTTCGGCCAGTTCGCGTTTCGCCAGGAAGATGTTCTCGAGCGAGCCGAACCGCTCGAGATGCATGTCGCCGACCGCCGTCACAAGCGCCGCGTGCGGCGGCGCGAACTCGCACAGCCGGCGAATCGACCCGATGCCGTAGGCGCCCATCTCGACCACCATGAATTCGTGGCCGAAGACCAGCTGCTCGCGGATGTGCCGCGTCAGCCCCATGACCGTGTTGATGCTGCCGGTGGCGGCCAGCGTCGGCGACGCGAACTGCAGCAGATGCGCCAGCATCGCCTTGGCGCTGCTCTTGCCGTAGCTGCCGGTGATGCCGACAACGAACGGCTGCACGCGATGCAGCAGGTCGGTGGCATCACGCCGATAGCCACGCTGGACCGCGGCTTCGTAGGGCATCAGCAGGGCGTTGCCAATCACCAGCAGCACCGGCATGACGACGACGCTGATCGCGGACGCGACGAACAGGGCGCGCAGGCCGGAAGCGTCCACCGCGACCCAGGCGAACCACACCGCGACGGCGAGCACCGCAGTCACGGCCGCGATGCGGGTCGCACGCCACGTCATCTTCAATGTGATCTTGCCGGAGGTCCGCGGATCGGGCTGGCCGATCGCGAGCGCCGCCGCCGCGACGACGAAGAACGGCGCGCTGAGCCCGCTGCCGCCGGTGAGCCAGGCGGCCGCGGCGGCGACCCAGAACGCCGGGTCGGTCAGCGGCCGGACACCGGTCCAGACCAGGAAGCGGGTGGCGTCATAGCCTTCCTGCTGGTAGTAGCGCAGGTAGGCGAGCAACCGGCGCCAGCCGAGGACCACCTGGACGGCAGCGACCGGCACGGCCCAGAGGCTCAGGTCAGTGGACATCCGGCACCTGCGCCAGCGTGCCGAGCCACTGACGGATCTTGAAGGCGCACAGGTGCGCACCCGTCCCGCCGTAGAGATGGTGGTCCTTGTGCGGCAGCAGATCGAGCGTCGCCCGGCCGGGCATCAGGTCGCGGTAGGCGAAGCCGAGCCACGGCGGCGTCTCGGTGTCGTCGGTGCCGTAGACGAGCAGGAACGGACACGCCGCCTGTCTGGCGCTGTCGCTCAGGTCTTCGTTCACGGTCCGCACGAGGAGCGTGCGCAGCGGTCCGGCGGCGCGATAGTCGCGGGAGCCGAAACGCGCCGTGTGCCAGGCGAGCGGGCGGTCGCCGGTGATCGGCCGCATCATCGTGAGTACGCGTCGCAGCCAGCGGATGCCGGACCGCCTGAGCCGGGCGCGGGACCAGCCGCGCGCCGGCAGCCCCGGGACACCGAGCAGCGCGACGCCAGCCAGATACGTCTGCCGGCGGGCGGCGATGCGCAACGCGACCCGGCCGCCGAACGAGTGGCCGACGAGAACGATGGTCCCCGGCAGCAGCGTCGCGAGGTAGTGTTCGACGAGGTCGGCGTACGAGACGGTGTCCCAGTCGGCGGGAGGCGGCGGTGCCTCGCCGAAACCGGGCAGGTCGATGAGATGGACGCGGAATGACTGCTGGAACAGGATGCCGATGCCGCGCAGACTCTCGCGCGTCAGGCCCCAGCCGTGCAGAAAGACGAGATGTCGCGGCACGTCGGCGCCGGAAATTTCGTCAACGAGCTTGCCACCGCCCTGTTCGAAGACCTGCGAAGCGTTCGCCAGTCGCCCTCCTGCACACCGCCGGCCAGTGTATCACGCGGTTTGCGGCGGTCGGCCGGCGGTCAACGCCGCCGGCGGCGGCGATCGTCGGCGATGGCGTCGTACGCGATCAGCGCCGACCGGCCGACCGCCGGCCAGCTGAGCGCGTGCTGAAAATGCGCCCGGACGCGGGCGCGCTGCTGCGGCCCAACGCTGCGCGCCAGGCTGTCGAGCGCCGCGGCGCAGGCAGCCGCGTCACCTGCCGGCCACAGCCGTCCAACCTCGCCTTCGCCGGTCAGCATCCGGAACGATGGAATGTCGGTCACTGCCGGCGGCACGCCACAGGCGCAGGCTTCGAGCACGGCATAGCCGCAGCTCTCGTGATGGCTGCCGAGCACGAAGAGGTCGGCAGCGCTGTAGTAGCGGGCGACTTCGTGGTGCGGAACCGCCCCGACCAGCCGCACGGCAGCCGTGAGTGCAGCGTCCCGGTGCACCCGCCTCTGGACCTCCGCCAGCAGGTCGGCCTCGCCGAACAGCATGGTCAAGGTGGCCCGCGGCCAGCCGGCCTGCAGCCGGCTGAAGGCGTCGAGCACGCACAGCGGATCCTTGTTGGCGTTCAGACGGCCGACCCAGAGAATGGCCGGCACGCCACCGATTCCGGTCAGCCGACGTGCGTCGTCGATTCCAATCGGCTCGATCCGGGTGCTCGCTTCGTGCACCGCCCAGACGCGCTGGTCGCGCCCGATCAGCCGGGCGGCAATCCACGGGTCGGCCTGCGCCGCCGCAGTGAACAGGAACGCATCAGGAGCGCGCATCGCGCGGCGGCGCAGCGCCTGACGGGCACGGCCGGCCCACGTCGCGGCTGCCGGCGCCGGGCCGCTCGCATGATCCTGGACGACCAGCGCCGGCCGCTCCGGCAGCCGCTGCCGCAGCCACCAGGTCTGCATCTCGAAGCCGAGACCGTTGACGTGCACGACGTCGGCGTCCAGCGCAGCGATCCGTGCCGCCATGGACGGCGATGCCGTGCCGAACGGCAGGCGGCCGTCTGCGCCGTCGCGACAGAAGTAGTAGTCGACGCCGCCGCGGGTCACCGTCGTCGTCCGGCGAAAGCGCTGGACGACGCTGACCCGGCTGGCCCCGGCGGTGCGCAGCGCGTCGCACCAGCCGGTGAGAGTGTCGTAGCACTCCAGCAGCGCCTGCTCGTCGGCGACGGCGGCGTCGTAACCCCAGCCGACGATCGCCACCTTCATGGCCGGCCGGCGCCCCCTGGCGTCCACGACAGGCTCGCCGTCTGCCGGTATGATCGCCCGGCATGCGAATCGGGCTGGTCGTGACGGGCGGCGTCGACCGCAGCGGGCGCACGCATGTCGTGCCAGCGTTGATCTGGCTGATCGAACGGCTGGCGCGGGAGCACGAACTCTTCGTCTACGTCCTGCGGTATCACCAGCGCCCGTGCTCGTACCGGCTGCGCGGTGCCACCATCCGCGATCTCGGCAGTCCGCGCGGACTCGCGCGTCAGAGCGCCGCGTTGCTGCAGGCCGTCCGCCGTGAGGGGCGCCTCGACGTCCTGCACGGCTACTGGGCCCTGCCGGCCGGGCTGGCCGCCGCGCTGGTCGGGCGTGGCCTGCGGCTCCCGACCGTCGTCACCTGCGACAGCGGCGAGTACGTGGCGATTCCCGACGTCGGCTACGGTCTGCAGCAGCGCCTGCGTCAGCGCCTCGCCGTCGCCGCCGCACAGCGCCTCGCCCGCCGGCTGACCGTGTGCAGCGAGTACCAGGCGACCCTGGCGCGGCGGCACCGGGCCGCGCCGGTCGTCGTGCCCATCGGCGTGCCGATCGACAGGTTCGTGCCGTCGGCTGGCGCCGCCGGCCCGCCGTGGCGTCTGCTTCACGTCGCGAACCTGAACCCGGTCAAGGATCAGACGACGCTTCTCACGGCGATGCCGGCGATGCTGGCGGCCGAGCCGCGGCTGCATCTCGACATCGTCGGCCTCGATACCCTCGACGGTGCCATGCAGCGCCTGGCGGATCGCCTGGGCGTGTCGCACGAGGTGACGTTCCACGGCGTGCTGCCGACCGACGCGATCGTCCCGCTCTACCAGCGGGCCCACCTCGCGCTGCTCACGTCGCGACACGAAGCGGCCGGGGTTGCCACGCTCGAAGCGGCGGCGTGCGGGGTGCCCACCGTCGGCACCGACGTCGGCTACGTGCACGACTGGTCGCCTGACGCGGCGGTCGCGGTGCCGGTTGGCGACGCTGCCGGGCTCGCCGCCGCCGTCATCGACCTGCTGCGGGCGCCCGACCGCCGCCGACGGCTCGGCGACGCGGCGCGTGCCCTGGCCGTGCGGCACGACGCCGACTGGACGGCGCGGATGTTCGCATCGATCTATGCCGACCTCGCCGGCTGATTGCCTCATGCGATCACCTCGAAACCGGGCTCGTGGATCGCGCAGATCAGCACGCGCCTGGCGAGCCGGTCCCGCGCCAGCTTCGGTGTACCGTCGACGACGATGGAGCGCGCCTGGCCGCCTGTCGCGGTGAACAGCCCCGCATATTCGCGGTCCGACACGATCGGGTCACCGCCGATCATGACCAGCCGTACGAACTGCCGGCGTGCCGCCAGCAGCGCCGCCTCGGGATCCTCTGGCGCCAGCGGATCCGGCGGCACGATGATCAGATCCGCCGGGCCGTCCGGCGCGAGCCGCCCGGCGATCGGCTGCTTCAGCAGGCGGGCGGCCGTCGACGTCACCATCGGCAGCAGCGCGCCGTGCGGCAGCCCGTGCGCCGAGGCGACGCGCACCTCGTCGAGCAGGTCGCGGGCCCCGGTCAGTCGCGAGTCGCTGCCGAGGCAGACGAACGCCGCCGATCCGGGCGCCGCGGCGAACAGCCTCGCCAGCGGCACTGTCTCGCCGAGCAGGAAGGCATTCGACGCCGGGCACCAGACGAGCCCGGTCCCGGAGGCGACCGCCGCGCGCCAACTGTCGACCGTGTGCGCCACACCGTGCACGATGACACTGTTGGCCCGCAGACACCCCTCGCGCGTGAAACGCACGAGCTCCTGCACGGCCCGCTCGTCGCTCCCCTCCGCAACGTGGACCAGAAACGGCGTGTCGGGTGGTGTGGCGGCGCAGGTTGCCGCCACCTGACCACCCGGTTCGCCGCCGGCGCCGACCGGCCCGGCTTCCATCGAGAACGAATGCGCCCAGCGATAGCGCTCGAGGACGCGAACCGGACAGTGCCTGTCGATCTCGCGGTAGCGCGGATTGTGGTGCGCGACGGTGGTCACGCCGGCCAGCAGGTTCTTGAGCCCGCCGATGAACAGGCGATCGGCGAGCGGGAATCGGGCGTTGCGCCGAATCGTCTCGTCGGTCTGGAGCCGCGGCCGCAGGTCGGCAATCCAGTCGTCGGCGTGCCGGTAACGATCGCGTGTCTTCAACGCTCCGTAGTGATTGAGCTCGAGATGGTCGTGTGCGTTGACCAGCCCCGGCAGCACGACCGCCCCACCCAGGTCGACGACCAGGTCGCCGGCGTGCGGCTGCTCGCTCCGATCGACCACCCGGCCCCGCACGCGGATCGACGGGCGCATCCCGTCCGCCATCCAGACACGGCCGTTCACGAAGGCGATCGGGCGCCGGCGCCGAAACATCAGCGGCGCCTGAACGATGGCCGGCCGCCTGCCTTGACCGCGTGGAACGCCGCGATCACCGGATACCGGGCGCCGGGGGCGCGCGGTTCGCGAATGACCCGGGTATGGAGCGACGCCGCCGCATGGGCGTCGAGGTGGGCGTCCATCTCGTGCGGGTGGTAGTCCAGTTCGACGGTGCGGCCCTGCGCGGTGCGGAACGTGCGCCGCCATCCCTGCCGCCGCCAGCATGGGTGGAAGTCGGAGTAGATCAGATGACCGCCCGGTGTGAGCGCGCGTGACATCTCGGCGACCCAGGCGTCGAGCGTCTCGATGTCACCCGCCATCAGCGACGCCGTGATCAGATTGAACGTGGCGTCCGCGAAGGGCAGGGCCCTGGCATCGGCCTGGACCCGGCGGGTCCCGTCGTGGCGGGTCAGCATCGCCATCGACAGGTCGAGCCCGACGACCACCGAGGCGCCGGCGGCGGCCAGCACCGGCAGGTACCGGCCGGTGCCGGTACCGACGTCGAGCGCCCGGACGGGCCGGGCCGCCGCGATCAGGGGCGTCAGGGTGTCCTGCTCGATGCGCATCAGCGCGTTGTGCGGATGCGGCGGGTAGGTCGGCGCCCACAGCGCGTACGCTTCATCGGCAGCCAGCCGCGGCATCGACCAGGTGCGCCACCAGCGCAGTAGACGGACGGCCATGTCAGAACCCCGTCGTTTCCGGCCGCTGGTAGCCGACCGCCCACTGCAGGGCGCGGAGTTCGTACGGCGCCGCATAACACCGCAGCCCGTAACGCCAGCCGCTGACCATCCGCAGCAGCGTCCGCATCGCGCCGGTGAGGCGCGGATCGGTTCGCGTCGGATAGAAGGCGTTCAGGACGCGCTCGAAGTTGCGGATGCGCCGGGTGATCGCATCGTCCATCCACGGGATGTTGGCGCCGCGGCGGAGGGCATTCTGTCGCCAGCGGTCGCTCTCCCATTCGTCGAGCGTCTGCGGGAATGCGAAGCCGAGCCGCGCGGCCTCGGCGTACAGCGACCCATCCATCGGCACCGGCGTATAGGTGTAGAGGATGATCTCGGTCGCCGGATTGATCGCCTTGATGCGGCGGATGAACTCGCAGGTCCGTACCACGTCCTCGAGCGGGTCCGGCGGCAGCCCGAGGACGAACGAGAACTCGGGGATGATCCCGTAGTCGCGCATGCGACGGGCCAGTTCCAGCGTCAGGGCCGGAGACGCCTGGCCGCCCTTGTTCATCGCCAGCAGCGTCTGCTCGGAGCCGGTCTCCGCACCCGAGAACACCATCTTCAGCCCCGAGCGCACCATCTGGCGGAAGGTGCGATCGGAGTAGCGCATCAGCGTGTCGACCCGACCGAGCGCCCACCAGTGCACGCCGAGCGGCGCCAGGCGTTCGGCGCATTCCGCGGTCCGCGGCTCCGAGATGAAGAAATCCATGTCGTGCATCTGCACGGCATCGACGCCATACCGCTCGACGAGGTGCCGGATCACGCCGGCGACGCGGGCCGGGCTCTGGGCCAGCCAGCGGCGGTTCGTCATCGCCACGACCGCGCAGAAGCTGCACGCGAACGGGCAGCCGAACGACGAGTGATGCGCCACGGTCCGCCGGCCGAGGCAGGTCGGGTGCAGGTAGTGGCGCATCTCGAGGCGCTCGTACGGCAAATCTGGCAGATCGTCGAGTGCGATCATCGGCGGCGGCGGATTGTGGACCACGGTGCCGTCGGCCCGCCGCCATGACAGCCCGGCGACATCCGCTGGTCCGGCCCCGGCATGCAGGGCCGCCATCAGGCCGCGCAGCGGCGCTTCGCCCTGCGAGCGCACGGCGTAGTCGACGTAGCCGGATCGCAGCACGGTGTCGGTGTGCTGCGTCGGAAAGTAGCCGCCCCACACGATGGTGACCTCCGGCCGCTCCGCGCGCAGTTGCCGGCACACCCGGATCGCCTGTGTCAGCTGGGGGCCCGGCATGACGGTCACCGCCAGCACGATCGGCGCGCCGGGCGGC
Source organism: uncultured Acidobacteriota bacterium (assembly GCA_902825985.1). GTDB lineage: Bacteria > Acidobacteriota > Vicinamibacteria > Vicinamibacterales > CAVVIG01 > VFZL01. Next base: position 77,578 of record CADEDC010000001.1, on the reverse strand, counting down.
GCCGCGACGACCTGCGCGACGATGGCGGCCAGCGGATCCGCGGTCCGATTGCCGTCGACGAGGCACCACGGTTCCCGGTCGCCGATCGCTGCGGCCAGGCTGAGCACCGACAGCGGCAGCGGCTGCTTGCCGGGCGTCGTCGACAGCGGATTGAAGAAGATGATCATCGGGCCACCCAGATGCCGAATCTGGCGGGCGGCCGGCCAAGACGCAGGCGGGCGAGAGGCCGGCGCAACCGCCACGTCCACGGTCCCCGCGAGGCGATGAAGGTCGCCGTCATGCCCAGCGGCCGCACGGCGGCCGCCAGCCCGTCGCCGGTCAGGAAGCCGACGCCGATGCGCACCGGCGCCGCCACGCCGTGCCGGCCGATCCGCACGAGTTCGTCCTGCACCATCCGCTCGCCGGCCGCCGGACCGTCGAACATCGGCGAGTCCATCACCACAATCGCGCCGTCGTCGGTCAGGATGCGGCGCGCCTCGGCGAGCGGGCGCGCCGGATCGGCGGCATAATGCAGGCTCGCGTTGAACACCGCGACATCGAACTGGCGCGCCGCGAACGGCAGCGCGTCGTAGCTGGCGCGAAGGACGGCGAAGCGCAGCCGGTAGTGGCGGCACGCGCCGAGGCCGTCCTCGTCGTCTGTCTGGCGGTCGACGGCCGCCACGGCGTGCCCGAGAGCGGCCAGCCGGTGCGACAACCAGCCGCAGCCGGCGCCGAGGTCCGCCACCCGCAGCGCTGGCGCCGTGCCGCGGTCGGCCAGCACGTGCCGTCGCAGGTTCATGAAGCTCTCCCGCCGGATGCGCCACTCGGCGGCCGCGGGATCGTCGGCCGGCACGGCCGGCAGCTCCCGGTAGTACTCGGGATCGTCCCGCCGATGACCGTCGCGGCCGCGTACGACGCGGTATTGCTGTTGTGCGGCATCGGCATCAGGGTCCGCCGGCTGCGACCGCGAATGGAGGATGCCGCGACGATAGTCGAAGCCGCCGCCGCAGCGATCGCAGTCGATATCGGCGGCGCCGTTGCCCTCGAGCAGCGCCCCACAGCCAGGACAGCCGACACGCGGCACCCACATCGGTCATCGCCTCGTCAGTTCGATCAGGAAGTGATCGCCGCAGGCTCGAACGCCCGGCCACGTCCCGATCACGTCGTCAACCGCCTGCAGTCGGGCGACCGCCCGCGGGTGCCGTGCCGCGAAGGCATGCATGTAGGGCGGCGGCACCAGCACGCCGAGGCCACGCACGGCGACGCGGCGGAATCCGGCGGCGGTGAACGTCGCCGTGAAGGCCTCGGGCGTGTAGTAGCGCGTCCAGACCGTGCGGCCGTCGAGCGGCACCGCGACGAAGGCGGCGGCGAACCGCACCCGCAGGCGCGCCCAGTCACGCCGGACCGCGTACACCGCCAGTTCCCACGGGCAGATGCGGCCGATCACCGACGCAACGAGGGGCGCCCCGGGGCGCAGCCGGTCCGCGAGCAGCCGGGCAACGCGCCCGAGATCCGGCACGCAGTTGAGCGGGCCGAAGTTCGAGTAGGCGCCATCGAAGCGGGCGGGCGCCAGCCGGTCGAGGTCCTGGATGCCGAGGTGAGTGACATGGATCCGATCGGTGAGGCCGGCGGCGCGGACGGCGGTCCGGGCCGCCGCGACCATCGCCGGCGAGGCATCCACCGCGGTGACCTCGAGCCCGGCCTTGGCGAGCGTCACGGCGTCGGCGCCCGGTCCGCAACCCAGATCGAGCAGGTGGCCGTCCGATCCGACACGCGACCGGATGGCCGCGTGAGCGCGCTGGCGCATCGCGCAGAGGATCGGGTTCTCGTCGTTCTGCCGGCCATAGTCCGCCGCGACCCGGTCGAACGCCTCGCGCGTCTCGCGCAGCGCCCGCGAGCTCAGTTCCATGGCGCGCTCCGGAAGCCGGTCTTCAGCGAGCACACGCAGCGCTGGCAGGTGGCGTTGCGGCCGACGTCGAGCGCCGCCCGGAACGCGGCAAGCCGCCCGCCGACGATCGTCGCCAATGACTGCTCGCGCACGCTGCCGACCCGGTCGTGGAAGAAGCAGGGACGGACGCCACCGTCCGCCTCGACCACCACCGACATCCATGGGGCGTTGCAGGCGACCGCCGGGAACCGCCCGTGCCCGGCGAGCGCCGCGTAGTACTGCGGCAGCCGACGGAGCCGGTCCGGTGATTCGGCGATGAATCCCGAGTCGAAGTCGGCGGCGTGCGACGCAATCGTCGCCTCGACGACGGCCTGGAACTCGGCGATCTCGGCGGCTGACAGCGCCAGGCGGCGATCGTCGAGTTGCTGCCGGCCGAACGCCAGCGACGAGACGTCGGCGGCGAGGAACGAGATGCCGTCGAGCGCCATCGCCCGCGCATGTTCCACGAGGTCGGGCAGCAAGCGGAAGTTGTGGCGATGCACCGTCGCGCGGGCGGTGATCGGCAGCGCCGGGGTGGCCGCCCGCACCCGCGCGACGCCACGCTCGACCACGGCGAGCGCCCGGACGCCGCGGATCGCGTGATACCCCTCTTCCGTGTGTGCGTCCAACGAGACGATCACCCGCTCGAAGCGGCGGCCGACCTCCGCCGCCGTGCGTTCGAGCAGCACGCCGCTGGTCAGCAGGTGCAGCCGGCACTGCCGCTGCCGGAAGAGGTCGGCGATGGCGAACACATCGGGGTGCAGCAGCGGCTCGCCGCCCGACAGGACGACCAGGCGGGTGTCGAACGCCGGCAGCTGCGCCGCGAAGGCGTCGATCTCCGGCAGGCTCAAGTCGTCGGCACCACTGCTCCGCCACCAGTCGCAGGATACGCAGCGGCTGTTGCAGCGGCTGGTGGGATGGAAGATGACGACCGGCAGCACGAGCGTCCGGTTCGTCATCTCGTTCACCCGCACCAATGCGGAGGTTCGAAGGGCGGCAAGGGCGGTCATCCTCGTCCTCGCCGCCTCAGGTGACCCGTTCGGTCGGGACCGCCGACCGCCGCGAGGTGACCGGTACGATGACCGGCGGCCGGTCGTGCTCCACCGGCACGGCCAGTCGATCGAGCCGGCGGCTGAGCGTGCCGACCCGCAGTTGCGCAACGACGCCGGCGGCGATCTCGCGAAGCGTGCGCCATGACCACAGGGCCGGGTGGCGCAGCGCCCGTCGGCCGATGGCGCGGGCGCGGTGACGGCGCAGATCGGCGTGCACGAGGCGGTGCAGGGCGCGATAGAACTCCGGCGGGTACGTCGACCGATACATCGGCGTCAGATCGTCCGAGTCGTCCCAGTTGCGCTTCGCGCCGAGCTGCGCCTTCACCCGTTCGTAGAAGGTCGTGCCCGGCAACGGGTACGACACCGACACGCCGAGATCGTCGGGCAGGCAGGCGCGGACCATCTCGAGCGTCCGCTGGATGTCCTCGACGGTCTCGCCCGGATATCCGAACTGCAGGAAGAAGGCGACCTCGACGCCACGCTCCCGCAACCGTCGCGTCGCGTCGGCAATCTGATCCGTCCGAATCCCCTTGTCCATCGCGTCGAGCACCCGCTGCGATCCCGATTCAGCGCCAAGCCACGCCGTCCTGCAGCCCGAGTCCGCCAACGCCGTCGCGACGGCATCCGTCACCCCGTCGGCGCGCAGCAACGCTTTGTAGGGGATGCGGACCCGATGCTCGCGCACGAGCCCGGCAAACGTCTCGATCCAGCCCGGCTTGAGTCCGAAGATGTCGTCGGCGATCCACAGATGATCGGGCCGATAGGTCGCCGCGAGCCATGCCATCTCCGCCACCGTCGACTCGGGCGACCGGGCGGCATAGCGCTGCCCGTAGATCGGCTTCGCGCACCAGTTGCAGTGGTAGGGACAACCGCGTGTCGTCGACAGGTTCATCGAGAAATAGCCGTGGCGGCGGGTCCAGATGTCGCGATAGCGGGCCAGGTCGACGAGGTCCCAGGCCGGGCGCGGCAGCGCATCGAGATCGCGTATGAATGCGCGCGGCGCCGTCCGGACGATCTGCCCCGACGGCTGGCGGCAACACACGCCCGCCACACCCGTCAGGTCGCCGGGGCGGCGACCGCTGTAGATCGCGAGCACGTCGAGCAGCGTCGCCTCGCCTTCGCCGGTGATGACGACCGCCGCTCCGGCATCGAGATACAGCTCCGGGTGGTCGCTCGCGTCCGACCCGGCCACCGCGACCGGGATGCCGCGGTCGCGGGCGGCGGCGATCATCGTCGTCGCCGCCCGCCGCATCCGCAGCAGGCACATCTTGGTCAGGTAGTTGAAGCTGTCCTCGAACAGGACCGCGAGTCGGGGCTGGTGGCGATCCAATGCGGTCGCCCAGTCGGCCTCCGAATCGGCCAGCATCGCGTCGAAGAACGCGACGCGATAGGCCTCCCGTCGTGCACAGGCGGCGGCATACAGCGAACCGAGCGGTGCATAGGGCTGCTGTGCGGCCCACAGCTTGGGATCGAATCGCAGGTAGTACGCCTGCCCGAAGAGCACGTCGGTGGGCGTCAGGGCCCGACCGGCCTCCTGTCCGCCG
>CADEDC010000001.1:22397-73066 GCA_902825985.1 uncultured Acidobacteriota bacterium | reverse complement strand
GGCTCCTGGCGTCGGTGGCAATGGCACCGGACGGCTGCAGCACCGCAATCGCCTCGGTCGTCTCGCCCACCACGCGGCGGCCGCTTCCCGGCACGGTGCCGCGTGCACCGCCGGCCGCCCAGCGATAGACGTCGAGCGTCTCACGCGCCGCGCGCTCCCACGAGAACCGCGTCGCCCGCCGGCGGCTCAGCAGCGCGAGCTGCTCGCGTCGCTCGCGACTGAACGCCAGCCGCACGAGGGCGTCGCCGATCTCGTGCGCATCCAGGTGCGGCACCTGCTCGGCCGCGTCGCCGGCGACTTCGACCAGGGCCGCCGTCGGACCGATGATCGTCGGCGTGCCACACGCCATCGCCTCGATGACCGGCAGGCCGAAACCTTCGTAGACCGACGGGAACACGAACATCTCCGCGATGTTGTAGAGGGCGGGCAGGTCGCCGAACGGCACGTAGCCGGTGAACCGGACATCGTCCTCGATGCCGAGCCGCTCGATGAGGTTTTCGATGTCACGACACAGCCAGCCGTACGGGCCGACGCACACCAGCTGGTGCGGAAGGTCGCCGGCGCGCTTGCGTCGCGCGAAGCCTTCGAGCAGCTGCCGCAGGTTCTTTCGCGGCTCGATCGTCCCCACGTACAGGATGAAGCGATCGGCGAGACCGTAGCGCCGGCGGACCGACTCGAGCCAGGCGACGTCAGAGACCGGCCGGAACTGCGGCGCCGCCGCTTCGGTGACAACGTGCACCCGGCCCGCGTCGATGCCGTAATGCCGGACGATGTCGCGCTTGGCGCTGTGCGAGACGGTGATGATGGCATCCGCCCGGCGCGCCGCGAGGTCGAGAAACGGCCGGTTGAGCATGACCCGGCGCGACGGATGGTGCTCCGGAAACAGCGTCAGGCTCATGTCGTGAATCGTCACCACCGTCGGCACCGGCGACCCGAGCGGCAGCATGCCATTGGTGAAGTGCGCGACGTCGACCCGCAAACGCCGCAGCAGCCTGGGCGCGGTGGTGTGCATCCAGACCAGCCGCGGGGTCCGCCACCGCGTCCCTTCGACGCGAACGCGAGACGGCAGCGGCCGGGTCACCTCCACCGGGCGGTTGGAGACCACGACCACCTCGTGCTGCGGACCCTGCTCGATCATGTGATGGAGGAGGTGCTCGCTGTAGTAGCCGACACCGGTCCGTCCCGGGCGAAGGGTCGTGCCGTCAAACCCGATGCGCATGTCGCAGGCTCAGTCGGCTGCTGGCCACGAGCAGCCCAATCGCGATGCCGATGACGGCATAGGTGGCAGTGAAGCTCAGGAACGCGTCGACCAGGCCGTGCACCCCGATTGCGGCGGTCGCGGCGACCGCACCCGACGCCAGCGCCAGCGTGACCGGCGACTCGCTACCGCGGTACGCAGCGACGGCCAGCCGGACGAGGCGCCATCCGAACCACAGCGAAGCGAGGCCGGTGAGAAGGCCGCCACCCACCAGCAGCTCGAGGTAGAGGTTGTTGGTGTGCACACGCGGATCGGCCCGCGGCAGACCGGCGTAGGGGCCGTACATCAGGCGGAAATTGTCCGGCCCGACACCGAGCCAGGGACGAACCGCCAGCATCCGCAGGGCAGCGGTCCACAGCAGCCGCCGCCCGGGCCGGGTGGCCGGGGCCGGCGCCCTCGGCAGGCTCAGCGTGTCGATCGGCGGCCCGGTCCCTTCGCCCGTCACCGTCGCCTCCGACGTCGCCATCTCAGCGTCCGGCTCCGTCGAGAACCAGAGCAGCTGGTCCTGATAGAGGTCCCACACCAGACGATAGTCGCCCGCCTGGCGCGGCGCCTCGACGAGCGCTTCCAGCGTGACCTCGTCGCCGGGCGCGACCGGCGTCGGGAAGAGGGCGCGAATGCCCTCCCAGCTGACCACTCGACTGCCGTCCGCCGTCAACCAGTGATACGAGAAACCGAACGGCGGCGTGGCGTGCGAATCCCAGGTGACCTGTCCGGTGTTGGTCACGGTGACCGGCACGGCGCGGCGGGCTCCGGCGGCCAGCGACAGATGCGGCGGCGCGACGACCCGCGCGCGGTACCAGCCGTTCTGTTGCTCGCTCGTCGTTCGCAGGCGCAACGCATCGGTCGAGCGCAGCACCGGCAGCAGTGCGGCGATGGCGAGGGCGAGCCCCAGGAGGACGACGACGGCGCGGTCGAATCCGTTGCGGCGCCAGCGCCATCCGACCACCAACGTCAGGCTGGCGGCCATGGTGATCAGCCCGGCCCGCGTGAACGTCAGCATGACTGCGGCGGCCATGAGAAGGAGTCCGGCCAGCAGCAGCGCGCTGGCACTGCGGCGCCCGCGTTCGACGAGCAGCGGCAACAGGCCGAGGCCGAACGCAAACGTGATCTCGAGAAACATGGAAGCGATCGTCGGGTACTGGAACGGGCCGCTCGCCCGCACCTGTGCCCCGACATAGGCGGTCTGCGCCCGAAACGGCGCCAGCAGGTGCTGCCCAAGGGGCGCACCGGAATAGTCGAGCGCGACGAGTATCGACACGGCGGCGCCGGCCAGGCCAATCGCCACGACGGCCGACAGCCCGGCGCGCGGCGCCCGTACCGCATTGACGGTCAACAGCGCCAGCCCCATCGTCAGCGCCAGACGGCCGACCATGTGCAGCGCGTTCGCCGGGTGGGCGGGGGCCAGGACCGCCGCGCACAACGAGGCCGCGAGCAGCGACACACCTGGTGCGGTGAGGGGGGTGCGCACGTCCGGCGTCGATCGGGTGAGGAGGAGGCTGCCAGCCCACGCGGCGAACACGAGCAGCAGCAGCACCTCGACCGAGGAGACCGCCTGTCCGGGCAGGCGCAGCCACGGCTTCATCGCCTCGAACGGGGCGAACAGGATCACGGCGAGCATGCCGGCGAAGCTCACGGCAGCCGGCCACCGGTCACGACCGAGGGCCGATGACGGGACCGGCTCCCGGCCCATCACCGCGACCGTCAACGCGTTGCTGGGGAACATGCGATGGCACGGCGGTGTTCCAAGAAGCCTGCCACGGGCGACGCGACAGCGACGGGCGGAGGCACGGCTGCTGCATGACGCTCGTCCTGTCGGGAACATGCCGGAATCCGCGAACGCAGGTGCCTTGTGACCGCTGTGCCGCAGTTTTGCGAACATCGGGAGCCGACGCACGCGTCAAATCGTGACGCATGGCCTGGCGCCCGACTTACGGCTGGTGAAAGCGCTTTCGCAGCGCGAAAACCGGGCTGCCGCGCCTGTCGATGACCTTCACCGACCGGCGGACGTTGATCGCATACCGGGTGATCTCGGACCTGGCGGGCAAGGGTGCGTTCCTGCTCATCACGATGGGTGCGGCGCGACGGCTTCCGGCGGAGGCGTTCGGTGTCTTCGCGCTCGGTTCGACGCTCGGCTGGATGGCAGGTGTGCTGACCGATGCGGGCTTGCAGATGCACATCGCGCGAACCGTCGCGCGGGCCGCGCCGGGACGAGCCGGTCCCATCTTCGAACGGTGGTTGCCGTGGCGCCTCGCCGCCGCGGCCGTGGCGTTCGCCGTCATCACCGCAGCGGCTGCGCTGTGGACGAGCGATTGGCGCACCGCGATGGCGTTGTCGCTGCTGGTGGCCAGTTGGCTGTGCAGTGCGGTGACCGAGTTCGTGCATCACTTCTTTCGCGGCCTGTCCCGTTCGGACATCGAGTCGACGATCACCCTGGTCTCCCGGCTCGCCCTGCTCGGACTTGCCGCGGGCGTCCTCGTCCTGGCGCCGGCACTGCTCACGCTCGCCGCGGCGATGGTGGCGGTGACGGCCACCACCACCGTGATCGCGGTGCTCGTGGCCCGCCGCCTGGTGACTCGGGACAACCATGGACCGGTCACGGCCGGCACCGTCGCGCCTGGCGGGCCGCGCCGTGTCGACGAGCTGCTGCGGCAGGCGGCACCGGTCGGCATCGGGATCGTGCTGTCGGCCCTCTACTTCCGCCTCGACGTGGTACTCGTCGAACACTGGCAGGGAGCCGCGGCGGTCGGCACCTACAACGCTGCATTTCGACTCATCGAAGGCCTGCGTCTGATGCCGGCGGCGGCTCTGGCCGTCGCCCTGCCGGCGCTGTGTCGCGCCACGTCAGCCGGGCCGATGCTGAGGCTGGCCGGCCAGCTCGGCCTCGCCTCCGTGCCGATCGTCGCGCTGTCGTGGGCCGCGGCGGCGTGGCTGCTGCCGCTGCTGTTCGGGGACCGCTTCGTCGACGCCGTGCCGGCCTTCCGGGTGCTGCTGCTCGCCTACCCGCTGATGACGCTGAACTACGTGCTCACCACCCAGCTCATTGCCTGGGACCGCCACGGCACGTTTGCGGTCCTCTGTGCCATCGCTCTCGGTGTGAACGTTGCGCTCAACGTCCGGCTGATCCCATCGGCGTCGATCGTCGGCGCGGCCTGGTCGGTCATCGGCACGGAGGCCTGCCTCACGGCGGGTTGCGTCGTCGCGCTGGCCCTCCCGGCACAGGCGGGCAGCCCGGCCCGGGCGGCGGGGACGGCACCGTGACGCCGCACGCGGCCCCGGCCGGACCGATCGTCGAACCGGTCGCGCTGACCGGCGCCGAACTCGCCATCGCGCGCAGCGTGCTGTTCGCCTCGCTGTTCGACTATCCGCTGACGCTGGCCCAGGTGCGGCAGACGCTCATCGAGTCGACGCAGGGACCCACCGAGATCCTGCGCACCTACGAGCAGAGCGCCCGCCTCCGCCAGATCGTCCGCTACGACGGCGGGCTCTTCACCCCGGCGGACCGGCCGGAACTGCCGGTCGAGCGCCGCCGCCGCGAGGCGCGCAGCCGCGCCTTCCTGCGGCGGCATCGCTGGCTGTTGACGGTGATCGGCGCCTGGCCCACCATCCGCATGGTGGCGCTGTCGGGCAGCGTGGCGCACCTGAACCTCGAGGAGGGCGGCGACCTCGACCTGTTCATCGTGACGCGCGGTCGCCGCGTGTGGTGCACGACCGTCGCCGTGATCCTGCTGGCCAAGCTGCTCCGCCGCCGGCAGACGCTGTGCGCGAACTTCGTGCTCGCCGATACGCGGCTGTGCCTCGGCCCGGGCGATCTGTTCGCCGCCAGTCAGATCATCCACCTGAAGCCGCTCGTCGGGGTCGACGTGTATGATGAGTTCGTCGACGCCAATCCGTTCGTGCGGCGGTTCTACCCCAACTTCCACCGCTCGGCGGCGCGCCAGCTGCCGATGCGGATTACGAGCTGGCCGGAGTCGGTGCGGCGCGGGCTCGGCCGGCTGTGCGCGGCGCCCGGCGCGGTCGCCGAGGTCGTCTGTCGATGGGCGTACCGCCGCTACCTGCTGCGGCACACCGGCACCTGGCGGTCGCCCGAACAGGTGTCGCTCGACGACGACTGCCTGAAGCTCCACACGCGCAGCCACCGCGGAACGATTCTGGAACGCTTCGACGATCGCGTCCGCCGCGCCGTCAGCCCGGACGGACGCGCCGCGCTCAGACCAGCAGATCCTCCAGCGCCCGACGCACCGCGTCGATAGCCTCGGCGTCCGACCCGGCCTCGCGCGCGAGACGGGCGATCCGTTCGGCCGCACTCGGCCGAGCCGACGTGGCGGCGTGGCGGCCCAGCGACTCGACGATCATGCCGGCGCCGGCGGTGAAGTTGGTCGCCGGATCGATCAGGATGAATCCGCCGGTCGCGCGATTCTCGGTGTAGCGGTCGAACAGAATCGGCCGCGCCGTCGAGACGGTCACCGTGCCGATCTGGTTGAGGACCAGGGCGTGGTCGACCTCCGCGGTCACGGTTCGCGTCGAGTGCTTCAGGAGGTAGACGCGCGACGGATCGAGCGGCCGTTCGTCCATCCAGACGACCTCGGCCTTGAACTTCTGCCCGACTTCGACGTCGCCGACGGCGATGAGATCGCCACGGCTGATGTCGATCTCGTCCTCGAGCGTCAGCGTCACCGACGCCGGCGACTGGGCCTCGGCCACGTCGCCGTCCCAGGTGACGATGCGGGCGATGCGGGTGCTGCGGCCGGACGGCCAGACGGTGATGTCATCGCCCTGATGCACGGTGCCCGACACGATCTGGCCGGCATAGCCGCGGAAGTTGTGATCGGGGCGCAGCACCAGCTGGACCGGGAAGCGGAACGGCCGGTCCCGCTGGCTGCGCTCGGCGTCCACGGTCTCGAGATACTCGAGCAGCGGCCGTCCCTCGAACCACGGTGCGCGGGCGCTGCGGGTGATGACGTTGTCGCCGTGCAGCGCGCTCATCGGAATCGGGTGCAGGCGCGCGCCGTGCAGCTGCTCGGCGAAGTCGTCACAGATCCGATCGAACACGGCGCGATCGAAATCCACGAGATCCATCTTGTTGATGGCCAGCACGAAGTCCTGGATGCCCAGCAGGCGGGCGATCTGGGCGTGGCGTCGCGACTGCGGCCGGACGCCATTGCGCGCGTCGACGAGTAGAATCGCCACGTCCGCCGTCGACGCACCGGTGGCCATGTTGCGCGTGTACTGCTCGTGCCCCGGGGTGTCGGCGAGGATGAACTTGCGCCGCGCCGTGGCGAAGTAGCGGTAGGCGACGTCGATGGTGATCCCCTGTTCGCGCTCGGCCCGCAGGCCGTCGGTGAACAGCGAAAAGTCGATCGGTCCGGCCGTGCGGTTCTTCGAGGCCTTCTGCACCGACGACACCTGATCCTCGTAGACCGACCGCGAGTCGTAGAGCAGCCGGCCGATCAGCGTGCTCTTCCCGTCGTCGACGCTGCCGGCGGTACAGATGCGGAGGAGACCCGACATCAGAAGTAGCCCTCGCGCTTCTTCAGCTCCATCGAGCCATCCTGGTCGTGATCGATCACGCGCAACTGGCGCTCCGAATTGCGGGCGACGATCAACTCGTCGATGATCTTGGGGACGGTGTCGGCGTCGGAGCGTACCGCTCCGGTGCACGGCGAGCAGCCCAGCGATCGCATCCGGCACATCAGACGTTGCGGTCGCTCGCCCGGCAGCAGCGGCACGAACGGCTGTTCCAGAGAAATCAGCGACTCGCCGCGGACGATGACCTCGCGCTCCCGGGCGAAGTAGAGCGGCACCACCGGAATCGTCTCGACGTGGATGTACGACCAGACGTCGATCTCCGTCCAGTTGGACAGCGGGAACACGCGGATGCTCTCGCCCTTCTGGATGCGGCCGTTCAGCAGATTCCACAGCTCCGGCCGCTGGTGTTTCGGATCCCACTGCCCGTTGGCATCGCGCAGCGAGAAGATGCGCTCCTTGGCGCGCGAGCGCTCCTCGTCGCGACGCGCCCCCCCGAACGCAGCGTCGAAGCCGCCGGCCGCGAGGCCGTCGAGCAGCGCCTTCGTCTTGAGGGCGCCGCAGCAGCGCTGCGTGCCGACCAGAAAGGGCTGCGTGCCGCCGGCGATCGCCTCCTCGTTGGTGTGGACGATGAGGCGCGCGCCGATCTCCCGGGTATAGCGGTCGCGAAATTCGATCATCTCCTTGAACTTGTAGGTCGTGTCGATGTGCAGCAGCGGGAAGGGAATCGGACCCGGGTAGAACGCCTTCTGCGCCAGGCGCAGCAGCACCGACGAATCCTTGCCGATCGAATACAGCATCACCGGCCGCTCGAACTCGGCCACCACCTCGCGCATGACGTGGATGCTCTCGGCCTCGAGGGCGCGCAGGTGGGCGTGCGATGACACCGCAGTCGGCGACCCTGCAGCGGGATGGGACGGAGAATCGAAGGACGGCACGGATGTCAGAGTCAATGGGTTCACTCGCGCGGGCCAGTCACACGGCCCGAAATTCAGTCGATCGCGGAATTGGCGGCCGGGACCGCGAACTGGCCCTTGCCGTTCGGGAACGCGCGCGCCTGGTGGGCGCGCCGTTCCGCCTCCCGCGCCTCTTCCGCTTCGATGCGCGGCGCGTGGATCTTGAAGAATCGATACAGCAGGACGGCATCGACGACGATCACGACCCACATGACCATGAACGACGAATAGCCGGCAGCGAGCTCGAGGTCACGCAGCAGCGTCGAAATGCCGAAGGCCACGACCCAGGCATCGAAACTCATGCAGACGCGCCGGAATGTCTCCGCGCGAATGTGGTGAATGAGATACGCGCCGATCGGGACGCCAATCGCGATGCTTGGCAGAATCATCGGGATGAGCGCCAGGCTCTCCTGGCTGAACAAGCCGGCGTAGCCGTAGGCGACGGCCGTGAAGCTCGATTCGGCCAGCCGGATGAAACCCAGGGCGGCGCGGAAATCCTTCTTCGCAAATCCCTGATTGCTCAACGCCACGGCCAGCGGCGGGCCGGAGATCGTCGTCACCGAATACAGCACGCCGACGCCGCCCCCGAACAGGAAGCCGATCCCCCGCTCGGACCGCAGCGGCCGGCGGAAACCTGCGGCCTGCAGCAGGATGAGCGGCAACAGCACGAGATAGGTGGCGAACTTCAGCCATCCCGGACTCACCTGCGAGACAATCGCCGTGCCGAACAGCACGCCGGGCAGCAGGCCGAGGACGATCGGCAGCACACGGCGCGAGACGTTCGGCAACGCCTCGCGGTTCACCCACAACACGTAGGCGTTCAGCGCCACTTCGATCGGGACCAGCGCCGGGTTGAGGACGCGATTGGAGAGGAAGAGCAGCGCCAGCGGAACCGTGAGCGACGAGAACCCATAGCCCAGCGCCCCGTTGACGATGGCGGCGCCAAACGTGATGACGGCGAGGGGAAGGGCGAATGACTCCATGTGTCCTGCTCTGCGGCCGACCGGTCAGCCCGAAACGAAAAAGGCCCGGAAGCGTCTCGCCTCCGGGCCTTCGGAACATCCAGTGTGGATTCGGGATTTTCAGGTCAGTGCAAACTCAAATCCCACACGAGGAACGCGCCGGTGCGGAGGCATCGGATGCCATACAACAACAACACGCAGCGCGGCCCACCCGTGAGATCATGTCCGGCAGTTGTAGCTGAAATCCTTTGTTCGTGTCAACTTCCGCGTGCTGTCGAGCAGCGGCGGCCGCCTACTTCGGCTGCGGCGTCACCCGCAGATAGGGCTTCTTCGCCACGAACCCGGGGAAGCGCGTCTGCGCGTCCGCGTCCGACACCGCCGGGACGATGATCACGTCCTCGCCCGGCTGCCAGTCGGCCGGAGTCGCCACCTGGTGCTTCGAGGTCAGCTGGAGCGAGTCGATGACGCGCAGCAGCTCGAGGAAGTTGCGGCCGGTGCTGGCCGGGTAGGTCAGCGTCAGCTTCAATTTGTTGTCCGGCCCGATCACGAAGACCGACCGCACGGTGGCCGTGTCGCTGGCGTTCGGATGGATCATGTCGTAGAGATTCGCGACGGTCTTGTCCGGATCGCCGATAAGCGGAAAATTCAGGGTCGCGCCGGTGACGTCGCGGATATCCTCCGCCCACTTGCCGTGCGAGCTGATCGGATCGACGCTCAGACCGATCACCTTGGTGTTGCGCTTCTCGAACTCGGGCTTCAACTTGGCGACGGCACCCAGTTCGGTGGTGCACACCGGGGTGAAGTCGCGCGGATGCGAGAACAGCACCGCCCAGCGCCCCTCCTTCCACTGGTGGAAGTCGATGGGACCTTCGGTGGTCTCGGCCTGGAAGTTGGGGACGACGTCGCCTAGTCGGATTGCCACACTACTCTCCTCTTCCGCCCGTGAGCGGGCCTCAATTCGTCCGCGTCGGCTGCTCGGCGAGCAGCTGTTTCACGATCGCGGTCATCTCTTCCTTGCCTTTGGCGAAGAAATCGCCGGTGGCACGACTGGCGAATCCTGCGTGAATCGCGCGGATGCGGCCATCGCGTCCCACGAAGAGGGTCGTCGGAAACGCGTTCAGATTCTCCGCCTGCGGCACCTTCTCCGCAAGCTGCTCGGGCCGGCCGACGATCAGCACCGGGTAGCTGATGCCGAAGTTCTTCATGAAGGCGCGCAACCGGACCGGGTTCTTGAGCTGGTCCTCTTCCTCGAACGCGAACGCGATGATTTCCAGCCCCTGGGCGCGGTAGGTCGCGTACAGCTCGGTCAGGAACGGTGCCTCGTCATGACAGTTCGGGCACCAGCTGCCGGTCATGCTGACCATCAGCACCTTGCCGTCGAAGTCCGCTTCGGTGACGACCCGGCCATCGATGTCAGGGAACCGGAACGTGAACCGCGCGTCGGGATCCCTGGCCCGGGTGTGGGCCATCGGATCGGTCGGCTCCGCCACCGCCTGGGCCCGTGCGTCATCCGGACGGAAGGCCGTCATGTTGGTCTGGCGGTTCTGCACCATCCGCAGGCTGCCGTCGGCGGCCGGCGTGATCTCGAGGAGCAGCGGCCGCGCGCCCGAGAAATGGCTGAGGACGAACGTCCCGTCGCGGAACGAGCCGGTGAGCGCGCCGGTGTCGCCGTCGATGCGCAGGATCGACGCGGTCACCTCGTTGCCGGCCTGTTCGACGACGAACCGCCACGACTTCTCGCCCTTGCTGCTGTCGAAGGGAATCCGCCACTCGCCCGCGATATCCGGCGGCGTCGCGGCCGGCACGGCGGCCGGCTGGGCCCGCGTCGCCCGGAAGGGATACGCGGCCCCGCGCGTGCCGCGATCGTACTGCCCTTCCAGTTGGCCGTCGGCGAGCGTGGCGCGCAGCGTCGACCCGTACTGGGCGAACACGAGCTCGACGCGATCCCCCTGACGGTGACCGCTGGTGGAGGCAACCTTCAAATCGCCGTCGAAGAAGGCGCCCTTCAGCTCGGCATCATCGCCGGCGATCTCGAAGCGGAACGGGACGTCCACCTTGTTCACGACCACGGTGCCCTGCCACGCGCCGGCCAGCGACGGCTGGGGTCGGGTGCAGGCAGCCGCCGCCAGGGCGGCGCCAAACACGAGTGCGCCAGCCGACCGCACGGCCGGCGACGAGATGCGACCGAATCGGATCATGAGCTGTCTCCCCCCGGCCGGGCCCTGTCCCGGCACACCGACAAACGAAAAAGGCCCGGAAAGCATGTGCGCTCTCCGGGCCCTTGAAGCGGCCGGCCGAGACCCGCGGGTCAGGCCGTCAGCACCTGCTCGTGCGCGCAGCACGTCCGGCACCGGAACGCTGGGCTCCGGAACAACAGGCGCAGGTGGATGTGGATGCCTCGACCATCAGCAGGACCCAGGCTCACTATGCCGAAACCGCCGACCACTGGTCAAGCGGTCTGCGTCGCCGGCTGCGGCGGCGACACCGTCCGCTCGGTGGGACACCGCTGTGCCCACGCGATGTCGCCGGCGCGGCCGCCGGCGGGAGCGGCGCGGTTTCTCGCAGCAAATCGGCCAGCCGCCACTGGCACATCCGTTGCGACCGGGATCGGTGCCACCTGCCGGGAGTGCCCGATCGTGCAACGCAAAGCCTTGCTCGCCTCACTGTTCTTCGCGCTGGTCGCCATGACGGCGGTCAGCTGGCCTGTCGATGCCAGCGCTCAGGGGCGTGGCCGCGGCGGCGGACGCGTGATCGTGGCGCGGCCGGCATTCGCCGGGCCGCTCTACAGCCCGTTCTTCTACGACCCGTGGTTCGGCGGCCCGTGGGGTTGGGGCGGCCCGTGGGGTTGGGGATACCCGTACGGCGGCTATCGCTTCACCAACGAGGCCAGTCTGCGCATCGACGTCGAGCCGCGCGACGCGCAGGTGTACGTCGACGGCTACTTCGCCGGTGACGTCGATCAGTTCGATGGCGCCTTCCAGCGCCTTCGCGTCATGCCGGGCCAGCATGAGATCGTCATTCACAAGCCCGGCTACAAGAGCATCCGTGAGCGGCTGTACCTCAGCCCGAACAGCTCGCGCAGGCTGACCCACGATCTCGACAGGCTGGCGTCCGGAGAAGCGGAGGAGGCGGCGCCGACTCCGCCGCCACCGCCGCCCGGCCAGGCCGACGCCGTGCCCCCCGGTCCACCGGCCGATCAGCTGGCGCCGCCGCCGCCCCGCGGTGCCGGCGCCCGAGGCACGCCCGGTGCCCGGCGCTCATCGGTGCCGGCGAGCCGCAACGGCACGATATCGATCAGGGTGCAGCCCGGCGGCGCCGATATCTACGTCGACGGCGAGCGCTGGGCCGGCGGCGATGCCGACGATCGCCTGATCGTCCAGCTCACCGAAGGGCCGCATCACATCGAAGTGCAGAAAGCCGGCTACCGGAGCGTCGCGCTCGACGTCGAGGTCCGCGGCGGTGAAACCGAACCGGTCAACGTCGTGCTCTCCCGCGAGTAGCACGACCGGCGGCGGCGCGGAGCGGTCCGGGGTGGCGCAACGGCCACTCCGGACGGCCTGCCGGATTCGCTCGTGCGCCCGCCGGCGGCCCGTATAATTCGCCCATGCCTGTTCTTCGCGCCCGTCGGCTCGCTCGCGTCGTTCCGGCGCTGCTGTTGTGCGGCGTGGCCGCCGCGGCCGCATTCCTCCCGCTCCCCGCCGGCGCACAGGCGCCTCGCACGCTGCCGCTCGCAGAAGTCATTCCTTTCGATACGGCGGTCCGGACCGGCACGCTGGCGAACGGGGTGACCTTCATGATCCGCAAGAACGACCAGCCGGCCGGGCGGGTCGCGCTTCGCCTCGTCGTGAAGGCCGGTTCGCTCGACGAGGCCGACGATCAGCAGGGGCTGGCGCACTTCCTCGAGCACATGGCGTTCAACGGCAGCGCCCATTTCAAGCCGGGCGAGCTCGTGTCGTACTTCGAGACCGCCGGAGCGCGCCTGGGGCCGCACGTCAATGCCTACACCAGCTTCGAAGAGACGGTGTACATGTTCGAGCTGCCGACCGATTCGGGCGAGCTGGTCACCCGCGGCATCGAGGCGCTCGCCGACTTCGCCGGCGGCCTCACGCTGGATCCGGACCAGGTCGACCGCGAACGCGGCGTCGTCATCGAGGAGTGGCGCGGCCGCCTGGGTGCCGGCTCGCGCGTCCGCGACAAGCAGGTGCCGGTGCTGTTCAACCGCTCGCGTTACGCCGAGCGCCTGCCGATCGGCAAGCCGGAGATTCTGCGCAGCGCACCGGCGGCGCGCCTGCGTGCGTTCTACGACGCGTTCTATCGCCCCGATCGCATGGCCGTCATCCTGGTCGGCGACATCGATCCGGCGCGGATCGAAGAGGTCATCCGGGCGTCGTTCGGTCCGCTGACGGCGCGTGCCGCCGAGCAGAGTCGCGGCGATGCGACGGTGCCGCTGACCAACGCCGCGGAGGTGGCCGTGATCACCGACCCCGAGGTGACGCAATCATCGGTGCAGCTGGTGACGAAGCGGCGCGCCGAGCCCGATCGCCTGGTCGGCGACTACCGTCGCGCCATCGTCGATCGGCTCGGCGATCGCATCATGAACGAACGCTTCGGCGAGCTCACCCGGCGGCCCGATGCGCCGTTCCTCAACGCCGGCATCGGCGGCAGTGCGCTCACGCCGGCGATCGAGACGTACTCCCTGAGCGCGCGGGTGCCCGAAGGCGGCCTCGCCGCCGGTCTCACTGCGGTGGTCACCGAGGCGCGACGCGCCGAGCAGTTCGGGTTCACGGCGGCGGAGCTCGATCGCGCCAAGCGCTCCATCCTGTCGTCGTTCGAGCGCGCCTTCAACGAACGCACGAAGACCGAGAGCGGCTCGTTCGCAGGCGAGTACGTAGCCCATTTCCTCCACGGCGAGCCGAGCCCCGGCATCGACTACGAGTACACGCTGGTCAGGCAGGTGATGCCGGCCATCGGTCTGGACGAGGTGACCGCCCGCTTCCGGACGCGACTGGCGCCGGCGAGCCGGGTGATCATGGCGACCGCACCGGAGAAGCCCGGCAGCCAGCCGCCGACCGCGGCGGAGCTGCGGCTGGCGCTGCGGACGGCCGAGGCGGCGCCGGTCACCGCCTGGACCGACGAGGGGGGCGCGACGTCGCTGCTGGCCCGCACGCCGCCGCCAGCCACGATCACGTCGCGACGCCACCTCCCGGACATCGGCGTCACCGTCGTCCGCTTCAGCAACGGCGTCGAGGCCTGGCTGAAGCCGACCGACTTCAAGAACGATCAGGTGCTGCTGTCGATGTACGCGCCCGGCGGGACATCTCTCGCCGAGCCGGCCGACTACCTCGAGGCATCGCTCGCCACCGCCTACGTCGACCTGTCGGGGGCCGGCGGCATCAAGGCGACCAGCATCGAGAAGCTGCTCGCCGGCTCGCGGGCCAACGCGTCGCCGTTCGTGGCGCTCTCGACCCACGGCTTCAGCGGGTCGGCACCGCCCGACGAACTCGAAACGGCGCTGCAGCTGCTGTACATCCACTTCACGGCGCCCGGCGACGACCCGCAGGCGTTCTCGCTGCTGCAACGTCAGCTGGCGGCGATGGTGGCCAATCGCGGCCGCAGTCCCGGCGAAGTGTTCGGCGAGACGATCGAGCAGCTCAACACGTCGAACCACTACACGTCGCAGCCGCTGACCGCCGACGCGGTTGCCGCCATCGACCGCGCCACGATGCTCTCGTTCTACAAGGCGCGCTTCAGCAATGCCGCCGATTTCACCGTCTTCCTGGTCGGCAGTTTCTCGGTGGAGACGGCGGTGCCACTGCTCGCCCGATACGTCGGCGGCCTGCCATCCACGGGTAGCCGCACGGCTGCGTTCAAGGACCTCGGGATCGCGTTTCCCGGGCGCGTCGAGCGCGCGACGGTCGCGAAGGGCCAGGAGCCGCGCAGCCAGACGGTGATCAGCTTCTTCGCCGATCCGCCGTCCGACCCGAACGAGCAGGAGCGGGTCGGGGCCGCCACGACGGTGCTCGAGACGGCGCTGCGCGACATGCTGCGCGAGGAACTCGGCCAGACCTACACTGTCTCCGTCGGCCTGTCGCAGTCGCTGCCGCAGCGCGGCGGCGGCCACATTCAGGTCAGCTTCGGCGCCGCTCCCGAGAATATCCAGGCGATGACCGAACGGGTCCTGGCCGAAGTGAAACGGCTGCAGCAGGAGGGGCCCTCGGCGGATCTGACGAGCCGGGCGAGGGAAGCGGCGCGGCGCGGCTACGAAACCTCGTTGCGGCAGAATGGCTACTGGCTGCGCCGGCTGCAGTCGATTCACCTGCTCGGCGGCGAGCCCGGCGACATCCTCACGCGCTCGGCCAGGATTGCCGCGGTGACGCCGGCCGCCCTGCAGGACGCCTTCCGCGCGTATCTGCCGCTCGATCGCTTCACGGTGGTCACGCTGATGCCGGCCCCGCCGTCACCGTAACGGAGGCGCGTGACCGGCCTCGTCCGTGCGCTCATCGGCGTCGTGCTCGCGAGTACGCTGCTCGCCGCGCAGGACGTCCGTTTTCCGCAACGACCGCGCTTCCGCACCGGCGTCGATCTGACCAGCGTGAACGTCACGGTCGTCGATGCCACCGGCCAGCTCGTCACCGGTCTGACGCGCGACGATTTCACCATCTTCGAAGACGGTGAGCCGCAGGTCATCACCCAGTTCGTCGGCGAACGGGTGCCGATCGGTCTCGGACTGCTGCTGGACACCAGCGACAGCATGTTCGGGGTCCGGCTCGAGGAGGCGCGCACCGCCGTCGACCGCTTCCTCTTCGACCTGCTGGACGACGACGACGAGTACTTCATCCTCGCGTTCAATCACGCACCGCACCTGCTCACCGACTGGACGGCCGATCCGTCCGAGGTGCGCCGGGCGCTCGACGGCATCAAGCCGTCCGGGGCGACGGCGGCCTACGACGCCGTGATCGCCGGCTTGCCGCTCATGGAGCGGCGCCATCGCCAGCGCGCCGCCATCGTCGTCGTCTCGGATGGCGCCGACACCGCGTCGGATGCCTCGCCGCGCGAGGTGCGGACGGCGCTGCTGCGCTCGGACGCCTTCGTCTACGCCATCGCGATCGATGCCGGTGCCAGGCGCGCGATCAACACCCGCGTCAACCCCCAGGCGCTGCGGGAGATCACCGATCAGAGCGGCGGCCGCACCATCGTCGTCGAGACGATCGGCGAACTGCACGAGGCGACGGCGGCGATCGCGAACGAACTGAGTCACCAGTACCTGCTCGGCTACGCGTCGCCGCACGGCGCCGACGGCCGGTTCCACAGCCTGCGCGTCCGCGTGAAGGGCGGCGACTACAAGGTCCGGGCGCGCAGCGGCTACGTGGCGCATCGCGATTCCTGGCGTCCGGCCACGCCGGCGACCGCGGCACCCGATCGGGATCCGGGCGGGCCCTGACCGTTGCTGACGGCGGCCCGGGTACGGCCGGGCGGAGGCCGAATGCCCCAGTCGTCCGACCAAAGCGACAATCGTGCGGCCCCGATCGGGCATTCCCGACAACTATGTCGCCACCGGCACCGGCCTCGACGCCGCGGGATCGGCGGTTTTCTGGCGCTTTCCATCGGCCTTCCGGCCGCAGACCCGGGCCTGCTTCTTGCTGACCGTCAGTCATCGTGCGCTGGACCCACGCTCTCTCCACGCGGGATCACGGAACCGCCTCGCCGCTCTGGCTCGTCGCCGACGAACCGCTGGTCAACGATCTCGTGGTCTATCTCGACGAGATGCGCCGCCGGATCGACGCCGCGCCGCATACCCGTCACACCTTCACGTTCAGCCGTTCGCGGCTACAGAAGGTGCGCAGCGCGTTCGCCCGCATGATCCGCCAGGGCGAGACGCGCCTGCACCGGTTCTGCGAGCTCGCCGGCGAGACGTTTCTCGACGGGCGCTACGCCCTGCAGAGCGTCGCGATCGGCAGCGCGGTGACGACCAAGGAACGCTTCACCGTGGTGCAGGACATCACGGCCGGCGACCTCTACTCGCACACCGACCTCGATCTCGGCAATCGCCAGGTCCAGCGCTTTCGCTACTTCGACGGCCAGCGCTGGAGCCGCGCCACGCTGGTCGCCAACGTCGTCGAGTACCAGCCGGAGGCGATCAACGACTGGCGGATCTACAAAATGGTCAGCCGGATCAAGGCCGAGGAACAGATCTGGAACAAGGTGGTCGACACCATCTTCGGCCTCGATCGCCTCGTCCAGATGGACAAGCAGTTGCGCCATCTGAACCGGTTCGTGAAGGATGTCTTCGGCGTCAAGTTCGTCGTCGGCGACACGGCGGCGGTCCGGGCGCTGCACCAGTCGCTGCTCGCGCTCGAGTGGACGACCGAGCACTTGGCGCGCCACAAGGTGCCGGCGCAACCGTCGACGCGCGGCATGCAGTGCCTCGAGGTCAAGGACTACCTCGACGCGCGGCGCGGCTTGAAGGCGTCCGGCTGGCAGGCGGTGAAGTCGGTGTTCCAGTGGTGGGACACCATGATCGAAGTGCAGGTGCAGCCGCTGGGCAACTACCTCCAGGAGCGCGAGCGGCTGACGAAGGAGAGCCACGCCGGCTTCAAGGCCAAACGTGAGGACCTGCGCAACCAGATCGCCGCCACCGTTCCGTTGTTCGGGTTCTATCGCGATCTGCTGAAATGGCTGTTCCTCGCGCCGGACTCGCCGGCACCGGCCTACGCGGCGGTGCGGATCGTCGTCAAGGACTGAGGCGACGCGTCAGTGGGTCGTCACGTCGAGCATGGCGCGGACGTGCTGCAGGAACGTGTCGCGCTTGAACGGCTTCGTGAGCAGCGACGTGCGCTCGTCGAGCGGCTGCCGATCGAGGACGTGCTCGGGTGTGTAGCCGGTGATGAACAGCACCGGCATCTGCTCCTTCCGGCGGCGGATTTCCTGCGCCATGGCGACGCCGTTCATCTGCGGCATGACGACGTCGGCGACCACGAGATCGATGACCTGACCGTCGGCGATCAATGCCAGCGCCTGCTGTCCGCCGCTCGCCTCGAGCACACGGTAGCCGACCTGCGACAGCGTCCGCGTCGTCAGGTTCCGGACATCGTCGTTGTCCTCCACGACGAGCACGGTTTCGTCGCCGCCGCGGACGGCGGCCGGTGCGATCGGCGCCGACGCGTTCCGGCGATCCTCGGTCAGTGGCAGAAACAGCTCGATGAGCGTGCCCAGGCCGGAATCGCTGGTGATCCGTACGTCGCCGCCGCAGCTGCGGACGATGCCGTAGACCACGGACAGCCCGAGGCCGGTGCCCTTGCCGTGCTCCTTCGTCGAATAGAACGGCTCGAACGCCTTGGCGACCACCTCGGGCGTCATGCCGACGCCCGAATCGCGGAAGGCCAGCCGAGCGGCGGTCGCTCCGCCGACCGACAACCCGGCGTCACGCAAGCTGCGGGTGTCGATCGGTCCCAGGCTGATACGCAGCGTGCCGCCGTCGGGCATCGCGTCGCGCGCGTTGGCGGCGAGATTCAGCAGCAGCTGCTCGAACTGTGGCGGTGCCAGCGGCACCATGAGCCGACTGCCTGACACTTCGAACTGCAGCGCGCATCCGGCGCCCACCAGCCGGCCGAGCAGCGCCTGGGCGTTCATCAGCGAGCGGCTCGCTTCGACCCGCGCATCGGACTCCATCGGCTGGCGTCGCGCGAAGGTCAGCAACTTCGACGTGAGATCGCGGGCCCGCTCCGCCGCGTCGACGATGAGCGACAACCCGTGCCCGGTCTCGGACGGCGACCGGCTCCCCTGCCGCAAATCCTCCGCCGACGCCAGAACGACGGCAAGCAGATTGTTGAAGTCGTGCGCGATGCCGCCGGCGAGCCGGCCGATGCTGTCGAGCCGCTCGGCGGACTCGAGGCGCTCCTGGAGGCGCATCCGCTCCGTGATGTCCCGGCCGACCCCGAGCACGCCACCGATCGCCGGCACGTGCGTCATGTTGCGGCCACTCGCCTCGACATAGCGCCAGCTGCCGTTCTTGTGGCGAAAACGGGCGATGAGCGACGCGGTCTGGTCGGGCTCGCGAAGCTGCCCGAGCCGCTCGATGACCGTGGACACATCGTCGGGGTGCACGAGTTCGAGAATCGAGCGGCCGATCCGTTCGCCCGGGGTGTACCCGAGGATCAGCTCCACGGCCTGGTTCTCGAACCGGATGGTGCCATCCGCGTCCATGACCATGATGATGTCGTTCGTGTGGTCGATGATGGCCCGCAGGCGCTGCTCCACCATCAGGCGTTCGGTGGTGTCCCGCAGAATGGCGCGCACCACGGTGGTGCCATCGGCACGGCGGACGACCGCGGAGCGCACTTCGAACCAGCGGCGGGAGCCGTCCCGGTGCTGCATCGGGATCATGATGGCGCCCGAGCGCTGGCCGTTGAGCACGAGATGGAGTTCGCGCAGGGCGGTCGCCACCCCTTCGGCATCGAATACCGACAGCTCCTCGAAGCGGCGGCCGATCAGCTCGTCAGGCGCGTAGCCGAGCAGCCGCGTGGAGGCCGCGCTGCACTCGCTGAGCCGACCGTCCGCCGTGACTGTGACGACGATGTCCGGGATGACGGCCAGAAGCTCGTCCACAGGGGAGCCGGCAGGGCCACTCGGGACCGAAGCGCGATCGGAGCTACGGGAAAACTCATCCATAGCAGCAGGCGGGACGATGATACTTCACGATCGGCCCAGCTTGGGCCATTCGTTCTGCGCCCCTCTGCGCCTCGGCGCACGTCCGGGTGATGTCCACGACGCCGCCCGGCGCCGGCCCTCGCCCCTCCCGGCCCTCGCTACATGGCCAGCGGCTTCAACGGCAAGGGCGCCGACGAGCGACTGTCGCCCGTGAGTACCCGGCGCAAGTACCCGGCCTGACCGAGGTGGAATGCGAGATGCGCCGCGAGGTGCGTCAGAAACAGCCCGGTCACCATCGTCACGCCGCCCACCGCCTCGCCGTAGGGCTCGTTGAGCTGCGCGTCGGTCAGGCGAGCCAGCGCGGCCTGGACCACCTCCCGGCTGGCGCGCAGGTCGCCCAGAAGCACGTCTCGCGGCAGGCCGGTGCGGCTGAATTCGGCGTCGCGGTCGCGCACGTACGAAGTGCCGCCGAGGACATGGCCGACGAAGTGCTGCAGGTTGCCGCAGCAGTGCAGCACCAGCGTTCCTGCCGCGTTGGTGACGCCCGGCACGACGCGCCAGACCGTCGCATCGTCCGGAAAGAGCGCCAGCTCGCGTTCGAACGCGTCGAGTTCGCGATCGATCAATCGCGACAGCCAGATTGCCGATTGTGCAGCCATTGCCTCATCCCGTGGGCCCGCATGCGCTCGACCAGAGTCCGGCGTGTCACTTCACGCCGTCTCGGAGCGCGAAGGTGACGAGGGTATGGCCGCTGATCACCGACACGTACTGCTTCCCCTCCACCTGATACGTGATCGGTGCCATGACGATTTGACCGCCGAGGTTGGTCTTCCACAGCACCTTGCCGGTGTTCGCGTCGAGCGCCAGGAAGTAGCCCTCGCGGCCGCCGGTGAACAGGATGTCGCTGGCAGTCGTCAGCATGCCGGCATCGGTCACGTCGAACTGCGGCGTGGTCCATCTCGGCTTCATCGTCTGCGGATCCATGGCGATGACGGCGCCGTTGCCGACTTCGTCGGTCCAGTTGTTGATCGGGCTGCGACGACCGATGCCGACGGTGGGTGCACCGGGTACCGGCGCGAGTACCGTGAAGCCGCCGCCGAGAAACGTCTTACCCGGTTCGAACTTCGTCGTCTCCTTGCGGTAGATCGTGGCGTAGTCCTGCCAGGCGGAGAAATAGAACAGGCCGGTGCGCGGACTATAGGACGGCGGATACAAGTTGGTGCCGCCCTGGTTGCCCGGCCACGTCGGCTGGCCCGGCGGCTGCGGCGTCGGAATCGGCCGGCCGTTGGCGTCGAGGCCACTCGACCAGTTGACCTTCACGTAGGGTGTTCCGGCGAGGAACTTGCCGTTGGTGCGATCGAGCACGTAGAAATAGCCGTTGCGGTTCGCCCACAACATCAGCTTCGAGGGAGTCCCCTTCCAGTTCGCGTCGACGAGCACCGGGACCTGCGTCGAGTCATAGTCGTAGCCGTCGTTCGGCGTGAACTGGAAGTGCCACTTCAGCTTGCCGGTGTCGACATCGAGGGCGATCACCGAATCGGAATAGAGGTTGTCGCCGGCTCGCTGATCCGGATTCCAGTCGGGACCGGGATTGCCGACGCCCCAGTACACCAGGTTCAGCGCCGGGTCGTACGAGCCGGTGACCCAGACGGGGGCGCCACCGGTCTTCCACGAATCGCCCTCCCAGGAATCGTGTCCGGGCTCACCCGGCCCGGGAATCGTGTAGGTGCGCCAGGCCTCCTTGCCGGTCTTCGCGTCGTAGGCGACGACGAAGCCGCGGATGCCGAATTCGCCGCCGCCGACGCCGACGAGCACCTTGTCTTTGATGATGAGCGGCGCCAGCGTGATCGAGTAGGCCAGCTTGACGTCGCCGACCTCGATGTTCCAGATCGGTCGACCGCTGCGCGCGTCGATGGCAACCAGGTGACCGTCGAGCGTCCCCATGTAGAGCGTGTCGCCGAGTATCGCGACACCGCGGTTGTTGGCGCCGCAACAGACCTTCGAATCCGCTGACGGCGTGTAGCGATACAGCCAGAACAGCCGTCCGGTCTTGGCATCGACCGCCATCACGTCGTTCGGTCGCTGGGTCAGGTACATGACGCCGTCGACGACCAGCGGGTTCGACTGCCAGGCGCCGAACACCTGGTTCTGTACCACCCACTTCGACTCGAGCTGGGCGACGTTGGCCGGCGTAATCTGCGCCAGCGTGCTGTAGCGCTGGCTCATGTAGGTGCCGTTGTAGGTCAGCCAGTTCTGCGGTTCGGCGGCGGCGCGCAGGATGCGATCGGTGGGCACCTGCGCCTGGAGCTGGAAGCCGAGCGCTGCGAGCAGCGCGGTGACGAGCACTGTACGTCGCATGATCACTGCCCCTTCAGCGTCAGGAGGTACGCCATGACGTCGGCGATCTCTTCCGGCGACAGCGTCTTCGCTGCCGACGGCATGGTGGAGGTCTTCAGGACTTCGTATTCGCGCAGGTCGGCCTTGACCAGCGACACGAGCTGCTCTTCTTCGTCCATCAGCTGCACGGTGAACATGTCCTCGTTGAGTCGACGACCGCGGATCGTGCGCCCTTGCCGGGTGACGGCACGCACCGGCCGGTTGATCGGCAACATGGCGCTCGTCGGGTCGAGCAGCGAGCGCTGGATGGCCGCCGGCGTGCGCACGGCGGCGATGTCACTCAGGTCGGGAGCGGTCCGGATGCCGCGTCCGTTGATGCGGTGGCACGTCAGGCAGCGGCCCTTGCCGTCGACCAACGCCTGCCCCTTGGCGGCCGTGCCGACCTTCACCGGTGTGCCCGTCGGATCGAAGCCGGCCCTGATGAAGGCGATGATCCCGTTGACCTCGGCCGCCTGGAATTTGAAGGCCGGCATGCCGGCTCCCGCGACCCCGGTCGCCAGCACGCGGGCGAGGTCGTCGTCAGAGGCCACGCGGCGGAACTGGCCGAGGCGCAGGTTGATGCCGTTGACGCCGTCGCCGGTCACGCCGTGGCACAGGGCGCACTGCGCCGCATAGAGCCGTGACCCGGTTTCGATGTCTGCCGTGGAATATTGATGGTCCTGCACGGCCTGCGCGAAGCTGCCGGTGCTGCCGGCGAGCAGGAATCCAAGAGCCCAGAAGAGAAGACGCATCCTCCGGTTGTACCTGAATCACCGCCAGCGCTGCAATGCGCAAGATGGTCGGGCAGGCCGGGACCGCCCGATCGCCGGGAAGCCGGGCGCCACGCCGGACGCGGGCTGCCGGCGTGCCGCCGTGGCGCGCCGGTGTGCCGCTACCGCGGCATCGTGAAGATGGCCGCCATCATCTCGATGCCCTCCCAGAGATTCCGCAGACGCAGATTCTCGTCCGGCCCGTGCTGATTGTTGTCGTGATTCACCATCGAGAAGCCGACCGTCGGCATCCGTTCGCTGAAGAACGCAAACGGCAGGCTGCCGCCAAGGGTCGGCGCCCGCACCAGCGGCCAGCCCTCATCGGCCAGCGCCTTGACCAGTGCGTTCGGCAGCGGGGCGTCGAGCGGCACCCGGGGTGCCACCGACCCGGTGCGCCGGTCGACCCGGGCTATGAGGGCATGCGTCCGCCGCTCCAGGTCGGTCGGCCCGCGCCCGTCGATTACGAAATAGCCCTGTTTGCGGACGTGCTCGACCACCAGCGCCGTCTGCGTGGCCGGGTTCAGGCCGTTGACGAGCCGCATCTCGAGCCGCGCCGACGCCGAGCCCGGGATCGCCGAGCGCGCCGGCGCTTGAAGGCCGCCACCCGCTTCCATCGCGAGGATG
This sequence comes from uncultured Acidobacteriota bacterium, assembly GCA_902825985.1. Lineage (GTDB taxonomy): Bacteria > Acidobacteriota > Vicinamibacteria > Vicinamibacterales > CAVVIG01 > VFZL01. The sequence continues at coordinate 49,947 of CADEDC010000001.1, read as the reverse complement.
CTCAGGGTCGGCTCGTTCAGCTTCAGCTCGAGCCGCTCCTCGCCGCGCTCGGGCAGGGCGACGAGGAAGTCGTTCCTCAACTGGGTTTCGACGTTCGGCGTCTCGGCAATCGCCCGGCGCTCGGCCTCGGTCAACGGCACGACGTCGCGGTAGAAGTGTTCGATCGTCACGCGGCCGCGGTCGTCCTTCATGCTCGCGAGCAGGCGCGCCAGCCGCATCGACGGGTCCGGCGCCCAGTTGCCGTAGTTGCCGGAATGCAGGTCGGTGGCGGCTCCGTAGACCGTCAGCGTGAGCCCGGCGCCGCCGCGCACACCAAAGTAGAGAGTCGGGCGGCCGCTGGGATGACGCGGACCGTCGAGGGTCACGGCGAGGTCGGCCCGCAGATCGGCGGCGCGATCCGCAGCGAACCGGGTGAAGTTGGCCGATCCGGCCTCCTCCTGTCCGTCGAGCACGACTCGGAGATTCCACAGCGGGCCGCCGCCGGTCGCCTGCAGCGCCTCGACGGCGTTCAGCACGGCGACGATCGGCCCCTTGTCGTCCGAGACCGAGCGGCCGTAGACGCGCCACTCCGGATCGAAGGCGGTCCGCGCCGGGTCGGCGGCAATCGGGCCGGCGGGTCCGTACAGGCAGGGCGCGAACGGCTTGCAGTGCGTCCATTCCTCCGGGTTCACCGGTTGGCCGTCGTAGTGGATGTAGAGCGTCAACGTCCCGCGGGCCGCCGGAACGTCGAGGCGGGCGAACACCACGGGCGATCCGGCGCCGGATGTCTTCTCGACCGTGAAGCCGCGGCGCGCGAAGAGCTGTTCGAGCCGATCGGCGTTCCGGCGCAGGTCCGCATCGTTGCCGGCGCGCGCGACGTTGGGGATGGCGACCAGTTCCAGCAGTTCGTCGACGATCTGCCGCTCGTGCTGCGCCCGCCAGGCAGCGATCGGTCGCGACTGGGCGGCGAGGCCGGCGACGAAGAGAACGGCCCATGCCGCGATGCCCGCGAGTCGCGTCAGCCTCATCTCGTCACCTCTCACCTCGTCACCTGGTTCGCCACGTCGCGCGGTCGCCGTCGTGGGTGCAGCCGGCTCAGCGGCCGCCCGGGATGGCCTCCATCAGCAGACCCACCGCCTTGCGCAGGGCCCGACCGCCGGGGGCCACCCCCTTGTAGTGCCCGAGACGTACGACCGCCAGGTGGTGAGACGGCACGATCAGCACCGACTGGCCGCCGACGCCGGTCATGTAGTAGGCGTCGCGCGGTGCCGGGAACGATCCTTCGCCATTCAACCAGAACAGGCCGCCGTAGATGGGGCGCTTGTCGGCCGCCCACGCCGGCGCGAGCGCGCTGACGAACGCCGCGTAGCCCTCCGGGAGGAGGCGCTCGCCATTCCAGACGCCGTCCTGCAGGTACAGGTTTGCCAGCCGCGCCCAGTCGCGGGCCGAACCGAGCTCGTAGCCATGGGTCAGGAAATTGCCGTACGGATCCGTATCCAGCACCATCGTCCGGATACCGAGCTTGTCGAACAGCGCGCGCTGCGGAAACGAGTGATAGTCCTCGTGGCGCCGCTCGACCGCGAGGCGAATCATGTAGTTCGTCAGCACCGGATCGGTGTTCCGATACCGCCCGACGGTGTTCGGCGGCCACTGGAGGGGCCGGGTCGCGGCGTACTTGAACGAGTCGACGCTGCCCGTGTACAGGTACAGATGATCCGGATACGGCCCGGTCGGGTCGTAGTCGGGATCCTGCGGCGCGATGATCCGCAGTCCGCTCGACATGTTCAGGATGTGGCGGATCGTGATCGCCGCACGCGGATCGCCCGGTGCCTGCCACTCGGGAATCGGCGCCGGCTGGTCGAGCGTGTAGACGCCCTGCTTCATCAGCACACCCATCAACGTGCCGCTCAGGCTCTTCCCCATCGACCAGCTCTCGAGCGGCGTCGTGTGGGTGATGCCCTCGCCGTAACGCTCGGCGATGATCCGCCCTTTGTACGTGACGACGAACGCCGCCGTCATGCCGGCCGGGTCGAACGCCGCCGCCACCGCCTGCTGCACCCGAGCCGCATCGACTTCCGCCGGCAGCGGGCTGTCTGGCAACACGTCGCCCATCGGCCACGGCATGGTCGTGGCATCGGGAAGGGCGCTGGCCACGATGGACGGCGTGAACAGGACGTCGGTCCGGCCGATCGGCAGCGTCACGCAGCCCTGGCTGCCGACCTGTTTCGCGGTCCGCACCGTGCCGTCCGGCATGGTGACCTGCACGGTCCGCTTCTCGCGGTCGATGCGCGGCGTGCCAAGCGCCGGGCGATGCTCGTAAGGGGCGGTGAAGTAGCCGACGTTCTCGGCGGCGAACGCCGGATCCAGACCGGTCACGAAGACGGCGGAACACATGATCTTCGCGTAGCCCGAGGCGTGGTGCTGCAGTGGATCGCCGGGGGGCGGCACGTACGGCGTGTCGAGCTCGAGCGCCTGTGCGCGGGCGATCAGCGCCCGACGCGCCTGGCTCACCTCTTGCGCCGCGAGCATGGATGCCAACAGGGCCACTCCGGCCGCGACCGCCAGCGTACGTCTCATGTGGCTGTCTCCTGCGGGTATTGTCGGCAGGCGCCGCCCGGCGGCGCAAGCGGCAATTGTGTCGTCACTTTCGTCGGGGACGCGTCAGCGCCGCCGGCTCGCCTGCCGGGTCAGCAAGACGGCGGTCTCGACATGGTCGGTGTGGGGAAACATGTCGACCGCCCGAAGGGCGGCGACGGCATAGCCGGCCGCCAGGATGCGCGGCAGTTCGTCGGCCAGCGCCTCAGGGTTGCACGACACGTAGACCGCGCGTTGTGGCGCGATGCGCCGGAAGATGCCATCGAGCACCGCCGCAGGACAGCCCTGGCGCGGCGGATCGATGACCACGACGTCCCACGGCTCGCGGACGACCTGGGCCAGCGCCGCCTCGACCGGCGAGGCGAGAAAGCGCACGGCTGACGACGGCAGGCGGTTCAATCGCAGATTGGCCTGCGCGTCGGCGACGGCTCGCCGATTCTCTTCGACCGCCACGACCGACGCACCGCGTGCGGCGAGCGGCAGCGAGAAGAGGCCACTGCCGGCGTAGAGGTCGAGGACACGGCGGCCGGAGAGCCCGGCGTCCCCGATCCACTCGAGCGCCTGGCGCTGCAGTGCCTCCGCCGCCCGCACGTTCGTCTGGAAGAACGCGGTCGGCGAGACCAGGTACCACAAGCCGCCCACCCGCTCGCGGATCTGCGCGTGGCCGTCGATCTTGAGCGTCTCGCGCCCGACCATGTACGGCCCCGGTTCATCGTGAACGTTGATGAAGAACCCGTCGGGCCGGTCGGCAGACGCGAGCAGCGCACGCACCGGCCGCCGCAACGCCTTGTCGTTCCGCGTGACGACGAGCATCGCCACGGCGTCGCGATCGTCGGAGGTCGCGCGGACGAGCAGGTGCCGGACGATGCCGGTGAGGGCCGGTCCGGCGGCGGTGATCCGGGCGGCGGCAAGGCGATCGCGCAGCGCGAAGGCGATCCGGTTGCCGCGGGCGCTGTGCACCGGGCACTCGGCGACGGCAACGACGCGCTGCGAGCCGCGGGCGTAGTGCCCCATGGTCAACTGACGGCCGTCGGCCCCGACGCCGAAGACGAAGGTCACTTTCTGACGGAAGTGCCACGGATCGTCGTCGAACACCGGCAGGAAGAGCGGCCCGGCGCCAACGGGCCACGCCGCAGCCGGCAGCCGGGCCCGCAGCGCCTCGGTCTTGCGCGTGAGCTGCTCGGCATAGGGCATCGCCTGCAGGCCGCAGCCGCCGCACACGCCTTCATGACGGCAGATCTGGCGATCCGCGCTCACGATGCGTCCGCCGGGCGGCGCAGCCGCGCCGTCCGGACAGGCGGCGCGGCGCCCGCGGCCGATGCCCGGGCATCGAGCCGCTGCGCCAGCGGCGGGAACGCCTCGGTCGGCCCGTGCCACTCGAGCTCATCGACGGCCGCGAACAGCGGAATGTCGGTTCGCAGCGTCGCGAGGTCGCGGAACAGGAACGCCAGCCGACGGTCGCGGGACAGCACGGTCGCCAGCGGGCCCGGTCGCGTGGCGTTCACGTGCCATTCGCGCCAGTCCTCGGGGATGGCCTCCAGATGTCCGAAGCGGGCCAGCACCGCGGCCGCCGACTTCGCGCCCCAGCCGTCGAGACCCGGGTAGCCATCGGCGCTGTCACCGACCAGCGCCAGGTAATCCGGTATCGACGACGGCGGCACACCGAACCTGGCGACGACACCGGCTTCGTCGCGCAGTTCACGCGTCCGGCGATTCAGCTGGACGACACGCGTGCCGCGGACCGATTGCGCCAGATCCTTGTCCGGCGTGCAGATGACCACGCGCTCGACGCGCGGGTCGGCGGCGGCTTGCGCCGCGCCGGCCGCCAGGGCATCGTCGGCTTCGAACTCGACCATCGGCCATACGGGGATGCCGAGCGCGGCGATCGCCTCTTCGAGCAGCGGGAACTGGCCGAGCAGGTCAGGCTCGATGCCGGCGCTCGTCTTGTAGCCGCGCCACAGCCGGTTGCGGAACGATTCGATGACGTGGTCGGTCGCGACCGCCACGTGCGTCGCGCCCTGCTGGAACATCGACAACAGCGAGGCGACGACGCCGCGGACAGCCGCCACTTCACGACCATCGGCGTCCTTCGTCGACGGCATCGCATGGTAGTGGCGGAAGAGCTCGTAGGTCCCGTCGACGAGGTGGATGTCCATCAGGTGCGCACCAGCACGCCGTTCGCCGGCGTTCCCATGGCCGCCGCCACCGCGGCCGCGTAGGCCGCCACCTGACGGCGATAGGCATCCTCGGCGCCGGCAAGTTCACGGTCGGTCTTGTAGTCCACCACGGTCCAGCGCCCGTCCTCCTCGAACGCGAGGTCGACCACACCCTCCATCACGGTGCCGTCAGGCAGCCGCATGGTCACCGGCGTTTCACGCCGGCAGGCGCCGCGCACCGCCGCAGCGGCGGCCCGCCGCATCAACTCGTGGCCGAGCACGCGCCCGGCCTTGCGCGCCGCGATCGCGGCGTCGACCGGCGACAGCCCGAGCACCGTCGCTTCGGCGCCGGCCAGGGCCGCGAGTGCCGCGGGCGTCGCGTCGAAGGACGCCTGCGCCAGGACGGCGTGGACGAGGGTGCCGAACGCCGCGCCACCGGCCCCGTACTCGTCGGTCGCCGACAGATCGACGATGGTGACCGCCTCACCGTCGACCGCGAGTGCCGCCAGCCCGCCGTGCGCGCCGCCCGGATCGGTGCGCTCGCGGACCGTGGCGACCGTCAGCGACGGCTCGGCGCCGCGGGCGCGGGCATCGGCACGCGCCAGCCGCCAGCGATCGTAGCGGCCGCGGTCGCCGGCGACGACGGCGGTCGCGACGTCCTTCATCACCAGGTCCGCGCGGCGAAGTCCGAGCGGCGGTGGCGCCTCGAGCTGCAGGGCGCTCGGGTCCCACCACACCACCGAATAGCCGCCTTCGTCCGCCAGCTGGTGGAGTCCGGGCGCCACCGTCGTCGTCGACGCCGGCTCGTCGTTCGGTCGTGCGAGCACGGTGTCCTTCGACTTGAAGGCGGGACACTGCGGCGCCCGCGCCGGCTGGCGGCGCGTCGCCACCGGCGGGTAGAGGGCGCGGTTCAGCGGCGACAGCCAGCCGCCTTCCCACGGCTCGTCACCGACCGCCGGCACCACCAGCAGATCGCGGGCGCGCGTCGCCGCCACGTAGGCGAGCCGCACGCCTTCGGCCTGATCACGGGCCACCTCCTCCGCCTCATGGTCGTGCAGTTCGTGCGGTGCCCACCCGGCGAGCTTGATCGCGCACAGGCCGCGCGCCGCGTCCACGTAGCGCGTCGCATCCGCGCGGCTCATCCGGCACGTGAGATCGGCGAGGATGACGACCGGGAACTCGAGCCCCTTGGCCTTGTGCACGGTCATGATCCGGACGCCGTCGCTCGACTCCTCGAGAATCGGCGCCTCCGCCGCCTCGCTCTCGGCTGCGGTCCGAAGCTCCTCGATGAAGCCGCGGAACGAGATGCCGCCCGTCGCTTCGTATTGACGCGCGAGTTCGGCGACGTGCAGGACGTTGGCCAGGGCCTGCTCGCCGGCCGGGCGGAGGATGAATCCGACGTGCGCGCGGGTCTCGGTGAGCAGGCGGCCAATCGTGTCGGCCACCGGCCGGTAGTTGCGCCGGCGGTGCAGGTCCTGCAGCAGCCGCAACGCCTCGGCAATCGGCACCAGGTGCGAGGTCTGCTCGGCCGACAGCGCCAGCTCCTGTCCCGAGCTGCCGCCGAGCTCGCGCGGAATCCGGAACGGGTGCAGGCCGCCGAATCGCGACTTGTACTCGAACAGGTGGGCATCCTCGACGGCGAACAGCGAGCCGCGCAGCGTGGCGAACACCGACAGTTCGTCATCCGGCCATTCGATGGCGGCGAGCGCGGCGCGAATCGCCTCCACTTCCTCCCGGCCGTGGAAGGCCTTGCCGCCGACCAGCAGATGCGGGATGCCCCTGGCCTCGATCGCATTGACGTAGGGCCGCGTCACGTCCTCGCCGAAGCTGCTGAAGCGACGGAACAGAATCGCGATGTGCCGCGCCTGGATCGGCACCTGGTGCTCGACACCGTCGCCATCGCGCTCGGCGACGTGCCAGCCGCGCGCCGGCTCGACGAGCCACGCGATGTAGGCTGCCACCGCGTCCGGCAACGACTTCTCCACCGCCCAGGCCGAGACGCGCCGCATCACGCCGCGCTCGGAATACGGCCGCGGCACCGGCAACGCCACCACCGACGGCTGCGCGTCCGCGGCGGCGCGAGCCTCCGACAACGCGACGTAGTCGGGCTGCAGCGCCCGCTCGTCGGCCCCCATCTCGCCGCGGAACGCCGCGTTCACGAAGCGCTGGATGTTCGGCAGGCTGCGGAAGCTGGTCGTCAACTGCAGGCGCCGGCCGCCGTGCTGCTCCACGTGCCGGCTCACCTGCCAGTAGGTCTGGACGTCGGTGCCGCGGAACCGGTAGATCGACTGCTTCGGATCGCCGACGATGAACAGCTTGCCCGGCACCGGCCGGGCGTGACGATAGTCGCTCGCCCCGGGATCGGCGGCCGCCAACAGCAGCAGGATCTCGGCCTGCAGCGGATCGGTATCCTGGAACTCATCGATGAAGATCCGCTGGAACTTCCGCTGCAGATGATGCCGGACGACGCCGTCGTCGCGGATCATGTCGCGGGTGCGGGCCAGCAGGTCGGTGAAATCGAGCGTCCCGGTCGAGAACTTCAGCGTCTCGTAGCGTGCCGTCGCGTCCTTCAGTTCGTCATGGAGCCGCGCGGCGAGATCGGCGTCGGCGGCCTTCCTGAACTGCTGCAAGTCGCGGAACAGCGCGTCGCGCGCCGCCAGCAGGTCGGTCCGCGTGACGCCGGCGCCGTACTTGTAGCCGCTTCCCTTGCGGGTCCGCGCGAAGCCCTTGTCACGCACGAGGTCGACCAGGCGCGACTCCCAGCCGTCGTGATCGTGATTGCCGAAGCCCTCTTCGAGCCGGATCTGCCGGCTCAGGCGTCGCAGCGCATCGAGATCGCTGAACAGGCTGTCACGCGGGTTGGACGGCCGCGCCGACAGCTCGGCGAGGTCGTGCAGCGCGCCGACCAGCCGGGTGATCTCCGGGATGCGATCGAACAGCTCCCGACGCCAGGGCGCCGGATAGTCGCGCGCCTCGGCGATCGCGCGACCGGCCGAGCGCAGCCGGCCGATCGGACCGTCGTCATTCGGGCCTGCGGCCGCCCCGAACGACGGCGCCGACGCGCGCCGCAGCGCGCGCCGAACGCCGTCGGGCGGATCGCGCAGGACGTCCTGCAACCAGCGGCGGAAGGCGCGGTCGTAGAGGCGGTCCGACTGCGGGTCGGTGAGGACGGCGAACAGCGGGTCGACGCGCGCCTCGACCGGCCGCTCGCGCAGCAGGTCGGCGCAGAAGCCGTGAATGGTGTTGACGTGCGCCTCCTCGAGCTTGCCAAGCGCCGTGTCGAGGCGGCTCCGCACCTCGTCGTCGGCCTTCGCCCGCCGCAGTTCGAGCGATTCGCGCAGCCGCAGCTTGAGCTCGCCGGCCGCCTTCTCGGTGAACGTGACCGCCACGATGCCGTCGATCGTCGCGCGACCGGTCTCGAGGACGCGGAGGATGCGGTTGACGAGCTCGGTCGTCTTGCCGGTGCCGGCCGCCGCCTCGACGATCAGGGTGGCATCGAGGTCGTGGCTGATGGCCTCGCGGGCGTCACTGTCGGCTGGTGGCGCGGCGTCCGGACGCTTGAACGGCAGGACGCTCATCGCATCGACCTCAGGGCGTCGAGGTCGCCCAGCCGATCGCTGGCCTTGCGGGCCGCCCGCTCCTGTTCGTGCGGTCCGCACACCGGGCGGAAATCGCACCAGGCACAGGCCCGCTCGGCCGGCGCCGCCACCAGGAAGCCCTGCTCCACCGCGCGGTCGATGATCGTCAGCACGGCGATGCCCTGGCCGCGGGTGTAGTCGTTCACGTCGATCGCCTTGTCGGCGAAGCCGCCGGCGGTGGTGCTGTAGTAGAGCCGGCCGGACACCACCTTCTTTTGCAGCGCCTGTTCGACCACCAGACTGTAGAGCACCGGCTGCAGGGTGGTGCCGCCGCCGACCACGAGATCGGGGTTCGATCGGTTGCGCCCGGTCTTGTGGTCGGTCACGCGCAGCACGTCGAGCCGATGGTGCCGTTCGATGAGATCCACCGATCCGCGCAGGACGAACCGGTCGGCGACCGTCACCGGATCGGGCGAGCTGCGCGGGTCGCGGGTCTGATCCGCCGGCTGATGCTTCAGGCCGAAACTCCACTCGAAGTACTCTGGAACCCATTCCCGTTCGTCGGCCATCCGCTGCACCCAGATCGAGAGATCGCGCCGCAGGTCGGCGATCTCGTCGTGCCAGACGCGTTCGATGGCGGGGGCCAGCGTCTCGTGGTACTCGCCGGCGACGCGTTCGAGGATCGCCTCGAGCAGCGTCACCGCCTCGGCGACGCGCGACGCGTCCATCGGCAGGGCACCGCGCGCGTGCATCTCACGCTGGAAGTCGGCCTGGACGGCGTGATACAGGGAGCCGCGCGTCAGCGCATCCAGACGGACCAGCGGCTCGGGTTCACTCCACGGCTCGAGCCGCAACATCGCCCCGAGCAGGAACTGATACGGGCAGGTCGCGAAGCGCTGCAGGGCCGACAGCGAGTACGGGCGCGCCCCGAGGCGCTGCGCCGCCAGGTGCGGCGCCAGCAACGGCGAGGTCGCCACCAGTCCGTCGCTCTTCGACCAGGGCTTCTTGTCACGCAGCCAGCGGCCGGTAATCGACCGCTGCAGCGCCGGATTGAGGCCGAGCATGTAGTGGGCGCGGCCCTTCACGGCGGCGATGTCGCGCGCGTCGAGCAGCGGTCGCAGGACGGCGAGATCGTGCTCGAGGTCGTCGATGGCGCGGTCCGGATCGGCCGGCGCCGGCCAGCCGAGACTCGCCCCGGCGTCTTCGGCCGCGTCGCGTGCCAACACGCGGTGGTCTGGCACGCGCCCGGTGATCGCGCGCATGACGTCCAGGGCGTAGAACGACGGGACGCGCGCCCGCCCCTCGGCGTTGCTGTCGAGACGGGGATACGACAGGTAGACGCGCTCGCCCGCAGCCCCGATGGCCACCTTCAACAGCAGCCGTTCGGCGCGGGCCCGATCGTCCTGGCGCAGCAGGCCGGCAGCAGCGGCGAGCTCGTCCCGCCGTTCGTCGAGCAACAGCGGATCCTCGCGCGGCCGTTGCGGCACGACACGTTCGGCGAGGCCCGGCACGAACACCACCCGGAAGACCCGGCCGCGGGCCTGGTGGGGCGTGCCGACGAACACGCGGCCGTAGCGGCGCGCCGGTGGCTCCCACTCGAGCGTCGCCAGGCGATCGTGGAGCACCCGTGCCGCTTCGTCGAGCGTCACACCGCTCACCGCCGCCATCGGCCGCAGTTCGGCTAGCAACTGCTGCACGCGGGTTGGCCGCTTCAGGGCGCGCGCCGCCAGACGGGTGAAACGCTCCAGCCATTCCCCCCACGATGCGGTGTCGGGCCAGTCGGCGAGCTGCTCGATGATCGGCAGCGCGAACGTCGTGAGATGCGCGAGATTGACCAGGTCGCGCCGCAGGTGGTGCGCCCGGCCCGATTCCGGGTCGTCACGCAGCACCGCGGCGAGCCGGGTCTCGAACTCGCCCTTGAGCCCGCGCAGCCGGCGACGCCAGCGCGCCGCGCCATCCGGGCGATCGCGACCGGCGATGACCGCGGACTCGACGATGAGCTCTTCCCACTTCCACGGAGCCCGCAGCGTGCCGTAGACGACGGCGTCGTCGTCGCTGTCGGCGCCCGGTTCGCCGGCCGCCGGCAGCGGCTCACCGACGACCGCGTCGCCGTCGCCGGACGGCGCGTCGGTGTCGAGCCGTTCGTAGACACCGAACAGCTCGTCGCGCGGCGGCACCGGCTCGGCGAGCGCCCGGTCGTTGGCCGCCGTCTCGCCGACTCGAGGCACCTGACCGAGCGACAGGTATTCGTCGAACCGGCGCGCGGATAACCCCTCCGTGGCGCACGCCAGCAGCGCCAGGAAGGCGCGGCCGGCCGGATCCGGTCGCCGGGTGCCACGGTCGAAGTAGACCGGTACGTCGGCCCGGGCGCATGCGTGCTCCAGCAGACCGAGGTATTGCTGCGGCGCACGGAGGAATACCGCCATCTCGTCGAATGGCACGCCGCCAGCGGCTTCATCCAGCAATCGCCGGACGATCTCGACCGCCTCCCGCCCTTCCCCGGGCGCCGAGAACAGGTGGACGTCGCCGGCCCGGTCGCGGACAGGCGGTCGCTCCGTGGTGAAGATGAAGCGGCGGAGATGCCAGAGGTCGGACGCCGATGACGCCTGGTCGTCGAGCGTCTCGACCGCGGCGCCGGCGGACGCGAGCGCCGCCAGCGTGCGGTCGTCACCCGACGGCACCGTGACGGCGGCGGTCGCCGCGCGCCTCAGCAGGGCGCGCGCGAAGCCGGCTTCGGCCTCGGCATCGAGCGGGACGTCGAGCAGCACGACCGGCATGCCCACCCAGCGCGACGAGCCTGTGGCGCAGGCCGCTGCCGCCCGTTCGAACAGCGCCGCACGGTCGAGCACCGACGCGTCGGCCAGCTGGTGCTCCACCCGCGCCAGCAACCGCGCCAGATCGACCGCCACCGGCGCGCCGTCGGCCAGCGCCCGGCCGTCGACACGGGCGAGCCGCAGTTCGTGCAGCGTTCGCGCCAGCGCCGTCGGAAAGCCCGGGAGGGTGGCCACCGGGGCCAGGTAGGCGAGTTCGTGCGCCGCCACCGCGTCGAACGCGGCACGCGCCGCGGCGGCCTGCGCGCCGGCCGGCGAGCCGATGATGCGCGGGGTGTCGCCCGGGGTCGACGAGGCCAGGCGGGCGGCGAGTTCGGAGAAGCTGAAGCGCGTCAGGCCGAACGTCGCGCCGACCTGTCGCGCGACGCGGCGCGCCACGTCGTCGGCCGCCCCGCGGGACGCGGCGACGATCAGACATTCGGACCCCGGAGACCGGGCCGCGAGGAGTTCGACGACCGCATCGAGACGGGCCGCCGCGGACACTGACGCAAGCACACGCACGACCATCTGCACCTCCGGTTGCCGTACCGGGTGATCGGGGACATCGCTGCGCTCGCAACGACAGGCTGAGAATAGCACGGGACCGCTGGTCCGGCGCCGCCGGCCGGCGGCTAGCGCTGAAAGCGGAACTGGATCCGGAACTGGCGGTACTCGGAGTTGTAGAAGGTACCGAACGCCGGCGACGTGACGTTGGCCTGCACGTCGGACGGCAGCCACGCATTGAACGCGTTGTCGATGCGCACCCCGATCCACGGCCTGAGCGAGCCGAACGTGAACCGATGCTCGAGACCAAGCTCCGTCCGGACGTACCGTGGAAAGCGAAAGCCCTGCCGGGTGCCGACGAAGTCCAGCGCCTCGTTCACCGTCGAGTACGGCAGGCCGCTGCGCCAGTCGACGGTCGCGACCACCAGCCAGGTCGGTGTCGGCAGCACGCGGCTCCGCACCAGCAGGCGATGCGGCACGTCGGCGCGAGCCGGCGCATACGCGTTCTCCGCAATCACCGGCCAGCGCACGGCGTCGAAGTAGTGCGTGAACGCATTGGTGGAGGCCCGCGCCCGCGCCCGCACGTACGACACGTTGAGATCGACGCGGGTGCCGACCACATAGTGGACGCCGACTTCCGCCTCGCGATAGCGCGATCGCCCGCTGCTCGAGAGCTGCAGTTCGCCGCGTCCGTCCGTAATCGACGGCACGACCAGCAGTTCGCGGTCGCCGCGGCGGTCGATCGTGCCGGCGTGCAGCGCCCATTGCTCGTTGATGCGGTGGTCGTAGGCCAGATCCCAGGTCACACTACGGGAGGTGTGCAGTTCGCCGGCCCGCCGATGGAGAAACGTGATCGGCACGCCGGCCGGCGCCGCGCCAGCGGCCACGTAGCGGGTGTCGCGGACCGCTTCGAACTGCTCGAAGGCGCCCGCCGCCGACGGCGTGCGTTCGTAGAACAGCCCGACGCCGCCGCGCAGCACCGCCGTGCCGGCGTCGTTGAACAGCACCGCCGAACCGATGCGCGGCGTGAAGTTCAACCGATCGATCACGCCGTCGCGGTCGAGCCGCGCCCCGAACTCGACGAACCAGCGGTTGTTCGGCTGCATGCGATCCTGGGCGAACAGCGCGATGTCGGTGGCGTTGAGCTGCTGATCGGCCGGCGGTCCGAAGTCGAAGCGGCGAACCAGCGTCCCGTCGCTGCGGCGGATCAAGACCGGCCCGCTGGTGCTGCTGCCGCGGAACCGGCTGTGGAGCAGGTCGATTCCGCCCTTGTAGAGGTGCAGCGTCCGTCCGTGCCGGGCCGAGCCCGAGAGCGACTCGATCAGCTGCCAGGACGTGGTCGATCGGATCTGCCGGTTGTAGGAGTTGCCACGGGTGTCCTCCGGCAGCAGCTCCATGGGCGCTCCGCCCTGCGGCTGCGCGTCGGTCCGATAGCGGTTCACCTCCACCGTCGTCTCGGTGAACACCGCATCGCTCCACAGCGACCGTTCGGTGACGGCGGCCGTGTTGACGCCGCCGTGCATGTCGACCGTCGCCGGAATCGGCGTGAAGGTGCCCAGGTTGGAGTACTTGGTCGCCGTGGGAAAGAAGCCGGCGAGCGCCACCAGCGAGTGCCGGCCGGTCAGCAGCGCGTCCGACCGCGTGAAGGAGCTGAAGCTGTGCGACCGGCGAAGTTCGTCCACCGGCCGGCTCGGGACGTCGCTCGACCGATAGCGGTACTGTGCCGCCTGCTGGATGAACCAGCGGTCCTTGATGACCGGCCCTCCGGCCTCGATGCGCGGCGAGAAGCCGGCGATACCCGTCACGCGAAACGCCGATCCGCGGCGGGTCCGAAACGTCGGATCCAGATTGTTGACCCGGGTTCGCCAGCGGTCGGTCGCCCGGCGCGTCTTGATCAGGACGAGTCCCGAGGAGAAGCGTCCATACTCCACGGCGTACGGATTCGGCAGCACGGTGACCGATTCAATGGCATCGTCGGGCAGCCGCACCTGGGACAGCCCGGTGGACGGGTCGACGAAGCTGGCGGCGCCGAGCTGCACCGACGCCTGGCTGGGCCGCCCCCCCTTGATCGCGACGCCGCCGGGAACCTCGATGACGCTGGCAATCAGCCGCAGCGCCGCCTGCACGCCACCGCCCGGTGACAGCTGGTCCAGTTCACGGCTGTCGATGACCTGTCCCGGCGTGATGGTGCCGCTACTGGGCACCACGGTGTCGGGGGCTACAACCGTCACCGACTCGGTGACGCCGGCAATCGGCAGGTCGAGCGGGACTTCGACGGTCTGGTTGTACTCCACCGTCACGGCGACCGCCTTCGGATCGAAGCCATCGAGCGCCGCCGCAACGCGATAGCTGCCGGACTCGAGCGCCTCGAAACGGAAGCTGCCATCCCCTTCCGAAAGAACGGTCTGGACCTGCGTCGAACGGTCGTTCGAGAGCGCGACCAGCACCGCGCCGAGCGGAATCGCACCGTTCTGGGTGCTGACGATGCCGCGGATGATGCCGCCGGAGGTCGTGGGAACGCTGTCGACGCGCGCCGACGGCAGCGGCCGCGACACCAGCGGTACGGGTTGGGCGAGCGCGGGAGACGCCAGCGACCATGCCAGCACGAGCATTCGCGAGACACGCGCTATCACGTGTCTAGTGTCACGCACCGCGTACAGCCAAGTCCAGCCGGGCCGGGAGTTGGCCAGCCGCTGTCGGGATCAGGAACGGGAAGCCGCGAATGTGAAGGCCGGCCGACTGGGGCGTCGGCCGGCCTTCGACGGTCTATGGGGCGGGGCAGACGTTGGTGGAGTCGCGGCGATCCAGGAATCCGCCACCGGTGCCGGTGCAGACCATATTGACCTTCACGAAGCAGGCGGTGTTGAAGGTCCAGTTATGCGTACCCGGTCCGAACGAGTACGGCAGATAGGTCATGATGCCGGTCGCCCGGTCCAACACTTCCAACGTGATATTCGCCAGCTGTCCGGGCGGCACCGTGACTTGCGCCCCGAGCGTCAGCGGGATCAGGTCGGTGAACAGCCCGGTCGTACCGGCGCACGAGGCGACCGGCACGGGCACCTGGACCTGACAGGCGGTGCCGGTGGAGCCGCCCGGAATCGACGGCGTCACCGCATAGTTGACGGTCGTCGCTGGTGCGACGGGGCCGGCGAACGATGCGCTCAGGGTCGTGCCGTTCGCGCCGGTCGACAGGATCGTCCCGCCGGTTGGCGCGATGGCCCAGGTGTAGTTCACGCCCGGGACCGCATTCGACACGCTGAACGGCACCGGGACGCCAGCCAGCACCGTCTGGAGCGTGGCCGGCGAGCAGATCGGTGCCGGCGTCGGCGGGAGCGTGACCGTGCAGAGCGTGGCTGGCAGCGGCGACCCGCCGGCCGACACGAGCACGTTGTAGGTGACCGGCGCGGCGGTCAGGTTCGCCGGATAGGTCACCGCGAAGGTGGCGCCGGTTCCGGTCGACGGGCTGCCGCCGGTCGCACCCCAGGTGTAGGTCTGGCCGCCCTGCGGATTGACGACGTTGAACGAGCCGGTCCACGGCTGCCCGACCACCGGCAATGGATTCGTGGCGGCTGGCGCGCACGAGGACAGCGGCGGTGGCGGCGGCGGTGGCAGCTCCACCGTGCACAAGGTCGACGGCAGCGGCACACCACCGGACGACAGTTGCACGGTATACAGGATCGCGGTCGCCCCGGTGTTCGCCGGGAACGTCACCGGGAAGCTGAGACCGGTGCCGCTTGCCGGCGTGCCGCCGGTTGCCGACCAGGCGTAGGTCTGTCCGGTCTGCGGATTCACGACGTTGAAGGAGCCGCTCCACGGCTGGCCCGCCACCGGCAGCGGATTGGTGGCCGCGGGTGCGCACGACGCTGACGGCGGTGGTGGCGGCGGCGGCAACGGCACGGTGCATCCGCCGGAGAACAGCGGCCCGAACTGATCGGAGAGCTGCACCGCGTGCGTGATGGTCGTCGTGCCGGCATTGGCCGGGAAGGTCACGGCGAAGGTGAGACCGGTCCCACTCGGCGGCGTGCCAGATGCCGCCGACCACGTGTAGGTGCGGCCGGTCAGCGGATTCAGCACGGAGAACGTGCCGGTCCATGGCTGCCCCGGTTGCGGCACCGGATTGGTGGGTGACGGCTGACACAACGCGACCCCGACGTTCGCGAACTGGACGGTGCAGGGCGTGACATCCGCCCCGGCGGGACCGGACGGCGTGATCTGGTAGAGCGTGCCCAGCGTCGGACTCGCGTACTGCGTCGTGAACGAGGTGCCGGTGCCGGATGCCGGCGTCGCGCCTGGAGCCGACCAGGTGTAGACCTGTCCGGCCACCGGGTTGGACACGCTGAAGGTCAGCAGGTCGCCGGGATTCGGCGGCGACGGGTTGGACGGTGAGGCCGAGCAGACCAGCGCGATCTGGGGCGGCTCGCAGGTGGTGTTGTAGTTGATGACCGTGCCGAGGATGAGGATCTCGTTCCCCTGCGCGTCGAAGATGGAGACGTCCACCTGCACGCGACCGCAGTTGTACATCTCGGGCCGGAACGTGAACGTCGTCTGGCCGGAGGAGTGCGGCGTGTAGTTCGTCACCCCGGTCATCTCGACGCGGGACCGGGGATTCTTGGCCGTCGCCTCACAGCCGGGCGTCTCGTCCTGGTGGGCCAGGGCGATGAAGCGCAGGGCGCGGGGACCGGCATCGGTGACGTTCAGAACCCACTGCATCGCCTCGGTGACGTTGGTGAAGCAGTTCTGGGCGTTGCGGGGACCGGAGAACGTGAACTGAGGGACGACTGCAGTGGCGGATGGCCCCCCGGGGGTGGGGTCGACCGCGGGTCCTGAACCCGACGGATCGGCCGGTGTCGAGGTCACCTGCGGCGCCAGTCCGGATCCGATCGCGCCTGTCGGCGCCGACGGACTGGTTCCTCCGCATGCAACCGCGAACAGTGCAAGACCTACAAGAAGTCGTTTCACGCGTGTGTACTCCTACCTGGCAAGACAGATTCGTTCGCGCTCGTCACGACAGCAAGAGTCGGAGCATGGTGTCAAATCGCTAAAGCTTAGAGAATTCAGGTATTGCCGCTTCAAATGTCACCCGTGGCAGAGACAAATAACTACCCAGAATCGAACAGTCGTCAACCGAACGGGCGTGCTGATGTTCTGCCGCGAGCGGACGAATAGTAACGCCGCGCCGCCCTTTAGTCCAACGCGTTCAGAGATTTCTTTCGAGGGTCGCCGGCCGACTTCGACGTGAGTCGTCCGGCGTGAACCGCCGGCCGGCGTCATCGCCGACGGACCGGCAGGTGGCAGGCGGCCGGCCTAGCGATGTCGCGGCAGGGTCACATCCAGCAACCGTTCGGCGGCCAGCCGATCGGCTGGCGTGTCCACATCCGCCCAGTCGCTCGAACCGATATCGACCGCGGTCATCCGCCCGGCGCCGGCCAGCCGCTGCATCGCTGCAGACACGGTCAACGGGCTGCCGGCCGGAACCTGGCGCAGCGCCGCGAACACCGCTGGCGTCAGCCGGAAACAGCCGGTGTCGATGGCGTCCCAGCGTTCCAACTGCTTGCCGATGGCGACGATCTGGCGCCC
The DNA here is from genome assembly GCA_902825985.1 of uncultured Acidobacteriota bacterium. GTDB lineage: Bacteria > Acidobacteriota > Vicinamibacteria > Vicinamibacterales > CAVVIG01 > VFZL01. The sequence goes on along the minus strand of CADEDC010000001.1, from coordinate 32,748 downwards.
GCGCAGTGCGACCTTGGTCGCATCCACCAGATCCAGCGACGCGTCCGGCGTCCGATCGATCAGCAGCCGTACCGCTTCGTCCGGCACCGGCTCGCCGTCGTCGAGGCGCCGCAGCACCGGCTGACTGAACACATGATCGACCATCAGCAGGAAGCATCGGGCGCCCGCCAACGGCGCCGCCGCCAACAGGGAGTGTCCATTGGGCGCCGTCGGGTCGGGTGTGACCACGAACCGGATCGTCATCGCACTGCGCCGCGCTTCCACCGCCGCTCGCACGCGGGCGCCTTCGTAGCCGATCACCACGATCGCGTCACGACAGCCACTCGCTTCGGCATGCGCCAGGGCGTGCGCGATGAGCGGCTGGCCGGCAACCTCCATCAGCGGTTTCGGCACGCCGGCCACGGCACTGCCGAGTCGGGACCCGAGGCCGGCGGCGAGTATGACAATCTGGTCGGTCACGGCTGCGATTGTAGCTGAAGGCCTCTCACCGGCTGAACCGGCCGGCCGACGCGCACCGCGCGATCAACGGTTGTCGGAATCGGCCGGTGTTGTATAACCTTCTTGATACCTTGTCTGAACCGACCGGCCATGCGAGTGGCGCTGACGCACCCCTCCCTGATGCGCGAATCGACGCCGACACGCGGGAAATCCTGAAGCGCTTGAGCCGCAAGCCGGTCGACCCGACGCCCGAGCGCGAGCTGATGGCCGACCTGGGGTACGACTCCCTGCTGGTCATGGAACTGGTGGGTGAGCTCGAAGACCATTTCGACATCGCCGTGCCGCTGAACAACCTCACCCACATCCGGACGGTCGGCCAGATCGTTGACGAGGTTCGGCGCCTGGTCGCCGAGCAGGGGCAGCGGGCATGACCGGACGGGACACGGTTGCCGGAACCCTCGCCCGGTCGGCACAGGGTCACCGCGGCCTCACGACCATCGAGCACGATGGACGATCGACGGAATTGTCGTTCGAGCACCTGTATCGACGCGCCCTGTCGGGAGCCGGCCGGCTGATCGCCGAGGGGCTGCGTCCGGGCGACCGCGTCGCGCTGGTCATTCCGGACGTCAGCGCCTTCATCGAAGCTTTCTTTGCCGTCCAGACGGCCGGGCTGGTGCCGGTCCCCCTGGTTCCGCCAGCCCAGGCGGGAGACGTGGCGACATTCGGGCGTCAGACCCGGCAGTTGTTGATCGCCAGCCGGGCGGCTGCCGTCCTGACGACCGCCGACGTCGCTCCCCTGCTCGACCTGCCGGACGTCCCCCGCCCGCTGCGGCTGCTCTTCGTCGATGCGCTTGCCTCCGGGCCAGCGCTGGCCGCACCGGTCCCGGTTGCCGCCACCGCGACGGCCCTGCTGCAGTTCACGTCAGGTTCCACTGCGGCGCCCAAGGGAGTGGTGCTGTCGCACCGCAACCTGCTGACGAACGTGTCGAACATCGCCGGGCCGCACGGCCTCAACGTCACTCCGGACGATGTCGGGGTCAGCTGGCTGCCGCTCTACCACGACATGGGCCTCATCGGCATGCTGCTGACCGCCGTGTGGTGCGGCAACCACGCCGTCATCATGTCGCCCGTGCTGTTTCTCAAACGGCCGACGCTGTGGCTCGACACCATCTCCCGCCATCGCGCCACGGTATCGTTCGCGCCGAACTTCGCCTACGAACTCTGCCTGCGGCGGGTGAAGCCGTCCCAGATCGAGGCCCTTGACCTGTCGAGCTGGCGCGTCGCCGGCTGCGGCGCCGAACCGATCCGGCCCGACACGCTGCAGGCGTTTGCCGACCGCTTCGCGGCCGCCGGCTTCCGCGCCTCCGCCTTCATGCCGAGCTATGGATTGGCCGAACACTCGCTCGCCGTCACGATGGCGCAGGACGGCATCGTCGTCGATCGCGTCGACGCCGGACGGCTGGGACACGACTCGGTGGCCGTGCCGGTGCAGAACGGGTCACCGGCCGTGCGCATCGTCGGGTGCGGTCGGCCGTTCCCCGATCATGAGGTCCGGATCGTCAGCGAGGCCGGCATGCCGCTGCCCGATCGCCACGTCGGTCACGTCATCGCGCGCGGCGCCTCGGTCATGCGCGGCTACTTCGACGACGACGACGCGACGACGGCGGCCCTGCGCGACGGCTGGCTCGACACGGGCGATCTGGGGTACATGACGGATGGCGTGCTGTTCGTCTGCGGTCGGACGAAGGACGTCATCATCCGCCAGGGACGCAAGTACCACCCGCCGGATCTGGAATCAGCCATTGCCGACGTCGACGGACTGCGGCCGTCCGGTGTCGTCGTGTTCGCGGTCTCGCGCATCGACGAAGCCGACGAAGTCGTCGCGGTGCTCGAAGCCCGGGCCAGCCTGACGACCGACCGTGTCGTGGACGCCGTCCGCCGGCGGGTGCGGGAGACCGCCGGACTCGAGATCGATCGGGTCGTCGTCGCGCCGCCCGGCACGATTCCGCGGACGACCAGCGGCAAGGTGCGGCGCGGCGAAACGCGGGCGCGGCTCGAAGCCGGCACGCTGCTGACCGGCGGGAACCTGACCCCATGAGTCTGTTCGACAAGTTGCAGGCCACCGCCGACCGGCTGTCCGAAGCCGGTCCAGGCGCCGTGCCGTTCGATACGCACATCGACCGGATCCTCAGTCCGACCGAGGTCTTGATCGACGGCCGCCGCACGCTGATGTGCGGCTCCAACAACTACCTCGGCCTGAGTTTCCATCCCGAGGTCATCGCCGCCGGTCAGGCGGCCCTCGCCGCCGAGGGTGCCGGCACCACCGGGTCGCGCGCCGCCAACGGTACCTACGCCGCGCACCGCCAGCTCGAACAGCAGTTCGCGCAGCTCTACGGCATGCGCCACGCGCAGATCTTCACGACCGGTTATCAGGCGAACCTCGGGATCATCTCCGGACTGTGCGGCCCCGATGATGCCGTGATCGTCGACATGGAGAGCCACGCCAGCATCTACGACGGTGCCCGTCTCAGCGGCGCCAGCGTCTTTGCGTTTCGCCACAACGCGCCCGACGACCTGCGCCGCAAGCTGGCACGCCAGCCCGATCCGCGGCGGTGCCTGGTCGTGATCGAGGGGCTCTACTCGATCAGCGGCGACGTCGCGCCGGTCGCGGCATTCGCCGACGTCTGCCGCGAGGCCGGCGCGTTCCTGATGGTCGACGAGGCGCATGCGTTCGGCGCCTACGGGACGAACGGTCTCGGCCGCAGCGAAGCGGAAGGGGCGCTGGACCGCGTCGACTTCATCGTCGGCACGTTTTCGAAGACGCTGGCGGGCACCGGTGGCTACTGCGTGTCGAACCACGACGCGCTGCCCCTCCTCCATTTCGCCTCGCGTCCGTACGTGTTCACCGCGTCTGCGTCACCGGCGAGCGTGGCGAGCGTGGCGGCCGCCATCCGCGTCATGGGCAGCGAGCCGCGGCTGCGCGATCGGCTGTGGAACAACATCCGGCGCGCCCGCGCCGGGTTCATCGCCGCCGGCTTCGAGATCGGCGAGACCGAGTCGCCCATCGTGCCGGTCTTCCTGGGTAGCGCCAGCCGCGCCGTGACCTTCTGGCGGGCGCTCCTCGAACAGGGCGTCTACGTGAACCTGATGCTGCCGCCGGCGACCCGCCCCGATGCGTGTCTGTTGCGGACCAGCTACTCGGCGGCCCATTCCGCCGAGGACGTCGATCGCGCCGTGGCGGCGTTCGCCGAGGTCGGCCGGGCGCTCGCGATTGTGCCGACGCCGGCGTGAGCCGCCCGCCTCAGTTCAGATCCAGCGCTGGTCGCGATACCACTCGACGGTCCGCGCCATGCCCTCGCCGAGTCCGACGGCTGCCGTGAAGCCGAGCCGCGTCGTGGCCCCGCTGACATCGCAGACGAAGCCGGGCGCCGTGAATTCGGCGACGCGTGAGGAATCGACCAGCGGCGTCCCACCGACCGCCCACACCAGGTCGCCACACTTCCCGGCCATCCGCACGACGGCGCGTGGAATCGGCAGCGGCCGATAGCTGCACGCCAGCGTGGCGGCGATCGACTGCAGCAGGGATCCGGCCGTTTCCGGAGTCGCATGTCCGATGAAGAACGCCTCGCCGTGACGGTGACTCTCGCTCGCCCGGAGCACGGCCGCCGCGACGTCGTCGATGTAGACGAACGTGAACGGCATGGTCGGAGAGGTCGCCAGTGGAAACAGCCGGCGGGTGGCCATCCGCACCAGTGGCAGGAACCCGCGGTCTCCGGGTCCATACACCGCCGATGGCCGCAGGATGATCCACGGGGTCTGCGCGTCGTCGCGGACGACCGCCTCGCCGGCCAGCTTGCTGCGACCGTAGGCATTCACGGGCCGCGGGACATCGTCTTCCCGCGCCGGGCGGGCAGCCGTTCCGGGCCCGACCGCGGCGAGACTCGAGATGTGAACGAGACGGGCGCCAGCGGCGTTCACTGCCGCCACCACCGCACGCGTCCCGTCGACATTGACCCGGTGAAAGGCGGCCGGGTGCGGCGCCCGCACCAGCCCGGCGCAATGGGCGACGACGGCTGATCCGGCAAAGGCCCGGGCCAGCCCGGCGATGTCGTCCAGCGCCGCCTCGTGACGGTCGACGCCGGCCGCCAGCGGCGCCGGCGACCCCGGACGGACGACGGCGCGCACCGTCCAACCGGCGTCGCGAAAGGCGGCACTGAGCCGCCGGCCGAGGAAGCCGGTCGCGCCGGTGATGCTAACCGACCGGCTTCTCATAGATCCGGTACGTCTTGTGATGACGTCCACCGGCCGCGACGATGCCGGCGTTCACGAGGTGGTTGTCTTCGAGCGTCCACGACAGTTCGCCGTGCAGATAGCCGCGCGCCCGGCCGCGGCGATGCAGCTCGGCGATCAGCATCGGGTACAGTCCCAGCCGGCGGAACGCCGGCAGCACGCCGAGCAGCAGCACGCGCGCCCGGTTGACGATCGAGCGCCGACGGAGGAAATGGACGATACCGAACGGCAGCAGTCGGCCGTTCATGCGTTTCAGCACCTGGTTGAGATCGGGCAGCGCCAGGGCGCAGCCGGCCATCTCTCCATCGACCTCGGCGAACAGCGCCAGCTCGGGATCCAGCACCGGCTTCAGCCCAACCGCCAGGTGTTGAATCTCGGCATCGGTCGGTGGCACGAATCCCCAGTTGTCGCTCCACGCCGACCGGTAGACGAGCGTGAGATGTTCGAGATCGCGGCGAAAGCCGGCGGGCGACATGTCGACCGGGCGGACGCGGATGCGGCGGCGCGCCGCGAACCGTTCGTGGACGCGTGTGATCCGCGCCGCCAGCGGCTCGCGCATGTCGATGTCCCAGGCGAGCAGATCCTTGACCTTTCGGTAACCGGCCGACTCGATGTAGACGACGTAGGCTGGCGGGTTGTACGGCATCAGGACGAACGGCGCGTGCTCGAAGGCATCGACCAGCAGGCCGACGCTGTCGTGCAGCGATGGATTCGCCGGCCCCCGTACCGCGGTGTGGCCGCGGGCGACGGCGTGCCGCTCGACGGCATCGAGCAGCACCCGGCCGGCGGCGCCGTCGGCCGCCTCGAAAAAGCCGAACCACGTGATGCGCTCACGGTGCGTGTCGTTGTGCAGGCGGTCGTCGATCGCCGCGATGCGCCCGACGACGCGCCGGCCGCGCCACGCGAGCCAGAGGGCGAGGTCGGCATGTGCGTGGAACGGATTGTGTCGGGGGGAGAGCCGATGGTACTCGTCGCGCCGCAGCGGCGGCACCCACGGCGACGCCGGCGGGTACAGCCCGTACGGCAGATCGATGAAGCGTGTGCGATCCCGCGCCGACTCGACACGCGTCACCCGGACGTCATCTTGCACGGGCGATTGGCGCTGTGTGACACTCACGGACATGCGAGGAGTTTCATCGTACCTTCTTTCGTAGTCGTTGCGGCGAACCACGCTCCTCGTTTTCTCGGGTTGCCAGCAGCGGAACGAAACCGCCGGGTCGCCCTGCGTCACGGCGGCATCCCGGCCGGCGCTGCCACCGGGTTGTCGCTGCCCTCGCTGGTGATCCCTGCCGAAGCCGCGATCACGCCGGCGTTGTTCCCGCTGCTGCGCATGCTGTCGGCAAGCCGCAGCTGCCGCATCGTCTGGCACCCCGTGCATCCGCCGTTGCGGTGGATGGCCGCCGCCGGGCCGGACGGAGCGGCGCCGGAGCAAGGCGGCGGCGACCCGCACGCCGGCGGCGGGTCACCGCCCGCGGTCGACGACACCTTCGAGCTCGACGCGCCCGTGGTCCTCGACATCTCGACCGCGGCGGCGCGCCATGACGCGGCGTGGCGTCTGCTCAACTCCTCCGGCAAGCCGCAGGACGGCTGGCTGTCGCGCCACGTGCACCGGAGGGTGAGCCGCGTCTTCAGCTACGTCTTCATGCGAATCGGGCTGTCGGCGAACGCTGCGACGCTGTTCGCGTGTGTCATCGGTCTGCTCGCCGCCTACATGATGACCGGCACCTCGCACACGTCGATGATCGCCGGCGGATTCCTGTTCTGGTTCGCGTCGATCGCCGACGGCATCGACGGCGAGATCGCACGGCTGACGCTGAGCGAGTCGCGGTTCGGTGAGCAACTGGACACCGGTGTCGACCAGTTGACACACCTCGCCGGGTTGCTCGGTGTCCTGATTGGCTGGTCACGTCAGGGAATCGGCCCGGCTGGCGGCGCCCTTGCCGTCGGCGTCGCGGTCGGCACGCCGGCCCTGCTGCTGTGGGCGATGGCGCTGGTGCGCCGCGCGCGCAGGACCGATCAGTTCTTCGTCCCGACCAAGCCGATCGAGATCGCCATCCGGCGGGCGGCACAGGATCACGGGACGATGGCGCTGCGGGCGACGGCGGCGGTCTTTCTGCTCTTCCGCCGGGAGGCCTTCTCGTTCGCGTTCTTCCTGCTGTCGCTGTTCACGGCGCAACGGGCTGCCATCCCCGCCGCGATTGCCGCCGGCCTCGCGGTCGTGCTCCTGACGTTTCTGACCGCCGGCGGGACGCTCAGTCGCGCGCTGCAAGAAACCGTCGATCCGCCGTCCGCTGATACCACCACAGGGCCAGGAACATCAGGTTCAGCGGCCCGAGCGTGAACACGATGAACCATTCCGGCTGCTGCTGCCACACGCACAGCGCGATCGCGAAGCGGCGGACGTTGTCGCCCATCAGGTTCCAGCCGCGCACCGGCCGATAGAAGCACTGGCGGTAGCGCTGGCGATCCGGCTCGCGTACCGGCCCGCCCGCGGCGCGCCGCGCGATCACGGTCTCGACCTCGCCGTGCAGTCCGAGCAACGACCGCTGCACCATCACGTAGGCGGTGACGAGCGGCGCCAGCCGACCGGTGACCCGCGGCCGCGCCAGCTCGGTCGGAATCCGGCCCTTGATGGCATAGCCTGCATAGGCGGTGCGGTGGTAGTCGTACATCTGCGCGTGAATCGCGGTGCAGCCGCCCGACACCAGCGCGGCAACGAAGGCCGGAGCCGCTCCCCATTGGTGGTTGACGGCGGCCACGATCCCCAGATAGAGGGCGATGTGGGTGGCGTAACCGGAGAGTCCGTCGAGGACGCGTCCCAGGTCCGATGTCTGGCCCGTCATGCGGGCCAGCTGGCCATCGGCCGAGTCGATGATGCCGTGAAGCACCAGCAGGGCGACGCCCGCCGGCGCGAGGTGGGGCCAGGCGACGAGCCCGCCGCCAGCCGCCCCGGCCACACCGGCAAGCACCGATACCGCGTTCGGCGTCAGCCGCGCCCAGCGGGCCGCATGCGCAACGACGAAGCCAGCCCGTCGATAGAAGTAGATGTCGACGAACTCTTCGATTTCGTAGGCTTTGTACGCAAGCGCGGACCCATCGGACAATCTGTACCTGGTGCTATCCTAGCTTAGCCGCATGATGGGAGCCGTCACTCGCCGCGCCTGCATCGCCGTGCTGTTGCTCCTGGTCGTGGCGACGGCCGCGTCGGCGCAATCCCGCAACTTCCTGTGGAAGGCGACCGGCGCGAAGGGTGCGTTGTACCTGGCGGGCTCGATCCACATGCTGACCGCGGACGCATACCCGCTGAGCCCGGCATTCGACGCGGCCTACCGGGAGTCCGACCTGCTCGTCGAGGAGCTCGACCTCGGTGCGATGCTGGCGCCCGAGTCGCAGATGGCGATGTTGACGCGCGGCATGCTGCCGAGCGGTCAGACGCTCGACACCGTCGCGTCGCGGGAGACCCTGGCGCTGGTGACGAAGCACGCCGCTGCCCTCGGCCTGCCGCTGGATCCGCTCAGGCGTTTCAAGCCGTGGGCCCTGGCCCTCACGCTGCTCGGGATGGCGTGGCAGAAGGCCGGCTTCCAGGCCGAGCTCGGGCTCGACCGGCACTTCTACGATCGCGCCCTGGCCGACCGGAAGCCGATTCGGGGACTCGAGACGGTGGACTTCCAGATCTCCCGGTTCGACGAGATGTCGATGCCGGATCAGGACAAGCTGCTGCAGCAATCGCTGCGCGAACTGGAGACCGAAACCGCAGCCGTCGCAACCCTCGCCGCTGCCTGGAAGGCCGGCGACGCCGCCACGATTGAACGGATCGTGCTCGCCGACGTGAAAACGGACCCGGTGATGTACCGCCGCCTCATTGTCGAGCGCAACCAGATGTGGCTGCCGATACTCGACACGCTGGCACAACGGCCGACCCCGGCCTTCGTCGTCGTGGGCGCCGCCCACCTGGTCGGGCCGGACGGCCTGCTGGCGGCGCTGCGCGCCAAGGGCTATACCGTCGATCAGCGCTGACCCCACGCCACGCGTCGCCCGTGAAAGTTCGCCGCCGCCCGCTGCGGTTCCAATAAAGTAGGGGCAGGGGGCGGGGCGTGCTGCAGGGGGTATCGGTGCTCGTGGCAGGGGCCGGGTTGGCGGGGTTGACCGCCGCGCGGGACCTCTTGGCGCTGGGCGCTACCGTAACGGTCGTCGACGCACGGGATCGCGTGGGTGGCCGCGTCCACACCGTGCGGAACGGCTTCGCCGCGGGACAGCACGCCGAGGCAGGCGGCGACATGATCGACGCCACGCATGCTGAGCTGCTGGCCCTCGTGGACGAACTCGGGCTGAAGCTGGCCCCTATCCTGCGCGCCGGTTGGGCATACGCCAGACCCGACGAGCACGGCGTCGTCCGCGTGGTGCCGCGCGACGCCGCCCACGGCTGGGAACGGCTGGCGCTCGGGCTCGGCGAACTGACGCGCCAGTATCGGCTGGCGGAGCGGCGCTGGGACACCCCGATCACGCAGGCGATCGCACAGAAGACCGTCCTGCAGTGGCTCGACGACTCGCACGCCGACCCGGAGCTGCGCGCCACCGCTGAAGGACTTCGCGGCTTCTTCCTCGCCGATCCGGACGAGCTGTCGCTCATCGCCCTCGTCGACCAGTTCGCGGCCGAAGGATCGCCGGCCGGCGACCGGACCTACCGGATCCTCGGCGGCAACGATCAACTGGCGACGGCGCTGGCGACGCCGTTGGGCGAGCGGCTCAAGCTCGCCACCGAGCTCGCCGCCATATCCCTGCGCGGGCAGCGGGTCCGGGCCAGCCTCAAGCACAAGCGCCAGACGCAACAGCTGACGTGCGACTACCTGGTCTGCACGCTTCCGGCGTCCGTGCTCCGGCGAATTCCGATCACACCAGCGCTGCCGGCCCAGCAGCACGATGCGATTGCTGCGTTGCGGTACGGCCGGGCGACCAAGACCCTGCTGCAGTTCTCCAGCCGTTTCTGGCGGGTCCCCGGCAAACCTGCGGCGTTCGGCACGCCGATGCCCTTCGGCGCGGTCTGGGACGGCAATGAAGAGCAGCGGGGCAAGCCGGCCATCCTGACCTTGCTCGCCGGCGGTTCGGCCAGCGACGCCACGAGCGAACTGCTTGGCCGCGACGGTGCGGCGGGGCTCGGACGCCAGCTCGAGTGGCTCGGTGCCCAGCGCGCCCAGTTGCTGACGTCTCATCACGTGACCTGGGAGGACGATCCGCTGGCGCGCGGCGGCTACGCCTTCTTCGATCCCGGTTTCACACCGGACCTCAGGCGCTGGTTGGCGCAGCCGTGCGGCCGGCTGTTCTTCGCAGGCGAGCACACGAGCCTGCGCTGGCAGGGCTATATGAACGGCGCCGTCGAGACGGGCCGGCGAGCGGCGGCAGAAGTGGCGGCGGTCCACGGGATGACCGGCGTCGTCCGGCGGCGTCCCCGGAACGCGCTCTGACTACCGCGTCCCGGCCGTTTACACGGCGGCTCGCGTCGACCGCGTCGCCCGCCCGCTCGAGATCGTCGCCACTCCGGCGAGCACCAGCCCGGTTCCCACCCACTGCAGCGGCGACAGCTGCTCGTCGAAGATGAGCCAGCCCCAGACGATGGCGAACACCG
>CADEDC010000001.1:0-22297 GCA_902825985.1 uncultured Acidobacteriota bacterium | reverse complement strand
CCGCCCGCCAGTACGCCGAAGATCACGCCCAGGACGGGCGCCCGTCCGTACGCATCGTCGCGCGCCAGTCCGGACGTCAGCACGATGCCGGCGAGCACGGCGACCAGCACCAGCGCCGTGCGCGCCGTCGGCCGCTCACCATGCAGGGCCCAGCCGACGGCGGCGATGAACACCACCTGGACGTTGGCGATCACCGTCCCGAGCCCGGCCCCGACCAGCGCGATCGATTCGTGCCAGCAGGCGAGGTCGGCCGCCAGCACGACGCCGCTGGCAAACGCCACACCGCGCATGCGGCGGTCCCGGTGATCGCGCGACCGCCGCCACCACCACACCATCGCCAGGGCCGGCACGGCGTAGAGCGCGCGGAACAGCACGGCGGTCACCGGCGACACGGCGGCGAGGCGGATGAAGACCGCCGAGAACGAGATACTGAGAACGCCGAGAAGGCCCAGCAGATGGGTCATGGATGCAGGCGCGGGCTACAATGGCCGACCATGTCCTTCACCAATCCTCCGGACGCGCAGCTCGCCGACGTGCTCGCCAGCGCGACGACGATTGCCATTGTCGGCGCGTCGAGCAATCCCGAGCGGCCGTCGTATGCCATCATGCGGCAATTGCAGCAGGCCGGCTACGTCGTCATCCCGGTCAATCCACGCGAGGCTGAGGTCCTGGGCGAGAAGGCCTACGCGTCGCTGGCGGACATCCCGGTCGCCGTCGACATCGTGGACGTCTTCCGCCGGGCCGAAGACACGCCCGGGATCGCCGACGAGGCGGCCGCCATCAAGGCAACGACGCTCTGGCTGCAGACAGGCATCACCAGCGAGGAGGCGGCGGCGCGCGGTCGGGCCGGCGGCCTCCTGGTCGTCATGGATGCCTGCATCGGGGCAACGCATCACCGGCTCGGCATCGGCAAGCGCTGACCGGCGGTGGCCGGCCGCGCCACCCGCCCGCGTCACGTCCTCAGCCGAGGGTCGCCTCGAGCTGGCTCACCAGGGTATCGAGTTGACTGACGACGGCGCGGACGGTTTCGGGCCGGCTCAGGTCGACGCCGGCGCGCTGCAGCAGTGTCATGGGATGATCGCTGCCGCCGGACTTGAGCAGCGCGAGATAGCGGCCCACGGCCTCCGCTCTGGTGGCGTCGGTGCCGCCGGTCATCTGCAGCATCAACTGCGCGCTTGACGCGAAGCAGGTCGCGTACTGGTAGACGTAGTACGGTGTGCTGTAGAAGTGCGGGATCCGCGCCCAGGTGACGCGCGCTTCGTCGTCGTAGTCGATCGCGTCGCCGTGATACGCCTTCAGCAGTCCGACGTAGATGTCGCCGAGCACCTCGGCCGTGATCGGCTTCCCCGCCTCCACCAGCCGGTGCGCCTGCAACTCGTAGTCGGCGAACATCACCTGCGTGTAGAAGGTGGAGACGATGCCGTCGATGGCATGCTGCAGCAGGACGCTCCGTTCCCGTTCGTCGGACGACTGCGCCAGCATGTACTGCAGGAAGAGCGCTTCGCTCAGCGTCGATGGCACTTCGGCGACGAAGATGGTGTAGCCGGCATAGACGAACGGCTGATGCGCGTGCGAGAGCACGGTGTGCATCGAGTGGCCCATCTCGTGGGCGAGCGTGAACACGGCATCCAGCGTGTCGTTGTAGTTCAGCAGCATGTACGGACGGGCGCCGTACACCGGCGCCGAGTAGGCGCCGCTCCGTTTGCCGGGGTTCTCATAGACGTCGATGCACTGACCGTGCAGCACGTCCTGCATGAGCCGCTGGTATTCCGGGCCGAGTGGCGCCACGGAGGCCGGCAGCCATTCGAGCACGTGGTCGTAGGGGTAGCGGCGATCGTAGTCGGTGATCGGCACCGTGGTGTCGTAGGCGTGATAGGTCGCCAGGCCGAGCGCCTTCTTGCGGAGCCGATGGTAGCGCCGCAGCGGCTCGGTGCCGGCCTTGGCCTCGGCGATCAGGTTCTCGACCACCGCCGGCGGGATGTTGTTGCCGTGCAGGGCCGCGTCGAGCGTCGAGGCGTAGCCGCGCGCCTGCGCATAGAACCAGTCGCGCTGCAGGACGCCGTTGTAGATCGACGCGTAGGTGTTCGCGGACGATTCGTAGACCTGGTGAAACGCCCGGAACGCCGCCTCGCGGTCCGCCTGATTGCGATTCGTCGACAGAATCGCGCGGTACTGCCCGTAGGTCAGCGTGACCACCTGGCCGTTGGCCAAGGTGACGGTCGGGTGGTGCATGTCCGCCGTCGACAGGGCGGCGTAGGCGTCGTTGGGCGCCGACGCGAAGCGGCTCGACAGTGACAGCAGCCGCTCGCCCCGGTCGTCCAGCACGTGCTCCTGTTGACGGTAGAGGTCCTCCACGGCGAAGCGGTAGACGCTGAGCTCGGCCGATTCCTGCATCCAGGCCTGGACGGTCGCGAGCGGAACGCCCAGCAATTCCGGATCGAACCATGCGGCCGCCTGGGCCGCCTGGGCAAACAGGATCTGCACCTGCTGGCGCCGCGCGTTGATCTGGTTGTCGCGCTGGTCTTCGTCGTAGCGCAATGACGCGAAGTACCAGACCTTGTACTCCAGCTGCCCAATCTCGTCCCGCAGTCGCAGCGCGGTGAGCAACGCCCGACCACCCGATGCCAGACTGCCCTGGAGTGCCGCGAACTCGGCGATGCAGCGGTCGAGTTGCGTGTAGGCCGCCTGCCACGCGTCCCAGTCAGGGAAGATGTGCGTCAGGTTCCACTTGTAGCGGTCGTCGATGTCGGCACGCGCCGGTGGCACGCTCGTCGCCAGCGTCTCTGTCGGAGCAGGCTGCTGCATCTCCCGATCATACTGCGGGGCGCGATTCTTGCTCCACCACGGTCGCGCATTCCGCGCAGAGATCGGAGGACCGCTTGGATCGCCCTCTCCCGTGGTTGAAGTACGTGGACGCCGGAGACCTCGACGACGACCGCGTCGACTTCGATGGTCTCAACGTCGAAAGTCCGACCGGTGAGCATCTCGGCGGCGTCGACGGCTTCATCGTCGATGTCGAGAACGGACGTCCCTACTACGTCGTCGTCGACGCCGGCGGCTGGTTCAAGTCCAAGGACTACCTGCTGCCCATCGGCCAGGCGCGGCTCGACATACAGCGCGAGGTACTCGTCGCCGACCTGACCCGCGATCGCATCGAGGCGTTCCCGGGGTTCGACCTGGATGAGTTCGACACGTTGTCCGCCGACGACATCCGCCAGTTCAACGACGAGACGTCGCGCGCCCTGAGCGGCAACACCCGGACCTACTCGGACAGCGAGCACTTCTCCACCGCCTGGAGTCGACCGGAGTTCCGCCATCCGGACTGGTGGCCGGCACGGGCCATCGGCGATGCCGCCATCGCGGCGAGCCCACTCACCTCGGGCACCGCGTACCCGGATGCGCCGACGATGGCCGACCTCACGCGCCCGGTGGACCGTTCGGCCGATCTGCGGGCGGCCGACACGACCGCTGTCGTCGTCGGCCGGGCGGACGTGGAACCGGTCCGCGACCGCGCATCGCGCGGCGGCGTCGATCCGAGTCCGCATCACGATGGACGGGCGCAGCCCGGCGACGTGCTCGGCCTGGAGACCGGCGGCGAGCGCACGCACGTCGGCGAAACCGCGGAAGACGAGGACGACCGCCGGCGCGATGCGGAGCAGGATGCAGCCAAGCGCCGGGAGTGAGCGGCCGGACCGCGGTCGGATCGGGGTCGCGGCGGACCCTGCCCCGACCGCCGTGTCATGCCTGCTGTGCCAGCAGGGCGCCGGCGATGATCATCCGCTGCGCCTCGGAGGTGCCCTGGTAGATCTCGGTGGCCCGCACGTCACGGAACAGCCGCTCGACGCGTGAGCCGCGGCGGTAGCCGGCTGACGCGAGAATCTGCAGGGCACGGTCGGCGGCGCGGTGCGCCGCCTCGGACGCGGCCAGCTTGGCCATGGACGCTTCCATCGTGATGCGCTCCTGGCGGTCCTTCAGCGTCGCCGCCTTCCACGTCAGCATGCGGGCCGCTTCGAGCTCGGTGGCGCGATCGGCGAGCATCCACTGGATCGCCTGGAAATTGGCGATCGGCTGCCCGAACGCCTGCCGGGTCTTCGCGTAGGCGATCGCCTCGGCGATGGCCGCCTCGCCGATCCCGAGCGCTTGCGCGGCAATCGCAACGCGGCCGCCCTGCAGGGCCCACATCGCGAGGCGGAACCCCTGGTCGACGCCTCCCACCACCTGCTCCTCGGAGACGTCGACATCGAACTCGAGGTCCATGCAGCCGAGGCCGCGGACCCCGAGCGAATCGGCGCGAGCCGTCCTGGTGATCCCGGGCGCATCCATCGGAACGAGGAACGCCGTGACCCCCTGTCCGCGCAGGCCCGGCCGGGTACTCGCGAAGACGATGGCGACCGCGGCCACCTCCGCATTGGCCACCCAGACCTTGCGGCCGGTCACGTGGAATCCGGTCGCGGTCTTCACCGCCCGCGTCTGCTGGTTGGCCGCGTCGGTGCCGGCGTCCGGTTCGGACAGCGCGAAGGCGCCGATCGCCTCGCCTGCCGCGAGCCGGCGCAGCCAGGTATCGCGCTGCCGTGCCCGTCCGGCATGGGCGATGACCTCCGCCACCAGCGAGTTGGTGACCGTGAGCGAGACCGCGACGGTGGCGCTGGCGCGGGCGATCGATTCGATGGCGAGGACGTAGCTCAGATAGTCGAGCCCGGCACCGCCCCAATGCCGGGGCACGGTGGCGCCGAGCAGGCCATGCCTGGCGGCCGCCTGCACCACGTCGAGTGGAAACGCGCCGGTCTCGTCGATGGCGACGGCGCGCGGCGCGACCACCGTGCGGGCGAACTCGTCGATGGTGGCGCGAAAGGCGGTTTGGGCGGCTGAGAGCTCGAGCTGCATCCGACCTCCGGCCGCCGCAGCGGCATGGCGGCCCTACGTCCGGTCGCGCTGAAGGCGTTCGAAGACCGGGCGCAGGCGCGCAGCGGTCTGCGACATGTCTTCGGGCAGCACCCGCACCTCGCCGACGACCGACATGAAGTTGGTGTCGCCGTTCCAGCGCGGCACGAGGTGCACGTGTACATGATGCACGATCCCCGCCCCCGCCGCCCGTCCGAGGTTGACGCCGACGTTGATCCCCTGCGGCTGATAGGCCTCGTGCAGCGCCAGTTCGGCGTCCTGGGTGAACCGCATGATTTCGCCTGCTTCGGCGGCCGACAGCGCGGCCAGGCTCGCCACGTGGCGCCGCGGAACGACCATCAGGTGTCCGTTGTTGTAGGGGTAGAGATTGAGGATGACGAACGCATGCGTGCCGCGGACGAGCACGAGTTCGTCGCGCCCTGCGACCGAGGCGTCGCAGAAGACGCACTCGGATGCCTTGTCACCAGATGCGCCGGTCACGTAGGCCAGCCTCCAGGGAGACCATAGGCGGTCCATCAGTCACCCGTCCGCGTATCCATCGTCATCGGCTGGCACCGTGGTGTGGCTCCGACAGCGCACGCCCGGCGGCCGACCGGCTAGACCGCCATCGCATCCGGCGGCGGAACACTGCTCTCGGACTCCTCGACCTCGGATTCGCGGTTGATCAGTTCCTTCAACTCTTTGCCGGGCTTGAAGTAGGGGACCTTCTTCGGCGGGACGTCCACCTTGTCGCCGGTCTTCGGGTTGCGCCCCTTGCGCGGTTCGCGTTTTCGCAGCCGGAAGCTGCCGAACCCGCGCAGCTCGATCTTCTCGCCGCGGTGCAGGGCGTCGATGATGCTCTTGAATACCGTGTCGACGATGACTTCGGAGTGCTTCTTGGTCAGGTCGGACACCCGTGAGACCTCCTCCACGAGTTCCGCCTTCGTCATGCTGCCGCCAGTGGTCGTCGGTATTGACATGTCACGCTCATACCTCAGGGCCAGGACCGGCATCGGGCAACCGCGCCCGACGCCGACCCTGGCCCTGAGCGGTTTTCAGTTCCGATTCCTGAAGTGATCGCCGAGCGTCGCCGTGCCGTCGCCGGCGCCCTCCTGGTACGCGTCCCAGTCGGCCCGGAACTCGTCCGACTTGAGGGCACGGATGGAGAGCCCGATCTTCCGCTCTTCCGGCGTGAGCTTGATGATCTTCATCGGACAGGTGTCGCCGACCTTCAGCTCGATCTTCTCCTCGGCGCCCTTCCCGGCGTAACGGGCGTCGTCGAACTCGGAGACGTGAATGAGCCCTTCGATCCCCTCGTCCAGCTCGACGAAGGCGCCGAAGTTGGTCATGCGAACCACCTTGCCTTCGATCGTGTCGCCGACGTGATGGCGGCCGAAGAAATCGTCCCAGATGTCGGTCGCGAGCTGCTTCAGCCCGAGCGACAACCGCTGGTTCTCGGCGTCGATGTTGAGGACCATCGCGTCGACGACATCACCCTTCTTCAGGATTTCCGACGGGTGCTTGACGCGCTTGGACCACGACATGTCCGAGATGTGGATGAGTCCGTCGATGTCGTCCTCGACCTCGACGAACGCCCCGAACTCGGTCAGGTTGCGCACCTTGCCCTGGATTCGCGAGCCGACCGGGTACTTGTCGGCCAGGTCGTGCCACGGGTTCGTCTCGACCTGCTTCAACCCGAGCGAGATGCGACGTGCCGTCGGGTCGACGCCGAGCACCATGGCATCGACCGGATCGCCGACGTTCAGGATCTTCGACGGATGCTTGACCCGCTTGCTCCACGACATCTCGGAGACGTGGATGAGCCCTTCGACACCGGACTCCAGCTCGACGAACGCGCCGTAGTCGGTCAGGCTGACCACCTTGCCGCCGACGCGCGCGCCGACCGGATAGCGGTCCATGACGTTCGCCCACGGATCGGTGATGAGCTGCTTGTGGCCGAGCGACACCCGTTCAGTCGCCGGGTCGTATTTGAGGACGACCACATCGATCTCGTCGTTGACCTTGAACAGCTCGGAGGGGTGGCCGACGCGACCCCATGACATGTCGGTGATGTGCAGCAGGCCGTCGATACCGCCGAGGTCGATGAACGCCCCGTAGTCGGTGATGTTCTTGACCACGCCGCGCAGTTCCTTGCCTTCGGCCAGCGTTTCGAGCGTGTGCTTCTTCTTCTCGGCGTTTTCCTCTTCGAGGAGCGCCTTGCGGGACAGGACGATATTGCCCCGCTTCTTGTTGACCTTGATGACGCGCATGCGCAGTTCCTGCCCGCGCAGCGCGTCGAGGTTGCGCACCGGCCGCACGTCGATCTGGGAACCCGGGAGGAACGCGCGAACGCCGATGTCGACGGCCAGGCCGCCCTTGATGCGTTCGATGACGCGGCCAATGACGACCTTCCGGTCGGCATAGGCTTTCTCCACTTCGTCCCAAATCTTCATCTTCTCGGCTTTCTCGCGCGAGAGGACGACGTAGCCTTCACGGTCTTCGGTGCGCTCGAGGAGGACGTCAACGAGGTCGCCGGCTTCCACCGTGACCACACCGTTCTCGTCGAGGAACTCGTCGATGGCGATAATGCCTTCGGACTTGTATCCGACGTCGACAATGACTTCGGACGGGGTGACTTTCAGCACCGTCCCCTTGACGACCTCGCCTTCCGCGATGTTTCGGAAGCTGCTATCGTAGGAATCCAGCAGCCGGGCGTATTCCTCGGGGTCCATCGCATCGTCGTCGTCCCGGGGTCGGGCGATCAGCCCGCCACGATCGAGCGACCCCCTTCCGCCCTTGGCCGGACTGGGAGTGTGCTCGTCTTCTACGTTCGCCATGTCGTGCAAGTCCTCCTGTCGTCCCTTCGACCGAGCTTCCGGGCCCTGCCGAAGTGTTCGATTGCCGGGTCTTGGGTGCGGAGCCGGCCACCCGCAGATTTCGGACACTCGAAGCCGTCAGATCGCGGGCGGGATGCCTGCTCTTCAGCGTCTTCTGATTTCCGATAAGCAATAGAGAGTACGACACTTATCGAAAAACTGTCAAGGTGAGAAAGGACTGCGACATGGCCAAACGGGTCACACGCAAGGCGTCGGGACGCCGGAGCAAACCGACCGCCGCACAGCCGGCCTCGAAGAAGCCGGCTCGACGCCCGACGACGGCAGCGAAGCGGGCGACCGGAGCGAAGCCGGCGGTCCGCGGCCGCCGCGCGCCGAAGCCCAGCACGTCCAGAACGACCAGAACGTCCAAGCCGGCCAGCACGTCCAAGCCGGCCAGCAAGTCCAGGTCGGCAAACAGGCCCAGGACGGTTCAGAAGAACGCGGTGCCCAGCCGGCGGCGGCCGGCGGCCGCCTCGAGGTCGACCGTCAAGGGTCGGACACGTGCGACGTCACGATCCAAGAAGCCATCCAAGGCACCCGAGAGCCGCCCCGTCCAGACGCCGCCCTCATCGCTGAACATGAACCGCCGCGGTTCCGCTGCCCGCACCGGCCGGGCCGAAATGGCCGAGGCGCGCGAAAACCTCGGCAGCATGCGCGCCGTCACCGGAGGCGACGTCGACGCCGATGCCGAGAATGCCTATTTCAGCGGTGAAGAGGCGCCCGGCGGCGACAACCCCACCCCCGACCAGGACATCGTCGACGACATCGGCCGGGCGCTTGGGGTGGAATACCAGGACAACGAAGAGCTGCGCGGCAGCGACAAGGTGACCGCCCGCGACAAGCATCGCTGGGAGCTCGACCCGGCATCGTCCGAGGACTACAAGGACCGGTAGGCGGGGCGACGCGGAAACCGACACCGTCGCTCGCGCCCGAGGGCGCCCGCTGCGGTTGGTCCGTCAGTCGGCGCTCACCTGTTCGGCGAGTGCCGCCGGAACCGGGACGGTCAGACGTGTGCCGACCATGACCCGCGCCGCCGCGGTCTGGACCGGGCGGGAAAAGTAGTACCCCTGTGCCCGCTCGCAGTCCAGCGACTGCAGGGCTGCGAGTTGCTCGCGCGTCTCCACGCCCTCGGCGATGACGTCGAGTTTGAGACGGTGGGCCAGTTCGACGATCGTCCGGACGATCTCGCGGTCGTCGCTCGCCTCGCCAATCCGATCGATGAACGACTTGTCGATCTTCACCGTGTCGATCGGCAGCTTGTGCAGGTAGCTGAGCGACGAGTAGCCGGTACCGAAGTCGTCGAGGCTGAGCCGCAGGCCCATGTCGCGCAACCGGGTCAGCGTCGCGCTGGCCATCTTCAGGCTGTCGATCGCGGCGCTCTCGGTGATCTCGATCTCGATGCGGTCGGGGGAAATGCCGGTCTCGGTCAGCACGCGTTCGATGCGCTCGACGACGTCGGGCTGCTTGAGCGAGCGACCGGACAGGTTGATCGCGACGCGATAGGCCGCCTGCGGCCAGGTCGACAGCAGCGTGCACGTGTGGCGCAGCACCCACAGGTCGAGATTGAACACCAGGCCGCACTCTTCGGCGACCTTCACGAATTCATCCGCACCCACCCGCTGTCCGTCGCGGCACCAGCGGACCAGCGCCTCGAATCCAGCCACCTGTTGATCGGACACGCGGACGATCGGTTGCAGTTCCACCTCCAGTTCACTCAGCTCCAGCGCCCGCCGGAGGTCGGTTTCGAGCTGCAGCCGGCGCAGGGCATAGCCGCGCAGGGCGCCGTCGAACACCTGCACGCGATTGCCGCCGAGCGTCTTCGCCCGGTACATCGCCATGTCGGCGTCGCGCACCAGCGTCTCGGCATCGACCACCCCGGACGAGCTGACGACGATGCCGATGCTGGCCGAGACGAACACCTCGCGCGCCTGAATCACGAAAGGCGCCGCCAGCACGCCCTGCACGCGCACCGCCACCGCGGTGGCATCGTCGGCGCTGGTCACGTCGCCGAGCAGCATGGTGAACTCGTCGCCGCCCATGCGGGCCACGGTATGCCCGAGCCGCGGCGCCGACGGCACGTCGGTGGGCAGCCGGGCGATCAGATCGAGCGACCGGACGCTCTTCTCCAGACGCCGCGCCACCGCCGCGAGCAGTTCGTCGCCGGCGGCGTGCCCCAGGCTGTCGTTGATCGTCTTGATGCGGTCGAGGTCGACGACGACGACGGCGAAGAGACGATCGGGATAGCGCTGCGCGCGCTCGACGAACCAGCGCAAGCGGTCCATGAACAGCGCGCGATTCGGCAGGCCGGTCAGCGCGTCGACGACCTTGCCGTCGGTGATGTCGGTCAGCGAACCGGCCATCCGGGCCGGAACACCGGTTGCCGACCGCACCACTGCGGCGCGACTCAGCACCCAGCGATAGGTGCCGAGCTCGTGGCGCATCCGATGCTGCGTTTCGAGGTGGGCGGCCCGCCCCTCGATTGCCTCGTCGATTTCGAGCCGGACGCGATCGAGGTCCTCCGGATGGACGCGTGACAGCCACTCGTCCACCGTGCCCTTCATGTCCTGCGGCTGGCAGCCGAGTATGCCGGCCCAGCGTTCCGAGTAGTGGACGCTGCCGGTCTGGAGATCCCAGTCCCAGATGCCGTCGTTCGACCCGGCGACCGCCACCCGGTAGCGTTCTTCGCTGACGCGGAGCGCCAGCTGGGCCCAGCGGTTCGACAGCTGCGTCCGCATGCGCGCTTCGAGGACCGGCACGTTGACCGGCTTGGTGACGTAGTCGTTGGCACCGGCATTCATCGCCTGCACCAGCTGCTCGGCCTCGTCACGGCAGGTCACGATGATGACCGGAAGGGTGTCGGGTTCCCACGTCTGCCGGATGCGGGTCAACACCTCCATGCCGTCCATCATCGGCATCTCGAGATCGAGCAGCACCAGGTCGCACGGCTGCGCGGCGAGGTAGTCGAGCGCCGTCGGTCCGTCCTCCGCCACCGCGATCTCGAACCCGCGCCGCTCGAGCCGGCGCATCAGCATCTGCCGGTTTGCCGGGTTGTCGTCGACAATCAGCACTCGACCGTGTGTCGTCGTCATCGGATCCTCGCGCCCAGCAGATGGTGGATCTTGTCGAGCAGCCGTTCGAAGTCGATCGGCTTGGTTTCGAAGTCGTCGCAGCCGGCGGCGAGCGCCGCGTCGCGGTCCTGGACCATCGCATGGGCGGTCAGCGCCATCACCGGAATCGCCCGGGTCGCCGGGTCGGCCTTCAGCATGCGCGTGGCGGTCCACCCGTCGATTTCGGGCAGGCTCATGTCCATCAGGATGACGCCGATCGGCTGCGACTGGGCGATCAGCAGTCCGGACATGGCGTCGACCGCCTCCAGCACGTCGAACCCCTTGCGGCGGAGGCGGCGCGACAGCATTTCCCGGTTCATGTCGTTGTCCTCGACGATGAGCAGCGGCGCGACCGGACCGGGGACACGGCCGGCAGGCAGGTCAGACATCGCACACCTCGGATACGGAAGCTGCGGCAGGCGACGCAGCCGGCGCCAACGGCGGCCCGGCGATCGGTAGTGCGACCGTGAAGACGGAGCCCTGCCCTTTCGTGCTGCGGACCGTGATGCGCCCGCCCATCATCCGGCACAGGCGCTGGCTGATCGCCAGCCCCAGTCCGGAGCCGCCGTACCGGCGTGTCGTCGACGCGTCGGCCTGTGAGAACTCGCGGAACAGCCGGGACACTTCGGCGGCGGTCATCCCGATGCCGGTGTCCCGCACGTCGATGCGGACCCAGTCGTCGACGCGCGCCGCCCGCACGGCAATCGCGCCGCGCTCGGTGAACTTCGTCGCGTTCGACACCAGGTTGAGCAGCACCTGGCGCACGCGCATGGCATCGCCGACGATCGACGGAATGTCGTCCGCCACCTGCAGCGTCAACGTGTTGCTGTGCTTCTCGACCAGCGGGCGCACCGAGGCCGCAACCTCTCGCAGCAGACGTGGCAGTTCGAACGACTCGGAGGTCAGCTCCATGCGTCCGGCTTCGATCTTCGACAGGTCGAGGATGTCGTTGATCAGCGACAGGAGATGCCGTCCGGCCGAGGTGATCTTGCCGAGGTCGGCGACGCAACCGGTCTGGCCGACGTCTTCGGCCTCCTCGGTCAGCAGTTCGCTGTAGCCGATGATGGCGTTCAGCGGCGTCCGCAGTTCGTGGCTCATCGTGGCGAGGAAGGCGCTTTTCGCGCGGCTGGCCGCTTCGGCGGCGTCACGCGCGACGACCAGTGCCTCCTCGGTGCGGCGCTGCTCCTCGATCTTCGACTTCAGCGCCAGGGTGCGCTCGTCGACGCGCGTCTCGAGCACGCGATGCGCTTCGCGCAGCGCCAGGTCGCGCGCCTGGATCTGCGACAGCATCTCGTTGAAGCGGTCGATCACCTGGCCGGTTTCGTCGTTGCTCTCCTTCACCGCGCGCAGCGAGTAGTCGCGCTGGATGGCCACGTCCTCGGCGGTGGTCGCCAGGGCCAGCAGCGGCCGCGAAATGACCCCCTGCAGGAACGCCGACAGCATGAACGCCAGCGTCGACCCGGCAACCAGCGCCGCGACGGCGATCACCAGGTAGCGGGCGACCCGCTCGCGCACCTCGCCAGCGTTCGCTTCGATGAAGATGTAGCCGAGCAGGTCGTCGCGCAGCCTGATGCGCCGCAGGACGACCAGGCCCTGGCTCGGCGATTCGGCCTCCGCCACGGTCGCCGGCAACCGTACCGACCGGCCGTCCGGCCGGTAGTCGGCGAAGGCGACGCCGTCGCGATCGAACAGCCGGGCGCCGACGACGCGCGGATCGGCGCGCAGAGCGGCCAGCGTCTCGCTGGCGGCGCGCCGATCGTCGAACGACAACGCCGCCGTCGTGTTCGCACCAATCACCTGCGCGACGCTGGCGAGCTCGCGCTCCACCTGCGCGCGAAACGAGGTCACTTCGTAGGCGACGAACGCGAGACAGGTGAGGCCGATCGAGCTGACGCTGGTCACCATCATCACGCGAATCAGCTTCTGGCGGATCGACAGGCCGCGCAGCAGATTCACGGCCGCACTCCGGCAGCCGCCGTCGAGCGGGCGCCGCCCAGCCGATGCCCGCCCACCCGGAGGTCGGCGCGGTCGGCGACGGCCCGGGTGATGTCGCAGCGGACGCGGTGTTCGGCGACGGGATTGATCATGCGCGATCTGTCGCGGCACAGCGCCGCGCCGCCGCGGCTGCCCGCCGCACGAAGACCCGCACCCCGCCGATCGCGGACACCCGGCTGCTCACGCAACATCCTCCATTCGTCATATCGGCAAAGGGTCCGGGAACTGTCCGGCTCCCCCCGGGGCGCGGCGGGCACCGGGGTGCGGGTCCGTGCAGACGCGGCACGGCGGCGGCAAGGGCGTGATGGCAGCCGACGGAGCGGCGGCGCGCCGCCGAAGCCCGCCAGGCCGGCGCGGTTCATTGCCGGCCCGCGACGTTCAGCCTGGCCAGCCGCAACAGCTGCGAACTGATGGTGAGCCGTGCCTGTGACGCCCGGATGTCATCGATCGCGAACACCACGCGCCCCTGCTCGACCTGCAGCATCACCATGCCGCCCTCCTCGAGGAAGCGCGGCCCCTGCCCCACCGTCAGTACACTCGTTCCCGCCAGTTCGCCGAGCGCCGCGGCCACCGGTTCGGCGGCGTCGCCGACGAACACGATATGGCTGTTGCGGAGATCCGGCATGCGGACGGACCGCCTGATCTGGAACGGCCGTCCGCCCACCTGCTTGTCGCGCAGCAGGTCGTCGAGCGTGCTGCCGAACGGATCGGTGCCGTAGACGCCGATGACCAGCGGCGACGTCGGCAGCGCAAAGGCGTCGGCCGGCCAGTCGACGAACTTGGCGAAGTTGTAGAGGTATGCCGCCTTGACCTGGTACTCGTCGCGGCCGGCGGCGCCGGCCGGCTGGCGGCCGCCGAACGCGACGGCCAGGGCGAGCGCCAGACAGGCCGCCGCTCGCCGCCACCGTCGCGGTGCGCGGCGCCGTCCTGCGACCGCGGAACCGCCGGCGTGCTGGCCGGGACGCGCAGTCATGATCAGAACCGGATGCGGGCGTTCACGCCAATCACCCGCCCATCCTGTGGGATGAGGGCCTGCCGGTGCTCCTCGGAACCCGGGTCGGCGTACACGTGATCGAACAGATTCCAGATGCTCGCGCCGAATTCGAGGCGCGGCAGGAGACGCGGGGCGGTGATCGACAGGTTGGTCACCGCGTAGGCCGGCGCGACGGTGCCCGCCAGCGTCGTCCGGCCGCTCAGCGCCTGCAGGTTCACCGACACCGCCACGCCATTGGCGTGGAGCGGAGCGCTGAGACTCGTCTGGAACAGCGCGCGCGGCGAGTTGGTCAGCGCCTCGCCGGTCAGCGGGTTCCGGCTGCGCTGCAGGGTCTGACTCGCCCGCACCAGGCCGCCATTCCCCCAGCGCCTCTCGATCTCCAACTCGACACCACTGCCGTCCACGGCGCCGCGGTTGCGGTAGGTCAGCAGGCCGTCGACGTCGGTGAACTGGTCGACCAGATTGCGCACGCGCAACAGGAAGCCGTTGGCCGACAGCCGCCAGCGCGAGCCGACGTAGTGCTCGAGCACCACCTCGGTATTGCGCATTTCCTCGTGGGTCAGGGACGGATTGGATTTGGTGACGTCGGCCTGGATCCAGTAGAGCTCGTAGACGGTCGGCGCCCGGAACGCCTCGCCGTACAGCACCTTCACGGTGGTCAGCGGCGTCGGATTGACGATCAGTCCGGCCCGCGGATTGATGGAGGCCGGGGCGCTCGAATAGGCATCCCGCCGGACCCCGAGGTGCACGCGGACGCGGTCGCTGACGATCCACTCGTCTTCGACGAACAGCGAGCCCCAGTCCGAGTCGCGGGCGTCGTCGAGGTAGCTGACGTACGGATCGACGTCGAAGTTCCTCTGCAGCTGCCGGAGGTCGTCCCGGAACTCGAGGCCGGCGGTCACCCGATGGCGGCGGCGCAGCCGCTTGGAGAGCCGCAACTCGGCGCCCCACCAGTTGCCGCGCGCCAGATCCTCGTTGGTGACCAGACGACGGTCGCCGTCGTAGGTGATGTATCCGGAGTAGTGATAGTGATCGGCGAACGCGCGGCCCGACAGTTCCAGCCCGTTGCGCCAGCCGCGCACATAGCTGATGTCGGCAAAGCCCTGGCCGTCGACGGTTCGCGAATCGGGGTCGTTGAACACTCCGCCGAACGACGCGGTCGGCACGTGCTTCTCGCGCACGCCGTACAGCCCCTGAATCGCCACACCGCCGCGCGACCAGTTGACGAGGCCGTTCACCCGCCGCGTCCGATCCACGTTCACGGCGTGTCCCTGCGTCGGCGACTCGGCGAACTCGGGAAAGAACAGGTCGCGGCCGCCGCGGCTGTGGTAGACCGAGACCGCGGCCAGCAGCGACGATCCGCTCCGTGTGAGCCATCCATGGCTGAGGGTCGTCGCCGCCGTCCGCTGCCCGGCCGCCATGAACGAGGCCGCCGTCCCGGGCAGCAGCGCGGCGCGCCGCGTGATGACGTTCACGACACCGAACATGGCGCTCGACCCATACAGCGCCGAGCCGGGCCCGCGGACGACCTCGATGCGATCGATCAGGTTGACGTCGACGGGAAATTCCTGACCGAGCAGCGCGCCGCCGAAGATGTTGTCGTTCAGGCGGTGGCCGTCGATGAGCACCAGGATGCGGCTGTTGTAGTCGCCGGGACGGATGAAGCCGCGGGTGCCGATGTAGTGGTAGTTCCGATCGTAGGTGACGTAGAAGCCGCGGACGCTGCGCAGGACGTCGGCGAGCGAACGATACTGCTGACGAGCGATCTCGTCGGCGCCGATGATCGTCACCGAGGCCGGCGCTTCGGTGACCCGTTGCCGGTACTTCGATGCGCCGACGACCGTCTCGACCTGCACGTTCATCAGGTCCTCGAGCGACAGATCGGCGAGATCGGCGGCCGGCTGGGCGTGCGCCACCGTCGCCATCGAGCCGAGGAGCACCAGCACTGCGAACCGCGCCAATTGACCAGTCATGCCTGTCTTCGCCGCGATCCGCCATGCACAGGGCGATACACCGCGACACACGCGTCGGGTGCGTTCCGGATCGAGTCCCCTGTCTGTTATCGGAATCAGACCGCCACGGCTGGAGCCGGGCCAGGCGCGCGGCCGTCAGCGGGCGGTCGTGAGGCGGGACTGCACGAGGCCGAGCACGTCGCGCACGACGTCCGCAATCGGCTGGTCGGTGGTGTCGATGACCTGCGCATCGGCGGCCGCGTAGAGCGGCGAGACGTGGCGCGTCCGATCGTTGCGGTCGCGCTCGACCAGCGCCGAGGCGACTTCGGCCAGCGTCGTCGGACCGGTATGGGCCGGATCCTGCGCCCGCCGGCGGGCCCGTTCATGCTCGGACGCGTCGAGATAGATCTTCACGTCGGCGAGCGGGAACACCACGGTGCCGATGTCGCGGCCTTCCATGACGATGCCACCGCCCTCGCCGAGCGCCCGCTGGCGGGCCACCAGGACGTCGCGGACCTGCGGCAGGCGGGCGACCGCGGTCGCCGCCCGATCGATCGCCGGTGTGCGGATGACGCGCGAGATGTCGACTCCGTCGATGCGGACCACCGGGCCATCGATGTCGATCGTCGATCGCTCGGCCAGTGCGCGCACGCCGCCTTCGTCACTCAGCGGCACGCCGTCGCGCACGGCCTTCCAGCCGACGGCACGATACATGGCGCCGCTGTCGATGTGACGGTAGCCGAGTTCGGCAGCCACGGCTCTGGCGATGGTCCCCTTGCCGGCGCCGGAGGGGCCATCGATGGCGACGATCAGCTTCCTGGACACGAATGGTCGAGTGTAGCACGCGACGCTTTTCGTCGCGGCGGCCCGCCGCGACGGTGGTTTTGCAGATACGCTAGAGGGCGATGGAACGGCTCCAGAAGATTCTCTCGCAGGCTGGCATCGCGTCACGCCGCGCCTCCGAACAGCTGATGCTCGAGGGACGCGTCACGGTCAACGGCACGACGATCCGCGAACTCGGGACGAAGGCGGACGCCGCGCACGACGACATCCGCGTCGACGGACGCCGGATCCGCCGACCGGAGCGCCAGATCTACATCCTGCTGAACAAGCCGGCGGGCTACGTCACCACCCGCTCGGATCCCGAGCGGCGTCCAACCGTCATCGATCTGCTGGCGGGCATCCGCGACTACGTCTATCCCGTCGGCCGTCTCGATTTCGATTCGGAGGGATTGCTGCTGCTCACCAACGACGGCGACCTCGCGGCGCGACTGACGCACCCGAGCCACGGCGTGCCACGCGTCTACGAGGCGCGGGTCCTCGGGGTGCCCGACGACCGCGACATCGAGCGGCTGTCGCGCGGCCTGCCGCTCGACGGCCAGCGGACCGCGCCGGCCGACGTCGAACGGATGCACGTGAAGGGCGAACGGACGATCCTCCGGGTGACGTTGCGGGAAGGACGGAACCGCCAGGTGCGCCGGATGTGCGAGGCGATCGGCCATCCGGTCGAGCACCTGCGCCGGGTCGCGATCGGTCCATTGCGCGACGCCCGTCTGAAGCCGGGACAATGGCGGCCGCTGACCGACGACGAAGTCGCGCGGCTGCAGAAAGCGTCGCGGCTGGCGGCGGTGGAACCGGTCGAGCGGCCGCACCGGACGCGCGCCCGCCGCTGACCCGTGCGCGGCGCGACGCACCCGCCGCGCCGCTACGCCGCCGGGTCGTCGTCCGGCCGGGCGGCCGCCGCACCGCCGGCCGCCGGCTCGGCATCCGGCTCGTCGAGCGGCAGTTGATCTTCCGCCGGCGTGCGCTCGATGAGCAGCGGCGACTCGAGGCCGAATGCATCGACCATGTCCTGCACCTTCGGCAGGTCGGCGATGTCGTTCAGGCCGAATCGGATCAGGAACTCGCGCGTCGTCGCGTACATGAACGGGCGTCCCACCACTTCCTTGCGACCGACGATCTTGACGAGGTGGCGCTCGAGCAGGGTGTTCAACACCCCGGAGGTGTTCACGCCGCGGATGTCGGTGATCTCGGCCGCGGTCACCGGCTGCCGATAGGCGATCACGGCGAGCGTCTCCAGCGCCTGCACCGACAGCTTCGACGTGCTGCGTTCGTGGAACAGCCGGCGCACCCACTCGTGAAGGTCCGGCCGCGTGACGATCTGGCAGCCACCGGCGACGTCGACCAGTTGCAGGCCGCCCGGACGTTCGTAGTCTGCCTTCAGCGCCGTCAGCGCCGCTTCGACGTCTTCCCTGGGTTCGGCATCGAGCAGCTTGCAGATCGCCTTGAGTGACAGCGGTTCCGGCGAGGCGAAAATCAGCGCCTCGACGATCGATTTCAACTCGGCCGAACGAAACACCACGTCAGGTGCATCGGATGACGGCTCGGCGGCGTCGGTCGCCAGTGGGGTGGCCGCGCCGACGGCGTCGTCGGCGGGCGCTTCGTCGAGCGCCGGTGGCTCGTCCGCGTGTCCCTCACCCGCCGGTCCCTCGCCCGCCGGTCCCTCGTCCGACAGTGCCTCGTCCGGCATCCCGTTGCCGCCGGCGTCCGCCGCCGCCTCGCCGGTGAAGTCGTCTACGGCCGCCGTCGGCACCCCCTCCTGCCCCTGGTCGTCCGATGGCCCTTCCAGTTGGTCGTCGCGTTCCACGTCACCCACGATGTGCCTCCGGATCGCCAATCGGGTGCGGAGCGTCGGTCGGCCGCGGTCGCTTGTACACGCGAATCGGTCCGAAGCTGCCCGACTGGAAGACCCTCACGAGCTTCAATCGAATCATTTCGAGCAAGGCCAGGAACGTCACGATGAGCCCGCTGCGGTCGTGGACGTCGGCAAAGAGATCCTCGAAGCCGCACGCCTCGGTTTCCGAGAGGCGGTCGAGCAACTGCTCGATGCGGACCTCGATCGGGATCTGTTCGGCCGGCAGAAACGCCTTCGGGCGCTTCTTCAGCCGCTGCAGGACCGACTGGAACGCGTTGAGCAGGCTGAAGAGATCGACCTCGAGTTCCGGTTCGTAGTCCTCGCCGGCGATGGCCGCCACCCGTTCGTCCGGCCGCTGCCACTGGGCGGAGCGCACCTGTTCGCGTTCGTGCAGCAGTTCAGCGGCCGCCTTGAACTTCTGGTGCTCCGCGAGCCGCCGCACCAGGACGTCGCGTGGATCCTCGTTCTCGCCTTCGACCGCCGCCGCGGTGTCGGGCCGCGGCAGCAGCGTGCGTGATTTCAGGTGGATGAGCGTCGCCGCCATCACCAGGAAATCGCCCGCGACGTCGAGGTTGAGCTCGTGCATCAGCTCGATGACGTCGAGGTACTGCGCGGTGATGAGGGCGATGGGGATGTCGTAGATGTTCACCTCATGCTTCTTGATGAGGTGCAGCAGCAGATCGAGCGGTCCATCGAAGCCGTCGAGATGCACCGCGAAGGCGTCGGCCGACGATTCGAACTCCTGCGGCGGTGACATGCTAGCGGTACGAAATCTTCATCGCGTCGCGGACGCGGGCCATCGTCTCCTGCGCGACGACGCGGGCCTGCCGTGAACCGTCGACCACGATCTCTTTCAGCCGTTCCGGGTTGGCGAGAACGGCGGCGCGCCGTTCGCGGATCGGTTCGAGGTGGGTGTTGAGCGCGTTCGCCAGCTTGCTCTTCACCTCGACGTCGCCCACCTTGCCGGCGCGGTAACGCGCCTTGAGATCCTCGACTTCAGCCGTATCGGGGTTGAAGGCATCGTGATAGACGAAGACCGGGTTGCCTTCGACCGTGCCGGGCACGTCCGCCCGTACGCGCTTCGGGTCGGTGTACATCCGCATCACCTTCTTCTTCACCTCATCGGCGCTATCCGAGAGGTGAATGGTGTTGCCCAGACTCTTGCTCATTTTCTTGTCGCCGTCGAGCCCCGGCAGGCGACCGAACTTGGTCAGGAGCGGCTGCGGCTCGACGAGCACGGCGCCGAAGAAATTGTTGAACCGGCGCACCGACTCTCTCGCCAGTTCGAGGTGAGCGACCTGATCCTCGCCCACCGGCACGAAGCGGGCATCGTAGATGGCGACATCGGCCGTCTGCAGCAGGGGGTAGCCGAGAAAGCCGATTGACGAGAGGTCCTTGTCCTTGAGCGTCTCCTGCTGTTCCTTGTAGGTCGGCACCCGTTCGAGCCACGGCACCGGGATGACCATCGACAGCAGCAGGTAGAGCTCGGCGTGCTCCGGCACGAGCGACTGGATGAAAAAGGTGCTCTGCTCGGGGTCGAGACCGGCGCCGATCCAGTCGGCCACGTTCTCGTAGGCGTACGAGGTCAGCTGTGACGTGTCGGCGAAGTCGCTGGTCAGCGCGTGCCAGTCGGCCACGAAGTAGAAGCAGTCGTACTGCGCCTGGAGCGGTACCCAGTTCCCGAGCGCGCCGACCAGATGGCCGAGATGCAGGCGGCCGGTTGGCCGCATGCCCGAGACCACACGTTTGCGTTGAGCCCGCGGTGCAGCCGGGGTGTTCGATGCGGAATGAGCGTCGGTCACAGCAGCCTGAACTGAAGAGAATGAACTTCTGAGGTTATGTCTGCCTCGCGAAAAAGGCAAGGACGGCATCGGCCACCTTGGTGCCGACGACCGCCGCCAGCTCTTCGCGGGTGGCACGCCGCACGCCAGCGACGCTGCCGAACGTCGTCAGCAGCGTCCGCCGCCGGCGCGGACCGATGCCGGCGACGGCGTCCAGCTCCGAATGCAGATCGCGCATCGTCCGCGCCTTGCGATGGAAGGTCACCGCGAACCGGTGGGCCTCGTCGCGGATTCGCTGCACCAGCAACAGCGCCGGATCGTCGGTGGCCAGCGCGATCGGGTCGGCGAGGGCTCGGGTGTGCAGCAACTCTTCCTTCTTGGCGATCCCGACAGCGACGAGATTCGCGAGGCCCAGGGCCTCGAGGGCTTCGTAGGCGGCACCCAACTGCCCCTTGCCGCCATCGATGAGGATGAGGTCGGGGAACGGACCGCCGCGTTCGAGCAGGGCCTGGTAACGTCGCCCCACCACCTGCCGCATCGCGGCGAAATCGTCAAGAAACCGTATCGAAACGGTGCCGTCGCCGGACCGGACACGAAACTTCCGGTACTCGCTGCGCTTCATGCGACCGTCTTCGCAAACGACCATCGACGCGACCGTCTCGCTGCCCTGGATGGTGGAAATGTCGAAACATTCGATGCGCCGGGGCAACGCCGGCAGCGAGAGCACCGTACGCAAGGTCTCGAGGGCGTCGTACTCCGCCGAGGTCCCCTGGCTGAAGCGCGTTCGATAGGCCAGGGCGGCGTTCCGCGTCGCCAGATCGACGAGCCCGCGCTTCTCACCGCGTTGCGGCACCAGGATGCGCACCCGCCTGCCGGCCGCCTCCGAGAGCCAGCTCTCGAGCGCCTCGCGTTCGTCGGGCTCGCTCGGCACGTGGATTTCACCCGGCGGGTCTCGATCCTCGTAGAACTGCTGGATCGCGGCCGCCAGGACGTCGGCCGGTCCGGCCGCGGCGGCGGCCGCGTCGGACCCCATGTCGATCCGTTCGACGACCCGACCGCGTCGCACTTCGAAGACCTGGACGACGGCCCCGGCGGGCCCGAGCGTGAGGCCGAACACGTCCCGGTGTCCGAGTTCGGTCGTCGCCATCTTCTGCTGGCGGTCCTGGAGCGTCTGGATCGTCCGGATCGAATCGCGCGCCTGGGCCGCCTCCTCGAACCGCTCGGCGGTCGCCGCTGCTGTCATCTGCACCTGCAACCGTTTGAGCAGTTCGTCGTTCTTGCCTTCCAGGAACAGCCGGGTCAAGGTCACGGCCTGACCGTACTGATCGGCGGAACACAGGCGGTCGACACACGGAGCGATGCAGCGTTTGATGTCGTACTCGAGGCACGGGCGGTCACGCCGGCCGGTAATGGCTTCATTGCACGACCGGATGCCGAACAGCCGGTGGGTCAGCCCCATGGTGCGACGGGCGAGGCGGGCCGGCATGAACGGACCGGCATAGTAGCTGCCGTCGCGTTCGACGCGGCGGGCCACCAGCACCCGCGGAAATGCCTCATTCGTGGTGAGTTGCAGGTAGGGATAGCTCTTGTCGTCGCGCAGCAGGATGTTGTACCGCGGGCTCCGCTGCTTGATGAGATTGTTCTCGAGCGCCAGTGCTTCGACGACCGAATCGGTGACAATGACTTCCAGACGGGCAATGTCGTCGAGCAGCGCGTCGGTTTTCGGGTTGGTGCCATAGGCGCCGAGGTACGAACGGACCCGATCCCGCAGGGCGCGGGCTTTTCCAACGTAAATCGTGTCGCCAGCCGCGTTGAAGTACAGGTAGACTCCCGGCTGCTGCGGCAACCGAGCAATCTGGTCCTTGAGTTGACGGATGGCCATACGGTACTATTCCGTGTTTCCAGTCTGTGTCTGAACCCTCCATTATAGCTACCGGTGCCTACGAAAGCCTCTGTCGCTCCGCCCGTGCCTGCGACCACGTCGTCGCCCCGCGGTGACCGTCCGCGTCTGACGTT